>CAIOSY010000001.1 GCA_903861075.1 uncultured Nitrosomonadales bacterium
AGCACAACCCGTTATTCAACTGGATGATCATCGTATGTGCTAATTTATTCGACTGGTCACATCTGCTCGAAGTGGCACGTGGGCTGACTATCTGTGCCACACTCGCCAGCGCCACTGTGTTGTACTGGCTGGTATTGCGCTTATTTATGGATCGCAATTTTGACGTCTTTAGCGCGCTGGTTTATTTGACCTTCGAAGACGTGCTGATGTACCACGGCTGGCTGGCCTACGTAGACCCGATGTTCGCAACATTCATCTTCACATCTATCGCAGCCCTGTGGATAGCCTGCACAGAGCAGCGTCAGAAACTGCTTTGGGTAGCAGCAATAGCGCTAACCTGCGCTTTCCTGAGCAAAGCCTTCACCGCCTACGTGTTTTACGGTATCGCCCTGCTAGTGCTTGCGCGCACTCGCAGCAACCGCCAATTTTTACTCAAACCCGCCTCATTAGGCGCTCATGCCTTCATGTTGGCCGCACCCATGCTCTGGTTCAGACTCATACCATCCGGGCACGGGCAAAGCGGGCGCATGTTTAATGAAATTCTCGACAAACTCGCATTGCCGGATATCACCGCTTATTTCACCAAGCTCTTGTTATATCCGCTGGAAATCTGGTCCGGACTGTTGCCTGTGGGCGCACTGGTCATATATTTTGCCTGGCGTCGACGCATTCAGGAAGTAGAACCATGGCCCGAACACTTCCGTACTGCGTTGCTGATCGCAGCTGTTAACTTTCTTCCCTACTGGCTCGCACCGCACAGCGGCGTACGCTATCTGATGCCTGTCTATCCGCTGTTCGCACTGATCAGCGCACGTCTAATCTGGCGTTCAGGGACGGCGGCTATACATACCACCCGCTACTGGTTAGCCGCGACGATTGCACTCAACGTCATACTAGGACTGGTCGCATTCCCTCTTTATCAGCATCAGTATCGTGGCGAAAATTATGAACTGACGGCCAGCGACATCATCGCCCGCACACATCAACAGCCACTGTATATCACCGACGTCACCACCAACGGCCTGAATGTAGCCGCCTATATCAACCAAAAACGCTATCCACAACAAACACTGCAATTTCCTCCTGCTAATTTTGATTCCGGATTTGTTATCTCCATGACCGCGGAGCCCAAACAGCTTCAAATAGTCCAAGAATACCAACTCGGCAGAGATAAACTATATTTGCTCTGTCGCGGATCTGCCTGCGCAGACGAATTAACGATAAAATAACCCGTCCTTTTTTATGTGGCCTCAATGAAACCTATTCCATTCAACAAGCCCTTCATCATAGGCCGGGAACTGTCACTGATTGCTGACGCCGTCGCTCAAGGCCATCTCTCAGGGGATGGCAAATACACCAAGCTTTGCAACCGATGGTTTGAAGACAAGCTGGGCTGCCTGAAAGCGCTGCTCACTCACTCCTGTACTGGCGCACTTGAAATGGCCGCCATTCTTTGCGACATCCAGCCAGGTGATGAAGTCATCCTTCCGTCTTACACCTTCGTCTCAACCGCCAACGCGTTTGTATTACGCGGTGTCATACCTGTGTTCGTCGACATCAGACCGGACACACTAAACCTGGATGAAAACCTGATCGAGGCCGCGATCACGTCCAGAACACGTGTTATCGTGCCGGTTCATTACGCGGGGGTACCGTGTGAAATGGATCGCATCATGGAAATCGCAGAACGGCACAATCTGCTGGTAGTTGAAGATGCGGCACAAGCACTGCTCTCCACCTACAAAGGCCGGGCGCTGGGCACAATCGGACATTTTGGTTGCCTGAGCTTTCACGAAACCAAAAACATCATCAGTGGTGAAGGCGGCGCGCTGCTGATCAATGATGAGCGTTTCACCGAACGTGCCGAAGTTATTCGTGAAAAAGGAACCAACCGTAGCCAGTTCTTTCGCGGTGAAGTGGACAAATACACCTGGGTAGATATCGGCTCGTCGTATCTGCCCAGCGAACTGGTCAGCGCCTTCCTTTATGCGCAACTGGAACGCGCCGATGAAATCATCAATAAACGGCGCAACATTTGCACAGCGTACACCAAACAACTCGCCACCCTTTCAGCCGATCTGCGGATTGCGAATTTCGACGAAGACAGCAACGGCCACATGTACTACCTCATTCTAGATAGCCTGACTACGCGCAGCCAACTGATTACACACCTAAAGGCTCAATTTATCCATCCTGTCTTTCATTACGTGCCGCTACACTCTTCGCCTGCCGGTCGACGATATGGACGTACAGGTAGCAGTATGAAAATCACCGACGACTTGAGTGAACGACTGCTGCGACTGCCCGTGTATTATGAAATGAGCGCAGAGGAAATCGCGCGTATTTGTGATGCAATTCGTGTTTTTTTCATCAGCAACAGAAATTTAGCATGAAAATTTGCTGTGCATGTAAGACCCGTTTCGCCAGCGATGGCTGGCGCTGCACCTCATGCGGTTTCACGCCTCCTGAAATAAATGGTTATCCAGCCCTAGCCGAAAAACTGGCCAATTCAAACGAAGGATTCCATCCGGAATATTTCGGACAACTTGCCGCGCTGGAAACCGGAAACTTCTGGTTTCAATCTCGTAATGATCTAATTTTATTGTTAATAAAAAAGCACACATCCAACCTGCACGCTTTTCTGGAGATCGGTTGCGGCACAGGTTTCGTGCTATCCGGAATCGCTTCTGCGTATCCTTCGGCAAAACTGACGGGGGCTGAAATTTTCAGCGCAGGCCTGAGCTATGCCGCTCAGCGTTTACCTGCAGCTCAATTCTTGCAAATGGATGCAAGAGACATTCCCTTCGATGCGCATTTTGATGCCATAGGCGCTTTCGATGTGCTTGAACATATTGAAGAGGACGAAGCTGTGCTCAAACAGATGTACCAGGCGCTCAAACCTGGCGGAGTGACAATACTGACCGTGCCGCAACACCCTGCACTGTGGAGCGCTCAAGATGAAATGGCCTGCCATGTCCGCCGCTATACGGCAAAAGAACTAATTGATAAGGCTTCGCGGGCGGGATTTGACGTGGTCGACAGCGGATCCTTCGTATCACTGCTACTGCCGCTGATGTGGCTATCGCGCAAACTGGGCAATACCCGTAATGACGGTCAGCACGACCCGATGGCTGAACTTCAAATCGGCACCGTCATGAATTATTTTTTGCGAACTATCATGTCTGCCGAAATATTTTTGACGCGATTGAGTGTACGTTTCCCCGCTGGTGGATCGCTGTTTATCGTTGCCCGTAAACGCACGTAAATCCGCACTTATCCCTGACTGGCCACGACTAAACCCAGCACAATCAGTGCCACGCCGACAATCTTAAGCGTCGTGATGGGTTCGTGAAAAAAAATGCCGCTGGCCAGCATCACCACCACGAAGGTTAACCCCATAAAGGGATAGGCATGGCTCAACTGAAGCTTAGTCATCGCGGCCATCCAGAAAAATGAAGCCAGAAAAGCGGCGGCAAGCGCACTCACAATCCACGGATTAAGCAGCAAATGCAGCATGAAACTGATTTTTTCCGCCGTTCCCTGTGGCAATGAGCCCACTTTAAGAACTTGCCATTTGATGGCGATCTGACCATATACGGTCAAGAGGATGGTTAGGAAAATATAAAAATAGCTCATAGTCACGTCGTCATGCGATGATAAACATCCTGAGGATGGTTGAAGGAAAAACCCAGCGAGGTATACAGATTAAGCACGGCCAGATTGCTGGCGGAAATCGAACTTTTCACCTCATCGCAGCCCGCTACCAGAAGCTCAGAGCATACCGTGCTCCACCAGAACTTTGCCAGCCCTTTGCCACGATATGCTTCAGCCACCGCGTGCAGCAACAAATTATTGCCACTATAAGCAATAAAGCCCGCCAACTCTTCATGCCAATACAAGCCATAAACCTGCTCAGCGGCTAGCAATTGCTTCAGCCAGTTGTCGTAGCGCAAGTCGGCCACCGCCCGCGACAAATTAAAATCGCGATGGAAACGACCATGTTCAAATGCCCCGTGACAGATTTTCAGTGCCTGCTGCATATCAACCTGCTTAGAAACAGATATTTCAGAGTGGTTAAGCCTGCGCAGGCGAAGTATATTGCAGTGAGGCTCAATCAGCGTATCGCAGTAATAAAACCCGTATTCATGCAACAGCCTTTTATCGGCTAAAGGATCTAGCTTCAAAGTATAATGACCTGCTGTTGCCACTGACTGTTGCAAGGCTGCCTCAGAATATTCACACAATTCCCAGGTAGACATACCGAGCGCTGCCGTATCCCACGGCGTAGGCTTAATTAAACTATTCATCAAATGTTGACCTCCTGACGATATACAGAGGCCGCTTCTTGCTCTCATCAAAAGTCTTACCCAGATAAATACCGATTATTCCGAGAATTGAGATGATGATGCCGCCAATAAAATACAACGATACAATCAGGCTGTTCCAACCAGGGATAGGCGAGCCATAAAACAGCGCATGTCCGAGTATATAGAGGCCATAGCAAAAGGAAAAAAGCGCCATCATAAAACCAAAGCGCACCGCAAGACGCAATGGCTTATCTGAATAAGCGATGATACTCTCGGCAGCGAGCTTCCAAAGCTTGGCGAAAGTATAGGTTGAATTCCCTTCAAAGCGTTCTGCATGCTCGACTTCAATACTGGCAGTCGGAAAACCCACCCATTGCACCAAGCCACCAAAAAATCGCAACTGTTCGCGCATTTGACAAAAACTTTCCGTCACTTTTCGCGACATAATGCGAAAATTTCCCGTCTCACCATCATATTCAATATCAGCCAAATAACTGAACAACTTGTAAAACAGCCAGGAAGTCGCGCGTTTGAGTACAGGATCTTGCCTGACTCCGCGTCTGGCTAACACGATATCGTAGCCTTCCTGTGCCTTGGCATACAGGTGCGGTATTTCCTCTGGCCTGTCCTGCAAGTCGCAATCCATCACCACCACCCAGTCGCCATTGCAGTGATCAATACCCGCTGTGATGCCGTAATGCTGCCCGAAATTTCGACTGAACTGAATACCGCGCACACGCGAATCAGCCGCCGCCAGCCGCTCAATCACCTGCCAGGAATTGTCCCCACCGCAATCTTCGACCAATACGATTTCAAATGAAGGCG
The DNA here is from genome assembly GCA_903861075.1 of uncultured Nitrosomonadales bacterium. Classification (GTDB taxonomy): domain Bacteria; phylum Pseudomonadota; class Gammaproteobacteria; order Burkholderiales; family Gallionellaceae; genus Gallionella. Next base: position 5,133 of record CAIOSY010000001.1, read on the forward strand.
TCACGCTCTCCAGCGCAACTTTCAAACGGCCATATAACTCATCAAGACAGCGTTCTGCCTTATAAACGGGAATAACAACGGAAATATGCGGTAAAGAATGGCTCATGGCAGTTTTTCAGTATGTCTGTTTTCAAATTGAAGGAATGCCTTTCGGGCATGATTACAGATCAAGTATTCCATACAATATTTTCTTTCAGCACCTTCAATGGTCTGCCGCCAATAATGCTATTGCAAAAACCCAGCCGTTTATTCAGCAAAGTTCCCGCTGCAATCACACAACTATCGGCACTACCAGCTCCCTTAATCACAGTCGACCGGCAGCCTATCCAGACATTATCCCCAAATATGATCGGCCTAGATTGGTTGATCACCTGACCTGAAAAATCCCTGATTTCATGGAAATCATTATCCATCAACAAAACGTCCCATGATAACAAGCAGTCACTACCAAAACGGATATGCTCAGAGCAATAAATTGACATGTTGTTTCCGGCACGAAAATTTTTCCCCAAAAAAAGCTCACCAGAAACCTTTAGTTTCATAGCAGGACCAATTCTAGCTTTACCTAAAAACTTAATGCATCCAGATATATGCCACACCGATTGAACATTTTCATCAAACATGCCGGTGCGATCAAAGCCTATTTGAACAATTCCTGACCTACATTCACCGATTTCTACCCGCCCCCCAAGACAGCCGAAGGCAACACGATGTGACACCCAAATCGGCAACTTGATAGCCTGGCTAAAGTTTAAATAATGGAAATTGAAATAAATTGTTTTTGGTAACGATCTCAACAATCTGACCGCTCTCAATAATTCCTTATAGATCATCGATGCTCCTTGCAATTCAGCTGACAATAAAGCGTTTCATACTCTCCAGCTACTTCACGCCAACTGCGTTCGAATTTCGGGATTTGATCACCTCGCAAAAGCTGCTTCTCAACTGCATCTGCCCATATTTCAACGGATGCCGACAATGACAAAACCGAACCTGCCGCCGTTGTGACGTGAATCGCTGCCCCGCACACATCGGATATGACAACTGGGACACATGCCGCCATCGCCTCTGATATCACCATTCCATAGGGTTCAGCGCGTGCAGGATGCAATAAGACATCAAATTCCGTATAGTGCGAAACATTACTCCAACCCAACAGTTGGTCATTTTTAGCATCATTCAACAACGATTGCACCTCGGCCACATCGGGGCCAATCACACAAAACTTTAGAAAAGGCCGCTTGCGACGTAACTGCTTGATGATCTTTACAGCGAAAGGCAAGCCCTTGCGCTTCCATTCCTTACCGACAAAGCCGACAACACCAGCATTTTCAGGTACATAACGGGATACGCGCGATGTGCAACTGAGCACGCCAGGCACAATAGGCTCAGTCAATTTATGCGCCAATTCCGGATAGTAATGTGACAACTGCTGCCTGATGAAAATAGAGTTTGGAACGATATATTTCGCTGTGGTTAATTCACACCGCTCCAAATACAACTGCATAACAACACGTATTGAAATCATACGCCACCACGGTTTCTCAAACACAGTCGCAAACGGCGGCCCATGAAAAGTCGTGATGTGATGGGACCTTAATCGTTCATTGCTGTGTATCACGCTGTCAGGACGTGGATTCGCGTCTAACCACCGTGTAACACGACGACTAAAGCGCATCAAGGAAATCCATCTCGGACGCAGTGCTATGGTACCCAACTCATGCACGACGATGCCCTTGGGTTTATTTGCAAGACAGACTTCGCACAACACCTCGACCTCATGACCTAAATTGCGCAATTCCCGGGTTAACTCCCAGACATAGCGTTCCATTCCGCCGACCGGCCCGTAACGCCGCACCACATGCAATATCTTCATAGGTATTGATCCACACCTTGAATGGCACGAGTGTGACTGGCGTTAAGTACAATCTGAAGGCGCTGGCGATTTTCTATCAGTTGTGAACGATCGTTTTCACTGTGCCATAAATGAAATACAGGTACTGAAAACCGTGCCGACTTATTATTTATCCCTGCACGCAACAATCGTATCACCAGATCGGAATCTTCCAGCCCCCAACCACTATAGCTTTCATCCAGACCATTCACACGCAACAAATCCGCCCTCCACGCCGACAAATTACAAGTTTTCGCACCTTTCCAGCGCAAAGGGAAGCGCTTACGCAACCCCGTTAAAGCGGGCAAGTGTATCAATGGCAATAAACGTTCAATATGTCCACACCATCGCGCCCTCAGCCAGTCACCGGTTCGCCATAAGTGGATAGGCAATTTTTCGCTCAATACTTTCTCAGTAAATGAGCGCGTTAACATTAACCGATTGCCTGACAAGAACCAACCGCGTTCCGCCAAATTGCGATGACTGGCCACAAAACCCGGTGGAAAAACACAATCACCATCCACAAAAATAATATATTCAGCTTTCGTTGCCGCCAGTGCACGGTTTCGAATTGCAGCGGCTCGAAATCCCAAGTCATCCTGCCAGACATGCTTAATAGCAAATGGGGAGCGCACCTTATAAGTTTCAATCAGATCAGCCGTGACCGGTGTAGAACCATCATCTGCTACAATGACTTCAAAATTCAGATCAGTCTGAACCACGCAACCTTCTAACACAGCAGCTAAGGCATCAGGGCGGTTATAGGTGGTAATAATCAAGGCGATACGCATTATGATTTACTGTTAAGCAACATTAGTTTCACGTAACGGTAATAAGTGCCTTCCGCATTTGAGACCGCCAACATAAAGCCCTCTCTCCCATCCAGAAAACCACCACGCAGCACATAGCTACGCATAAAACTCCAGATTCCGCGTACTACGGCGCCGGACAACGAAGTCTGCCTGCCCTTTTGCTGCATCATCGCGGCTCCAGCTGAGGAATACTGATTAACCTTATGTAAGACTTCTTCTAAATCATCAAAAGCAAAATGCAACAACTCACCTGACAGTTTACCCGGCACACCTTCAACCAATAACTTTTCATGAACTAAGTTATTACTAAAATGTGCCTTATCCCGTTTAAAAAGCCGCACAATATGATCGGGATACCAGCCAGAGTGGCGCATATATCGCCCACAATAACTGGAAATTCTAGAAATTTCATAAGAAGAATAATCACTATCCGGCTTTAGTAATACCGTTTCGATTGCTTCTCGCAACTCAGGCGTCACGCGCTCATCGGCATCGATCGAAAATACCCAACTACACGTTGCGTACGACAAAGCTCGATTTTTTTGGATACCAAATCCCGGCCAATCATGAACAAACACTGACGCACCTAACTCACGACAAATAGCGACAGTTGCATCACTACTGCCTGAATCAACGACAATAATTTCATCTGCCCAAGCAACCGATGCTATGCAGGCACGAATATTAGCCGCCTCATTTTTAGTGATGACGATCACGGATAGCTTATTCATGTTTGACCACTTTACAACGGTAACCGGAAAAAAATATTGCTGTCATAAAAGCAAACAATAAACCATCAACATGATCATATAGCGCAGAATTTAAAGCGCAATTAATCAAATACATCAAAAGTAAACCTCGTGCCGCATCCTGCTCAAATGCCGTACTCAGTTTGAGTGCACAATGCCAATGCATATAAAACAGATAAAGCAGTAAAACCAATCCGCCCAAACCGGTTTGCACCGTAATCAACAAAAATTCGTTATGTGGATTAACGGTCAATGGTGCACCATTCCCTGCAATCTGCCTTGCAAAGGCGGACGGAAATCCCCCTGTACCTACACCCAGTAATGGATGTTGCTGTACGATTTGTAATGTATTGTAATAAAAATCCAGACGCTGCCCCGTGGAAGTATCCTTCCCATGGTTAGGTTGCCATTCATGGAACTCGGATTTCACCATACTCACACGATCATGCAGTCGCTCTGAACTAACATAGGCTGCACCAACAAGCACAACGCTCGCAGCCAAAAGCATCAATCCTTGTCGCCAACCCCATACCTTGCCACGCAGATAAAAATAGCGCGTCAGGCTGCTCCATGCAAACCAGCATAATTGAGCCAATAAAATAATATAGCCTGTACGCCCCTGTACCATGAATAATATGTTCGCCATCGCTAGTACAGCAAATAATCCCCACACAAAACGGATTCTGGAAGTTAAGGCATCACGACATTGTAATAATGCAAGAAATGCCGCCAAAGCCATCATATTATTTTGTGCGATGTGGCTGTGAAAAATAACAGGATTATCAATCACGGCATATGGAGTCATCCAATGTTGAATGGGCAACAATTTCAAGGCTACCAAATACGACAACAACAAAGTTAGCCCCATTGCGCCCAAAAAAGCATAGACAGCCCGCTTCCGCCAGATCTCATTGTTGAATAACAGCATGAACATCGGAATAAATGCTAAATCTGCATATTTGCCTAATGCACCTAAAGAGTCACTGACAGAGGGTGATCCGTAAAACATCGCGACAAACAATGCCAAAAATAACAGCCATGCTGCTCGGGCAAGCGGATTTTCCTTAGCCATATTCCAGACGGCATGGACGTTAAGTAGTGCGCCTAGCAGCACGATTACCAGTAACACATTATCCATCGCCACCGAAATTGGCACAGAAAACCCCAGCAATACAGCACTGATCTGCAACGCATGAAATCCATAGCCTTGCTTTGACGAGATTAGGGTGTTGCAACGCATAAGCAATTATTTCCCCTTCATATCTTTTTAATTCTGACTAATGGCTTATTTTGCAAAATAGCCTCCTGTCTTTGAAGCACCACGAAATTCAATATCGCCTGTTTCGCGTAGATCCTTAAGCCAGCGCTCAATGGTTCGCAGAGGTATGTTAATTACGGCGGAAATTTCACTCGCGCGCTGCCCCGGGTGTGACTGTATGTGCGCAAGCAACCCATTTACTCCGCCATTTACTCCCTCAGAGGCCGATTCTTTGTAAATCACAACATGAAAGCCATGTTGAAATTCTTCAAATACAGGTTCTGCTAGACCATGTTTCACGCACGCGTTCCTGATACGCTTGATACCCGAACCATAACGCTCAATCAGTCCGCATTCTCTGCCTCGCATCCGAGACGCCAATAATGATCTGCCCACCCTTTGCATTGGCGAACGCAACCACGGTTTCAATCACCTCCTTTTGGAAAGTGGTTTTGAATTCCGTCGTACTGGTTTCACCCGCATTGACAATGTTAAACAACAGATCGTTATTCACAATTTCAATGGATCATTTTATCTGGCAGATATTATCCGCCTCATTTTTAGTGATAATGACAACAGAGAGCTTACTCATAGCCATCAATCCTGGTATTTTGGATTGGGCTGATACTCCGGCAGCCAAACTTCAAGCGCCTTCCTTACTTCGATATCAGGCTGGGGCGCAACCTCAATCCACTCCAAAAGACTCGCAAGCCAGACTGCATCGGCCTTGCGCGCCTGTGCGATACGCAATTTCGGATGCGGCGTTATCAAGGTGTGTTCATTATCGGCCAGCAGTTCTTCATAAAGCTTCTCGCCTGGACGCAGCCCGGAAAATTCGATTTTTATTTCCTCTTCGGTAAAACCAGACAGACGAATCAACTCTTTCGCTAAATCGACAATTTTTACTGACTCGCCCATATCCAGCACAAAAATCTCACCACCCAACCCCATCAAGCCCGCCTGCAACACCAGTTGCGCCGCTTCCGGTATGGACATGAAATAGCGGGTAATATCAGGATGCGTAACCGTAATCGGGCCGCCCTGTGCAATCTGTGCGCGGAACTTCGGAATCACGCTACCCGTACTGCCCAGCACATTGCCGAAACGAACGATGACGAATCGTGTTTCTGCCGAAGGCTGCACCGCCTGACACACCATTTCGGCCAGGCGCTTAGAGGCACCCATCACATTGGTCGGATTTACCGCCTTATCGGTCGAAATCATCACAAATTTTGCGACTTTATGCTGCTGTGCAGCGCGTGCCACCGTCCAGGTTCCCCGCACGTTATTCTGGATCGATTGCCAGGCATTGTGCGTTTCCATCATAGGAACATGTTTATAAGCGGCAGCATGAAATAACACGGCAGGATGGTGAAGCTGCATAACTTCGTCCACGCGTGCTGCATCACGCACATCGCCCACCAGACAAACAAAATTTAACAACGGATAAGTCTGCTGCAACTCCTGTTCCAGGGTATAAATCGCAAATTCACTTTGCTCAAACAGCACCAGTTTCGATGGTAAAAACTTCGCTATTTGCCGGCATAATTCAGAGCCTATCGAACCACCGGCACCGGTCACCATCACCACATGACCCGCTATCAAGCCTTGCAAACCTGCCGTATCCAGCACCACAGGATCGCGCCCCAGCAAATCATCCAGTTCAATCGCGCGCAATTGCGATACAGCCACCTTGCCACTCATCAGATCATCAAACGATGGGACGGTGAGCGCTTCCACTTTCGCTGCAGTACATAATTTAATAGCACGCTGGCGCTGCTTGTGTGAACTGGAAGGCATCGCAATAATCACGCGTTCAATACCAAAATGCATCACCCACTGATCCAATTCGTCCAAACACCCCAACACCTTGACACCATTCAGAATATAATTTTTCTTGCTGCCATCGTCATCCAGAAACCCCACTAACTGCCAGTTGGGATTTTTCGCCAAATCTTTGGATAAAGTAATGGCCGCCTCACCCGCACCCAATATCAGTACCGGCTCGCCGGAAAGTTTCATACTGCCGTGAAAGCGCGTTTCCTTCCACATCCGGTACAAAAGACGGCTTCCGCACATGAAGGCAAGCAGCAAAACCGGATTTAACAACAGCACAGAACGCGGAACAACAAAATTACTGCGCAGCATCCACAACACCATAGGAATAGAAGAGGCAGCCAGCATAACCGCTAGTAAAATACGGCGTAAATCGTTCAAACTGGCATAGCGCCAAATACCGCGATAGAGTCCAAACTTCCAGAATACCGCCACTTGCAAGGGTACAACCCAAAGCAGGGTATGTTGCATTTCCACGGCAAAATGCGCGGGCATTTCAAAATTAAAACGCAACAAATAAGCAAGCGTCCAGGCAAGCACAGCTGCAGCCGCGTCATGCGCCACCGCCAAAGCCGTTCTTACATTGGATTTACGCAACATCGCGCTGCCCTGCCGCTTGATGCTGCTGCCAGCGACGGTCTATCCACATACTCAAACCCAGATAAATCGCACCCCACCAGGCCAGCAAATTTCCCTGGCCTTTGGCATCCAAACCCAGCGCAAATAGCGCCGAAACGCCAGCGGCAAACATCAGTACATATTCGGCAATCGCCGTATTCCTATGCCCCCAGCCCAATTGCACCAGACGCTGATAATAGTGGCTGCGATGCGCCTCGGATAGTTTCTCCTTGTTTCGCGCACGTTTGAGTAGCGTCAGGGTGGCATCCATGGTAAAGGGTGAAAATACTAAAACAGGAAACCACATCGGCCAATAGCCCTGTTGCCAACCCCAGACACCAAAAGCTGCGGCCAGAAATCCCAATGGAATAGAGCCGGCATCACCCAAAAAAACACGCGCAGGATGGAAGTTATGATAGACGAAACCCAAGGCTGCGGCACCAATCGCAAAGTTCATCATGGCAAAGGCTTCATTGCCCGCCATCAATCCCGCCACACCGTAGAAGCTGAACCCGAACAGCGCCATCCCGCCCGCCATACCATCAGAACCATCCATAAAATTGTACAAATTGGTCATCCAGACAATGAACAATAACACCGGCAACATCCATATCCAGCTTATTCCAGATCCGATCAAGACAACCAGTGCGGCAATAAAATGCCCGATCAGTCGCGTCTTGGGTTGCAGACCGCGCACATCGTCCATCAGCGACAAGACGAACAAGGCCAGCATAGGAATGACAATCCACCATGCCCAGAATTTGAACAGCAATACCCAGCCTGCCATAATGCCCGCCATCAAGGCAATTCCACCGGTACGCGGCACCGGTGTGTCATGCAAGGAGCGCTCGTTGGGAATATCTTGTATCGTGCCATGTTTGCTCAACGTCAGAATCAGCGTCAGCAAAACCGTGACTAAAGCGGAGATCACCGGAGGGTAATGGTTCATGCGATATACCGTTTATTAAACATCGTGAATTTTAACATGTCAGCTTCATTTCAGAGGCTGTATGTTCAGCATAGTCAGGCAGTGATCAAAAACCCGTTGCACCGTGATGGCCAACTGGCAAGGAGGCAGGTCTTCGGCAGAGGAAATTTTAGGGCAATCACGCTTAAAACAGGGAGAACATTCCAGACCACTGGTGATATGCAAGCAGGATTTATCCAGTATGCCACTGTATCCGGGGGCGGTTGGGCCATGCAGCATCAATCCGGGAATATCCAGCACCGTTGCCAAATGACCTATACCGCTCTCTACGCTGACAAAACCCCGGGACTGTAACAATACTGCCATCAACTCTGTCAATGACAACCCAGGTAAAACTTGCGCCAGTTTACCACCCGCTCCTTGTAAACGCCGGGCTCGCAACTGTTCAGCCGCACTTCCCCACGGCAAAAGACACTGTATTCCCTGGCGAGTCAGTAAACCTATCAATTCATACCACATGGATTCCGGCCAGTACTTACTGTTCCAGGTTGTACCATGTAACAACACCAGAGTCGGAAGCCCCGAAAATTCGGCAACGGTTAAGGGCAATGCGCCCTGTTGCCGACAAAAATGTTGCAGCCCGAAATCAGCGGCTTGCGATATGTTTGCACCAAAAAGTTCCGCTACAAGTTGCCGGTTCTTTTCAATCACATGCAGGCCTTTAGGCACACTGGCCATTTTCTTATAAAACTTTGTAACCAGAGCTTCACGTGCACTGTCTTTATCAAATCCATAAATATCGGCACCCGCCAAGCGCGCCAGCAATGCACTTTTAAGCAAACCCTGCGCATCAAGCACCAGGTCATATTTTTCTGCTTTAAGTTGACGTTTAAGTCCGCTCAGTAACTTGGGTAATTTCCACCAGGCCTTCTTATGGCTGCGTAGCGGTACAGTGAGCACTTTACGAATTGCCGAGTGCCAACCCACCATTTCAGCAAAGGCGGGTTCAACCAGATAGTGCAGCTCGGCATCGGGCAGTTGGCGATGTAAATCGCTAATTGCAGGAAATAAATGCAAGATATCGCCCAGCGAAGATAATCTGACAATAAGGATTTTCATAAGCGATTAAACCCGGCTACTTCGTATCAGCTAACCGTAACAGTTTGATCTGTGTAACGCTCAAGCCAGTCCTGACGGCAATCGTCTCATCGTCCAGAATATCCAGCAGATTACGAGCAACCGCTTCACGCCCTTTTTCCATCCCTTTTTCCATCCCTTTTTCCATCCCCTTTTCCATCCCCCTGGTTTCCGCCAGTATCAACGAACCGCGCTGCAAGATAATGAAGTCGCGCCGCTTAAACTGAATCTCCAACTCTTCCCGACTCATTACAGCTTCATTGATTTGGCCGAATGCCTCATTGATACAGGGATCGCTGCCCAGACTATCGGGTATATATTCAAGACTACCCGCATTTTTAATAAAATAGATCCATTTGTCCTGTACGTTTTTCAGCGCATCCAGCTCAAGGGTAAATTTGGGAAGCTCAACAAAAATCAGTTCGACGTCGTCGCTATATTCGATAAACCGATTCCGCTCTACCAGCCTGAACCGGCTGATATATGCCTCACTATCGTCAAACATGGAAAAGTCAGTGAAAGTCAGGGCGATGACGGGATTGAGTAGTGTGTAATCATCCCCTTTTCTCAACTGGGTGGCATATTGTTTGGCCGCATTGTGCAATATTCGCTTCTCAAAACCCGCCACGTTAAGCACTTGCATTTCGATAATGACGTGTTTGCCACTGACCAGAACGGCTTTGACATCCACGAAGGTGTCTTTCATGCCTTTGAGCATGGGAATTTGGTAGGGATCGACAATAGTGAGATCAACAATGGCACATTCGCCGCTGTATTGCAGCATGGCATTTAGAAAGCCGACAAGAATAGGCTTTGAGCTTTCCGAACCAAACACACGCTTGAAAGCATAGTCGGTTTTAACATCTAAAAAACGCATAAACTAATCCCTTGATTGAAAAAGCCATCTTTAGTGCGATCTGAAACACCACCCGGCAAGCCCCTTGATACTCATGAAATATAAAAGCCGAAAAGTCAGCGTTCAGCGTTTTCACGCGAACAGTTCAGCCTTAGCGAGCACTTTTCCCTGCATGTCCTTTCCCGACAATGCCGGCGCGAGTTGTAACTGCCAGTCGATCGCTAATTCAGGATCATTCCAGGCGATGCAGCGCTCATGTTCAGGCGCCCAATAGTCAGTGGTTTTATACAAAAACTCTGCCGTATCAGACAACACCACGAAGCCGTGCGCAAATCCCTCGGGCATCCAGAACATACGCTTGTTTTCGGCAGATAATTCCACCGCCACATGCTGCCCGAAGGTCGGCGAGCTCTTGCGTATATCCACGGCCACATCCAGCACCGTACCTTGTGTAACACGCACCAGTTTAGCCTGAGGATGTTGAATCTGATAGTGCAGGCCGCGCAGCACGCCCTTGACTGAACGCGAATGATTGTCCTGCACGAAGTCCACGTCGCGCCCGGTTAGTTCGGCAAACTTTAACCGGTTGAAACTCTCATAGAAGAAACCGCGATCATCGCCGAATACTTTCGGTTCGATGATCAGCAAATCCGGAATGCGGGTTTGAATAGACTTCATACGTTCCCTTTTTCTCTGAGTACCTGCATCAGATAAGCACCATAACCGCTCTTAATCAAGGGGGCTGCGAGTTTTTCCAGTTGCGCGGCGTCGATAAAGCCGTTGCTGTAGGCAATCTCTTCGGGGCAGGAAATTTTCAGCCCCTGTCTATTCTCTATCGTTTGAATAAACTGGCTCGCTTCCAGTAAAGACTCATGCGTACCGGTATCCAGCCAGGCAAAACCGCGCCCCATGGTTTCCACCGACAAGCGATCCCGCTCAAGGTAGACCCGGTTCACATCGGTGATTTCCAGCTCACCACGCGGTGAAGGTTTGAGATTTGCGGCAATATCCAGCACATCATTATCGTAAAAATACAACCCTGTGACGGCATAATTGGACTTGGGTTTGAGTGGCTTTTCTTCCAGTGAAATCACCTGCCCTGCCTTGTTAAACTCCACCACACCATAACGTTCCGGGTCACGTACATGATAAGCAAAAACGGACGCCCCTTCCTTGCGTTTGGCAGCATTGCGCAACTGCTGCTGAAAGTCGTGACCGTAAAAGATGTTGTCGCCCAATACCAGCGCAGACGGATCTTGCCCGATAAAGTCGCGACCGATAATGAACGCTTGCGCCAGCCCATCCGGCGTAGGTTGCACTGCGTATTGCAGATTCAATCCCCACGCGCTGCCGTCGCCCAACAACTGCTCAAAACGCGGCGTATCCTGAGGCGTCGAGATAATCAGAATATCGCGTATCCCCGCCAGCATCAAGGTCGAGAGCGGATAGTAAATCATCGGCTTGTCATATACCGGCAATAGCTGCTTGGAAACTGCCAGTGTGACCGGATGCAATCGCGTACCGGAGCCGCCGGCGAGAATAATGCCTTTACGTTGTGCCATCATTTATTTCTCCAGAATTTCGGTCAGCATTCTTGTGACGCCGACTTGCCAGTGCGGCAAAGACAGATCAAAGGTATTTTGCAGCTTTTCGATGTTCAATCGCGAATTATGCGGACGAACAGCAGGGGTTGGGAAGGCGCTGGTCGGCACAGCTTCAATGGTTGTGGCCTTGATATTCATACCGGCACACTTTGCAAAATCAATCACAAAACGAGCGTAGCTGTGCCATGAAGTTTCGCCACGGGCGACCAGATGATATAGACCGGAAATTTCCGGGTTTTTCCTTGCCGTTCGTATCGCATGCGCGGTCACATCAGCCAGCAAGTCGGCGCCGGTCGGCGCACCGGTCTGATCGTCGATCACTTTAAGAGTGTCGCGCTCCCCGGCCAGTTTCAGCATAGTCTTGGCAAAATTACCGCCACGCGCACCGTAAACCCAGCTGGTGCGAAAAATCAGATGGCGACAGCCTGATTCAAGAATGAGACGTTCACCCTCCAGCTTGCTTGCGCCATACACACTCAAGGGATTCGTCGGATCCGTTTCCAACCAGGGTTCATCGCCACTACCGTCGAACACGTAATCGGTGGAATAGTGAACCAGCCAGGCATTCAGGAGACTCGCCTCAGCGGCCAGCACGCCCGGCGCCAACGCATTAATCATATGGGCACGCTCAGGTTCGCTTTCGGCTTGATCGACCGCCGTATAGGCTGCGGCATTGACTATCACGTCGGGTGCAAGCTTTCGAACGATATTCGCCAGACCGTCCAGATCCGTAAAATTCGCCTGATCAGAACCCAACGCAATCACCTCGCCTAAGGGTGCGAGACTGCGCTGCAACTCCCAGCCCACCTGACCATTTTTACCGAGCAGCAGAATTTTCACTAAGCACGCTCTGAATAATTTTTCTCAAGCCACTGACGATAATCGCCCGACAGCACGTTATTCACCCAGCTCTGATTGTCCAGATACCATTGCACCGTTTTGCGTATGCCGGTCTCGAAGGTTTCAGCCGGCTTCCAGCCCAATTCGCGTTCGATCTTGCGTGCATCAATCGCGTAGCGACGGTCATGACCCGGCCTATCCGTTACGAAGGTAATTTGTTCAGCATAAGACTTACCCTCCGCCTGCGGGCGCAATTCATCAAGCAATCCGCAAACAATATGCACAATGTCGAGATTGGCTTTTTCATTCCAGCCGCCGACGTTATACACCTCGCCCACGCGACCCTTTTCCAGCACACAGCGTATCGCGCTGCAATGATCCTTAACATACAACCAGTCTCGTATCTGCTGTCCGTCGCCATAAACCGGCAACGGCTTACCCGCCAGCGCATTGACGATCAACAGCGGAATCAGCTTTTCAGGAAAGTGGTAAGGGCCGTAATTGTTAGAACAATTGGTAGTCAGCACCGGCAGTCCGTAGGTGTGGTGATAGGCGCGCACCAGATGATCGCTGGCCGCCTTGCTGGCTGAATACGGGCTGTTGGGTTCGTAGCGGTGCGTTTCCGTGAAGGCAGGTTCGTCTTTAGCCAGCGAGCCGTATACTTCATCGGTGGATACATGCAAAAAGCGGAAGGCCGATTTTTCGGCATCCGGCAAGCCGCCCCAATACGCGCGTACCGCTTCGAGCAAATGAAACGTACCCACCACATTGGTTTGGATAAATTCTTCCGGTCCGTGTATCGAGCGATCCACATGGCTTTCAGCTGCAAAATTGATTACCGCGCGAGGCTGATGTTCAGCCAGAAGGCGAGCCACCCGTTTCGCATCGCCGATGTCGCCCTGCACGAAAATATGACGCGGATTATCTTTGAGCGAAGCGAGGCTTTCCAGATTTCCCGCATAGGTCAATTTGTCCAGATTTATCACCGACTCATCGTACTGCGCGCACCAATCCAAAACAAAATTTGCACCAATAAACCCTGCACTGCCGGTTACTAAAATCATAGCTTTACGCACCTAAAAAATTGTTTCTATCTACTGCTTGCACAGCGTCAATCGCAACACTTAACTTAAGACAGCACCCAAAAGATTCACGTTCGATTCTACCACTAACCAGCTGATGCTTCACCCTGCTGCAAGTCATCCCTTCGCCTCGCCTCTCTACCTTACTCTGTGCCGTTTGCTTGACCCCCGACTCTGGCTTCGTTTATGCCCGAGCGATAAACCGCATTCCAGCCGCAAAATACGTCGAATGAAGGGCAATTTCGCGTGAAATAAAAATATCTTGCACCGAACTACGCCTGCTGACTCACGCGAAGACGCGAAAAAACCAAAAAATCTCAATAAACACGCTCGTGTTTCACCTGTTTGCAGGCAAGTTGCACCTTTTTGCCGACGCTTTGCACCTCTCTGCCGACACCACGCATCGTTCTGTGGACACATGGCATCAGTTTATAATGATTTCATAGCGCTCGCGCGCAACCCGAGAGAGGTTGGCAAGAGGCCCGGATAGATCAGCGGGAGGCTTTTAGTGCAACAAAATTGATAGAAAAAGTGCGTTTTACTCGCAATAGTACTTTTTTTGAAAAAGCTTCGTATATACTCAGTCAAGGTTGATATCCGACCCTCACTCCCGAACACCAGTATTTATTATTTATAATCAATTTGTTAAAATTATATATGCACATTTTAACTGATTGTTGCATTGCAAAAAAAATCAAGTTGTTACATTTCAGGATGCAAACTAATAAACAATTTCGTGCCGGGTAAAAATATCATGTCACCTAAAAACACTCAACTCGGCTCGATACTCACAGCGCAAAATTTTATTGCACCTGAAAAATTGGCGCAAGCTCTTGTCGAGCAACAGCATAGCGGAAAATCACTCGGAGATATTTTGCTGGCTCATCAATACATTAGTCAGGAAAAATTAGCGCAGTGCATGGCAATACAACAAAATATCCCCTACATTGATTTAACGAACTATCCAATTTCCCCCGAAAAAATCAGACTATTAAGCGAAGTACAATCACGACAATATCAGACCCTGGTTTTGACTGAACAAGCCGACGCCTACCTGGTGGGAATGGTCGATCCCACCAACTTAAGGAATCAGGATCACCTTGCGCAGATACTGGGACGGCCTATCCTCCCAAGTATTATTACGTCTCAGCAATTCCATGACGTCATCGACGAATGTTATCGAAAAAGCGGGCAACTCGATAGCTGTGTCGAACAAGTTAAGCGGGAAGTTGACCACCACTTTTTAAATCATCCCCAAGTCAATCAAAGCATAGATGATACAGAAGCGCCCGTCATTAAACTGCTGCAAACCATTTTTGAAGAGGCGGTCAAAATGCGCGCCTCCGATATCCATCTTGAACCCGAGGAAGACAAGCTGGTGGTGCGCTTCAGAATTGACGGTGAATTACAACAAAAAATCGAAGCAGACCCCAAGATTGCATCTGCTTTAATTGTGAGACTAAAGCTGTTAGCCGGACTTAACATTAGCGAAAAACGACTCCCTGTGGATGGACGTCTAACGCTCAACATTAACAATCAACATGTTGACGTTCGCCTTTCAACCATCCCAACTCAGTTTGGCGAATCCATGGTGATGCGTTTGCTGATACAAGACAAGGAATTACTTGATTTAAATAAAATAGGCATGGATAGCGAACTACGGGATCAATTCAAGAAAGCGATCAAATCCCCCCACGGCATCGTACTCGTCACAGGCCCTACGGGTTGCGGAAAAACCACCACTTTATATGGTGCCTTATCATGCCTCAACCAACGCAATGTCAAAATTCTCACCTGTGAAGACCCCGTTGAATATCAAATCCCCGGCATTAGCCAGGTACAAATTAATGAAAAAATTGATTTAACTTTTCCACGACTGCTACGGGCGTTTTTAAGACAAGATCCTGATATTATTCTGCTAGGCGAAATTCGCGACCTCGAAACCGCGCAAATTGCCATGCGCGCAGCCATGACAGGTCATTTGGTTCTTTCTACCCTGCACACCAACGATGCGGCCAGTGCACCCGTTCGCTTGATAGACATGGGCATACCCGGTTATCTCATCGCAGCGACCCTGCGCGGCGTCATGTCACAACGCTTACTCAAACTCATTTGCACGCATTGCAGCGAACCTTATTTACCCGGCGAAGATGAGCTAGCCTGGATTAGCGCCACCAACACCGAAAATCTGGACAACGCCAATTTTCGCCACGGGCGCGGATGCGAGCGCTGCGAGGGTCGCGGCTATCATGGCCGAACCGGGGTGTTTGAATTTCTGGAAATGACACCCCAGCTCCTCACCGCACTTCATCAAAATGACGCGAATAACCTTGACAGTCTGGCGCGCGCCAGTTTAGGTCAGCACACCCTGGAATATCAGGCCTTTCGCCTGGCGCTTAGCGGCGTCACCACCCTGACCGAGGCGATGAGTCTGATCGGCTCAATAAAAAGCTAAGCCCCGTCAAAATGGAACAATTTGAATACAATGGCCGTAACCAATCAGGAAAAAGCGTGCGGGGACGAATTGAATCGCCTTCCGTAGCCGCAGTCGCTACATGGCTAAAAACACAGGGGATTTCCCCGATACAGATTAAGCCCCGACGCGTCTTCTTAAAACACAACATTCACTGGCTGCAACACGGGCATACACTCGAAATAAGAGATTTATTGTTATTTACCCGTCAAATGGGCACGATGATTAAATCCGGCGTACCCCTGATGGAAGCGCTGCGTGGCATTCAAAATTCCAGCAAAAACCGCTCGCTCATACAATTATTACGCAATGTCTGCCATGATTTAGATCAAGGAATGACCATTAGCGAGACTTTTTCACATCATCCGGATTTTTTTAATGATTACTATGTCAGCATGGTCAAGGTGGGTGAGGAGAGTGGCCGACTGGAAGAAATCTTCGCCTTGCTATACCAACAACTTTTATTCGAAAGGCAGATGAGCCAGAAAACAAAAAGCGCACTACGCTACCCCTATTTTGTGCTGATTTCCATCACCCTCGCCATTGCGATCATGGTGTTTTTTGTCATTCCCGTATTTTCCCATTTTTACGCCAGTTTTAATGCCCCGCTCCCCCTGTTAACCCGTACCCTGCTTAATGTCTCGGCATTTTTCGTTCATTACAGCGCATTACTCATCGTCATTTTCTTTGCTGCTGCCTATGCTTTCAGGAGGTACATCAAGTGCCCTGAGGGGCGTTACAACTGGGGAAAATTAAAACTCAAACTACCGTTCGTAGGTCCGATTATTAAAAAGGCAACCCTGGCTCGATTTTGTCGCAGTCTGGCCATTGCCAATCAAAGCGGCGTCCCTATCATTCAATCATTCACACTTGTGTCACGGGTCGTTGATAATGCCTACTTCGAAAAACAGATACTCGCGATGCGCGACGGGGTCACACGCGGTGAAAGCTTATTGATCGCAGCGCAATCTGCTGTGCTATTTACACCACTCGAACTACAGATGATTGCAGTCGGAGAAATGACCGGTGAAGTGGATGAGATGTTAAAACAGGTGGCTGATTTATATCAGGATGAATTAGAGTATGAAATCAGTCGCTTAAATGAAACCATTGAACCACTACTGCTCAGTTTCATGGGGGTTTTGGTGCTAATCGTCATGCTGGGTATTTTCCTGCCTATCTGGCGTATGGGGGCGACCGCGCTCGGCACGCCTCACTGATTAACCTATTAAAAGCATTTATCCGCAGATTACACAGATTAAAGATTAACTTACCTTACCGGCTCACTCCAGTCATGACGCCAAAATACGTTCTCGTTCAATCCCTCCAGCTGGTTCGGGTCTACCCCTTTCAGACAGGCAAAACCTGAGGACCAATCTTCCCCTTTGATTTGATTCAGCAAATTAAATTGACGGTTGACCCCGGCACGCCCAAAAAAGAAAGCACATACACCACCGCAAATCTGCGCATTACCGGATAGTCTGATCGCAGGTCGCTTCGACAAAACATAGGAGTTAGCCGAGTTAATCTGATAGACAGCTGTTCTGCTGACAAACACATTTACCGCTGAACTCTGATTGTAATTAACCTGATAACTCCCCATCCCACCCGAACCACTACCTAACGCCGCAATCACCGTGCCGGGTTTTATATTAAGACCAAACAAGGCATCGCCGACATTAAGCACCCCGGAACTCACTGCGTACACCTGCAAAGTTGTCCCGTTAATTTCTCCCGTAGCCTGCGCAAAATCCAACAGCCCGCTACCGGCAGAAACTGAAACGGCTCCCCCTTGCGGAGGAAAAGGCGTCAAGCCTGACAGGGTCACAGTCGTTCCTGCCGACTCTAACGGTGCAGCATCAACCTGATGTAACGACCCGCTGAGTAAATAACGGCTGCCGGGCTCTCCCCACCCCCCTGACACAGAGACATTTGGCAGCACGCCATAACTAACCCCCCCGCCACTTGATGATATTTCATCCCCTGGGGTTAACACACCACTGCCGGGCGCTGCAACCAACTTTAAAATGGGGCTGTAAGCGAGCAAGGTTACCGACTGCGTCAGCGTTGCCGCGCAAACCAACTGATAACGACTCCCGCTCTGCCCCCAGATACCGGAAATCAGCGCCCCTAATTCCCCATAGCTGACACTGCCACTACTATTTTTAATGACATCGCCCGGACTTAAAACCGCATTGCTGTTCAAACCTGAGGTCAGGGTTAAAATTTTAGTCGTATTTTCACCCGTTATCGTGCCTGAAAACTTCGCGCCTATCGTCCCCATAAAATTGGCACCATTACTCGCCCCAGCTGTTGAAAAATACGCGGGATTATAGGCGGTCCAAATTTGCGAAAAAAGATTATCCCCTTGCTTGCCCGTCAGGGACACCCGTTGACGAAAATACAACTGCGGCATGAGCGGGTCCCCTAAAGAAACGGCATTAAGCTCCCCTCCCGCCAGCGCAGTTGCAGAAGAAAACCCGTATAACAAGGTATCGGCACTGGCGGCAACTGAAGCGCTGGCAATACCGTTACTGGCGGCGCAAAACCAATTAGCGGGCAAGACACCGCTGCTCTTGTGATCACTGGTTTGATGATCATCGGCATAAGAACCGATAAAGCTCACGGACTGTCCCGTTACCGGATAAAAAACCGCACCGACCTGCACATAATTCCGTGGAGCCGGATTGTTTTGATTATTCAGCAGGGTTTGAGTTATGCCATAGTTGCCCGGCAGACGCATTTCACCATACACCCCCATGCCGCTAACCTTAAAACTGCCTGTTTGTGCCAAATCCCACCCCGTGCCATTAAGCAAACACGAACCGGACGGATTCGTACAACTGGCAACATGGGCGTTTGAGCCCCCTTGCGTTTTAGACATATAGGCTAAATTGGTAAAAACGGCTGCACCGGCCTGCGTTGTTACCAAATTGAAAACAATCTGACTGCCATTCCCTTCTATCCCCTGACTCACCTGGCTTGCAAATAAAACACGCAACCAACGGGAGGTGTTGTCAACAGTCCCTTTGACCGTCACCGCACAACATCGCGCCGCGTCCGCCGGGCAATCGGCCGGATAAGGCAGGGCAGAAACATATTCAAAAGTACCGCGCCCCAAAGCACTGGCGGGCAAAAGGGCCAGATCGCTACAGTTCGTCTCGGTATACGTTCCATTTTGTAGCGTCTGACTCAATATCGCATGGGCTTTTTCCTGGCCACTTTCAGCCAAAAAAAATGCCGCGATTTGCGCTTCCTGTTGTGCGGCATCACGCACTGCCGATGAGGAGACGCTCATTAACGTCATCAACGCTGCGGTCAGTATGCCTATTATCAACATCGTAATCGCGATAGTGGCTGCGCCTTGCTGACGTTTATCAATATGCATCGCATCAGATCGCTTCATTTGTTTTTGAGTTCGACCCGGGTACGCTGCTGAAACACCCGTCCCTGATAGGTCAATATAAGGGTCATTTGCACCGACCTCACGCCGCGTAAAGGCGGAGGAGTTAAGACGAGAGTATTTCCATTTTCATCAAGATAATCAAAAGTCAGACGGGTGACCGGCTCGGTAAGCGGGTAGGCATTGCTACATAAATTTGCATAACCCAGACTAATTTGATTCTGATCACTGCAAATAATGACGTTGAATAGAGACGTTTCGCCCTCCGCATCCGAGGCTCTACGCGTAAATGCCATGCCATCTGATGCCATATTGCTAAAATTAAAACCACTCGCAAGCTGGTAATCGACTTCACGAATTTCCCGCGCCAATCTCTCTGTTGCATAACGCAGTTGATCCAGCAGCCGAATATCGCTTTGCGTTTCGTTATAGCTGCGCATCGTGGAAGACAACAACGGAAGCAGCACCACAGACAACACGCCCAGTATCACCATCACAATCAACAGTTCAATCAGTGTAAAGCCGCTTATCTTACGCGTCGTTTTCATCAGTAATCTGCCAGCATCAGCGTAATTGAGGATTTAAGTTCGGGCTGGTTAATACGACTTACGGTAATTGAAATATTCCGACAGGCCAAGGTATTGGGACAGGCGGTATTCAGCCCCCCGTAATACACATCACCCACGATCACAACGCGGCTATAACCGACAGGGTCATTCCCACAACTCACACTCGAAACAGCCGCAAAACCGAGATTGTGTCGTGTCGCCAGCGTCTGCTCCCCACATTCTTGAGCATACTGCGCTGCCTGCTGCAGAACATCATTGATATGCAGGAATGGCGGGGCATTACCGAACAATACGCCTAAACCCAAGGATGCGATACCGATCATCAGCATCACAATAATCAGTTCAACCAAGCTAAAGCCGTCGCAATGCCGCCCGTTAATATTCAAGGGTTGCGTACCCCGTAACCGGAAAAACACGCACCCCCACGCTACGACCCGGCACACTGAGCGTGAATAACATCGATTGCGTAATTTGCGGACGTCCCAGACTATCGAATATCACACTGCCATTGATCGGTGCCATCGTCATCCCGTCGGCAAGCCAGATGGTAAACGCCTGCCCTGTCGCCGGATCGACCACGGGGACGGTTGACGTACAGGATGAACTGCTACAGCTGTCTACTTGATAGCGACCACCGGCATTGTCTACGGTTAGTTTTAAACGTTGCTGCTGACTGATAGCCAATAATTGGGTATGCGCGAGATGATGACGTAACGTATCTGCCTGCAAGCCAACGGCGTGCTTCTGACGCGAGTCCAGAACAATCACCGTTGTCACTGATAGAATACCCATAATCGCCATTACGATAAGAAGTTCAATCAGGCTAAAGCCCATGACACGAGGGTGGTATTTCACTCACATCCCCAGTTGCTCAGAACACATCAAGGCATCGTTATGCTCGGCTTACCCGTTCCTTCGGTACAGCCGAAAACCGCACTGGCAGCGCCATCCGCCGTACTCACTCCCGCACAGCTAATTCCCGATGCCGCAGAAGTACAAACCGGATCCAGCATTTGCGCGGCAATTTGCGCACACGTCGGCGCGGCCAGATTGACCGCATAGGCCGCACCCCAAGCCCCCTTGAGTGCGCCCAAGGTTGCTTGTTGCCTGGCAATACGCGCCTGATTCGTTGTTCCTGAGAGACTAATCACCGCGACCGAACTTAAAATACCGATGATCACCATCACGATCACCAGTTCAATCAAGCTAAACCCGCCCTGCTTTAACGCAACCATTGCGATTTAATCGACAGGAAAAACATTAAGGAAGGGTAATATCAGGCTTGCTAGCATTGTAGGTACAACCAAAAACAGCACTACTCGCGCCATCAGCTGATGTCACACCCGTACAACTGATACCCGATGCGGCCGTGCCTTTACACACAGGATCTGCCATCATGGCAGCCACGCCGATACAAGTAGGCGCCGTCTGTGTTTGTGCATAGGAAATACCCCATGCTCCTTTAAGTGCTCCCAAGGTCGCTTGTTGTCTGGCAATACGCGCTTGAGAGGTTGAATCCGATATACTGATAATTGCAACTGCACTTAAGATACCGATAATCACCATCACGATCACCAACTCGATCAAGGTAAAACCGGCTTGTTTAAACGCCACTTCTTTTGACAATTTGCGCATCTTCATTCCCTCCGGAAAAAATCTATAACAATATGCTGCACTCGAAAAACGCATAAGCAAAGCTATACTATGCTCATCACGTCTGAAATGATAGCCCCATGCTTGCCAACAACTGCAACGCGCGTTGCCAAGAAGCACTCACGAGTGGGAACTTAAGGAAAATGACCTAGCGCCTCCCTTTGTTCTCGCGCAAAGAAAACGGCCTCTGCGGGCAGCACCCCGGTATCAATCGCACTTTGATACGCAAGTGCAGCGTCATGCCATCGTTGTTCGGCTTGCAAGGAAATTGCAAGCCCTAGCAAAAAAACGGGAAAAGCCGGATTAAATTCGAGTGCGCTCAGATAATGTTCAATCGCTTCTGCATGACGATTACTTTTTTGCAGCATGGCCGCCAATAGCCCATGATATTCGGCGCTTTGCACGCCCTCTGGCACGACAGATTGCAATGACACAATCGCCGCCTGATGTTCACCGCCACCCCACTGCAAGCGAGCGAGTGCCATCGTGAGCACCAGACTGCGGGGCATTAAAATCAGACCGTCATGTAATATTGCTAACGCCTCCTGACTCTTGTCTGCCTGCAACAGCAATTGCGCCAAAACCAATCGCGCAGGTTCATAAGCTGGCGTCAACTGCAAAGACTGACTCAACGCTGACTGCGCCTCGGCAACACGAGACTGCTGCAATAAAAACAAGGCGTGCTGATATAAATAGACTGACTGCTGACCAGGGCTTGTGGTTTTAAAAGGCGATGCGGCCACCCTCTCCTCACTGACCGCATTTTTTCTGACCCGGCCTTCCTGTGCCTGCGCCGTCGCCAGCATGGTCACACCATAGACACAAAAAACAATGACGGCTGCTAACGCCATTCGCAGCCGATGCCTTAACAAGCAAGTCATCATCGGCTCTTATCCGAGGAATCCAGCGCCTCAATCCTGAGTTCCGCAGCCGAAATATCCTCGGCCCATCGCCCCGGTTCTTTGACTACGGTCGGTTTTAGCAAAATAACCAATTCCCGCTTAATCGAATTTTGCCCGCCATTACTGAACAACGCGCCCACACCGGGAATATCACCCAACCCGGGAACTTTGGCGCGGCTATCCTGATTGCTCTGGGTCATTAACCCTCCAATCACCACGACCTGGCCATCGCGTGTTTTCACCACACTATCTGTTTCACTCAAGGTATTCACCGCAAACGGCACGAGTGCTGCGCCCGCTGCAGGCATGGATATTTTCTGTTTTTCAATAATACTATTCACCATCGAATGTACGTGCAGCGTAATCTGATCGAGGTCGTCAATCTGCGCGGTCACATCCAGTGCAATACCGGAAAAAAACGGCTGATAGTTCAAGGTGGGCGGCGTCACCACAGTGACACCCGTCGCGGTACTGACCGATCCGCCGTTAATACTGGTAACAAAAGGCTCTTCACTGCCTACCTTGATCACCGCCTTTTGACTATTTAACGTCGCAATACGCGGACTGGACAGCACATGAACCTGCCCCTGTGTTTGTAAAAAACTGATCAAGGCCGAAAAATTACGAAATTGCACCGCCATCCCCAAACCGGCTGCTGTAATCGCATTCCCCGCCGTTGCCGCACCAATCACCCCATTCCCCAACAAGCCGCCTAAACTGGTTCCCGGTGTAATCACCCCGCCATTCGTAGCGGCACCATTGATTGCTGCCGTATTAGCGCCAACTGAAAACCGCTGCACCGTATTTTGAAATCCAGCCCAATTGATACCTTGCTGAGACGCAGAATTTAATTGAACATCGATAATTTTTGCTTCTATAATCACCTGACGGTCGATACTAACCTGCATCGCATGTAGCATCTTTTCAATCATACGATGTTCATTTGGCATCCCGCGAACCAGAATCGTGCCACTCATCTGATTAACATTCATCGCTCGCCCTTCGCTGCACCCCTCTATGCCGCGCTTACGCTCACCGGGTTGCATATCCCCGACAAAAGAAACATTAACCCGTGTGCCGCTGGCGCTGTGATCTGCATGCATCTCAGCACTTTTTGGAATCTGGCAACCCAACGTCGTCCTTAACGTATCTTCAATCTCACCCCACACATCCGACTTGGAAAGACTACTCAGGGCACTTGCCTGAACCGAGGAAAATCCCGATGCCCCGGCGCCGACACCGGTATTATTTGCCGGCAAGGCCACGGCAGCCCCGCCCCCGCCGGACACACCCCCTATTACTTGCATATCACTCACGCCACGACGCTGACCGATAATGTAATTAACCTGATAAAGCCGGGTCTGTAATTCCGGAGGCTGTACATAAATAACATAATCTTCCAGCACATAATCATAACCATACACCTCACGCAGGGCATCAAGCGCTTTAATCATCGTGACATTTTTAAGCGTCAGCGTAATTCGCTCTGCGACCTGAAGGGTTGCAGCTCCCCCCGGCAATAACAACCTGGGTTTTAAAATAAGGCTATATGGCGTATCAAGCACAATCCCGGTTAACACTTCTTCGACTAGCGCATCTTTCACCACCAGATCAAACCGGGGCTCAGGCCGTTTAAGCACCCGCCCAGATTTTGGAGGGAGTGCCACTGACAATAAGAGTTGATCGACCGCATCCGGCAAGACGGGATCCGTCGCCTTAGCCGGTTTTGCGGCAGCTTGTTTTAACTGCTGATGAATTTCATCCCGAAGCTGTGTCTCTTTTGGCGGATAAGCAGCTGAACACGCGGATAAAACGGGCAGTACGCACACAATAAAGCGTAGCCCGTTAATGACTGAATTTATATTAACTTTCATCAGATACTTTCCTTGCTATCCGGCAAACCTACCGGCTTGACCAACGGCTTATCCAGACGCTTGGTGATAGGGAACTGTTTTTTTTCAACAGCAGGGCTAATAGACAGCGCATGACCGGACTCATCTAACCAGACACGCCCCGGCGTAATTTTTCCAACTTGCACACCATTATAGCGAGCGCCCACCGGGATAAACTGACCATCGATCAAGGCAAATCGCCGCGACGCCCCCGTTAAGGTGACGGTGATACCCCGTTTAGACACGTCGCTTTCCCGTCCTTTTGTTGGTGACGACACCCGTTGCGCCGTCAACCAGTCATCCGCCGGCTGGGTCGGATCGGCAGCGGCATTGCACACATTTAAAATCCCGGCCAGACTCGTAAAAAAAATCAGCCCTGCATAATAAAATACACTCCTCACCGCAATCCCCCTTTACTTACCGCGATGCGGTAATAATCCCGCTAACATTAAAGCGCGATGCTTAGCCATTTTTATAACTGACGACAGAACATTCCGATTAAATTGCCATAAGCACTCAAGACAGCGGGGCTTCATTTTGGTCACTCAAAAAATAAAGCTGTAATTTCAATATCGAATCTGGATAAACACCGGCATCCAAGCGCGTTTCAGCCCAGTAAATACGTTTGGGATAAGCTTGCAGCTTCTGCATATAATCCAATAATTGCGCATAATGACCCCTAATCGTAATTTCAACACCCTGCTTATAAAGCGGATTAGCAAGCTTGCCGCCCCCTGGACTTAATGCTTTTAGCTTTTCATCTGGCGTATAGAATGGAGTTGCAGGCAGGGTACGGAAAGCTAACAAGGTCAACTCAGTATGATCCTCCAGCAAAATATGCAGCAAAGATCTCAGCTCTGAACCTGAGGCGTCGGGCGTCGTCAAAAAAAGCGCCAGGGCCGCAAGCTGAGCGGCTGAAATCTCCCCCCCCCCGCCGTTGCGCAAAACACCTCGCTGCCTGGCGGACGTTAACGCCGCCAGACGCGCCTTGAGCTGTAAAACAGCGCCCTGACTCTCTTGCAAATCACGCTGATATTTCGCCCGTTTTTGTTGTTGCGGCAATAGTATAATCACATAAGCCAACGCCACCATCAGCAACGCTATCATCACTATCAGCGCCAGACGCTGCCTTAAACTTAATTTGGCAAAACGCTGCAAAGATGCATTACCTATCCTCCGCATGCTCAGCCTTTCCCACAATGTAGTTTAAAAAAAACATACCGCGCTTCACTTTGCGCGGGAAGAACCTCGGCGTTCAGTTCCATCTGCGTAAATTGCACATCATAAAGAACAAACGCGGTGTTGAGTTTTTTGACGTAACGCAATAGTGCTGCCTGATCACTTGCCCGCCCGCTCAACGCCACCGACTTGCCACTTTCAATCACCACACTGGTCAGCCACACGCCTTTTTCCTCAACATCCGTCAGCAAAGTAAAATATCGCGCATACCCGTCAGCATTACCCAAATGACGTGCCTGAGCCAAAATTGTCTTCGCTGCGGCCTCTCGCAAGGTAGTCAGGACAGGATTATCGGCTTGATTTAACACGGCTGATGAATTCATTTCATTGATCCTGACACGGATTTTCTGCAAATTTAGCTCACTGCTCGCATAATCGCTGCGCACTTGTTCAAGGGCAAGTTGTCCCTCCCCCCAAAACAAACCCAAGAGCAAAATCAGACTCGCCAACACACATAGTTCGGCCAAAATGGCACGCGGGCGATATCCTGCCATTCTATTTTGCAAATTAAGTGACTGATAATTTTCGCAGTAACGCAAAGCAGCACCCAACGCAATGAAGTAATCCGGTTGGATTTTTTCATTTGACAAGGCAGGGGTTTGCGAAAAATCGAACATCCGAGCTAACTCCAGACGTTCAAAGGGAAGATCAAAAGAAAGAGGTGAAATATCGGTGGGGACAGAACCCGACGTCATGATAAAGACACGTTCAATCTGCAAAAAGGGATACTTTCTTGCCACAAAGTCAAATGAGCGCTGCAACTCCAGGCTAATACGCGAATCAATTCGCTCAACACCCGCATCACGACCGACCGCCTCCATAAATGCAGAGGTTTTTATAAAACGATCCAAATATAAAGCGCCGTGAGAACTCACAGTCAATGCGACACCCTGTTCTTCGATAAAAAGCAGTGCGACACCCTGCTTTAAATCTTGCACCTGCAGCGAAATATTTCGCTGCGCTGTTTCTCTTATATCAATTTGACTTAATTTTAGACCTGCATCCTGAAACACAGAGTCGATCTCACGCATTGTTTCTCGTTTTACAAGTACAACATAAATATGCGGCGTATTGTTCGTGTATGCCGCATCAACAGGGATTTTCATCAAGGCCAGACTATCTTCGGCAACCGAAAAACCCACCGTCTCGTCTATCGAGTAACGTATGCTCTGCTCAAGCTCATCTGTATGAACACGGGGCTCAGGAATCACCAGCAAGGTATATTGATCGCGTGACAGCGTTAATACCCAGGGGCAACCGGCAACGGAAATTTGCTCCGACAGTTGGATTAAACCCGCCGCATTCCATTCACTTACGGGTAAAAAACCCGATTTAACAACACACGGACGCTGGCCGACGGTTGCCGGTGGCAGCACCGTTACGCCATACACCCCCGTCGCCTGAATATCAATCGATGTCCAACCGGTTACTTCATTCCCTGAAAACCATTTTTTCATTTAGCGATTTTAACGGTAGGCGCGCATTTAAATGGGAGCATCGGTATTTTCTATTCAGGATGCTCGCGTGTCGGGGTCAAAAAAGCAGACTCTGTTGCGCCCGCTTTCTTTAGCTTGATACATGGCCATATCAGCCCATTTGAGAATATTCTCGGCGCGGGCCTGATGGTTTTGAAATAACACCACACCGATACTCGACGTACAGTGATGCTCCAGGTTTTCACCTGCGGCGCGCTTCATGCGATAGGGCGCTGCCAGCGTCACGCGGATTTTTTCAGCCACCGTACTCGCCTGATGAGCAGACGTTACCTTCTCTGTATCCAGCTCACTAAGCAATACGACAAACTCATCCCCTCCAAAACGAGCCACGGTATCCATTTTTCGCAGGCAACGAGTAATACGCTTCGCCACTTCTATCAGCAGCAAATCCCCCACCCCATGACCATAATTATCATTGAGCGGTTTAAAGTTATCCAGATCAACGAACATCAGCGCGCCAAACTGTCCACTGCGACGGTTCGCCTCCATCGCCTGCTTTAACCTGTCATCCAGTAAACGGCGATTGGGAAGCTGGGTCAATGCGTCATAAAAAGCCAGCTTGCGAATTTTTTCCTCGTTCAGCTTGTGTTCGGTAATATCTCGAAAAATACCAAGGGCATTCCATACCCCGTTGATATGCAAGGCAGAAATAGTGACTTCGACAGGAAAGGACACTCCCCCCTTGCGCAAGGCGTTGAGTTCCAGCACCTTTCCAACAACAGGCCCGGCCCCCGTCTTCTGAAAATGATGAAATCCCTTTTCAAAAGCAGTGCACGCTGAAGGCGCCAGTAAAGGATGCATTTCACAACCGATCGCTTCACCGGCTGTATAGCCGAAAATGCGTTCCGCTGCCGCATTCCAGAATGAAATACATTTATCACTCCCCATCATGATGATCGCATCATGCGCAGACTCTGAAATTTTGCGGAACTTTTCTTCCGACTCAGTCATGATTTGAGCTTGCGCAAGTAATCTTGCCGTTTGTTTTATGCCACTGATATCCCGTACCGTGGCCTGCAAAAAAATATCGCCTTCCATTTCCATACGCGTCAACAACACATCGGCAGAGAAAGTGTTTCCATTCCATCGCTGGTGCTCCCACTCAAAAAAATGGGATCCCTCACGCAGCGCAATATTGATCATTTCGGCCGCCTTGGTGCTGGAATCACTCCCATCCGGTTGTATTTGCGGTGAAACCTGCCCGGGGCCAAACGCAATAAAGTCGCTTACATTAGCGACATTAAACAATTTCAGTGCAGCCTGATTCGCATCGGTGAAATTCCATGCGGGAGGCGCTAGCGTCATCAAGGCATCACGAGAGCTCTCAAACAACATCCGGTACTTTAAGGAAATGACCCGCTGCGCCTCTTCGGCTTTACGGCGCTCTTCGATGTCATGAATAACAGCCACCAAATAAAACACACCATTCAGACGAATAGACCTTGATGAAATCTCGGTAAAAAAAATGCTGCCATCACGCCGTTTAAAGGGAATGTTAGCGGATTTTGTTATCTCTCCGCTAAAATGTCTTGAGAACTTTTCCAGTATTGAAGGTAAATCATCGCGAGGATGGACATCCGTCACCGCTAGATTGACCATTTCTTCCTGGCTGTAACCCAGCATTCTGCACAGGGCATCATTGCAAAAAGTAAACTTTTTGTTCAGCGCATCGACCAGTAAAATACCGTCTATGGCACCATCCAAAATTGCGCGCAGCTTTTCCTCTGACGCAAACAACTGGTTTTCCATCTGTTTTTTTGCCGTAATATCAGCCAGCGCGATGCGCACGGAAGATTCATCGCTCACGGTTTTAAGTGCCGAGCAGTCCAGTCTGGCGACAAACGGGGATCCGTCCGCACGCTGAAGATCGAATTCCCTATACTGACTGGACTCGCTTTTCAACATAACCATAAAAAACTTATGCCATGCCTCCTGTGCTGTTTCGACGACAAATCGCGAAAAATTCACGTTAAGCAATTTCGTCCGCACCTCACCCAGCAGCAGGGCACCCTTCAAATTGAGCAGGGAAATCCGGCCATTTTTATCCAGGGTCAAATATCCGACGGGAGAAAAATCATACAGATCCGAAAAACGATCACGCGACTTTTCCAGCGCTATCTGACTCTGACGCAGCGTTTCATTCTGCATCTCCAGCTCAATCTGGCACACCTGAAGTTCATGTAGCAAATTTTCCACGGGAATGCACGGTGGCGCGATTGATGTTGCCGCAGCCAGCCTGGCTTCCGCCTCTGCACGCATCGCGCGGTCCGATCTGTCGTTCATATACCTCTCCTGTGCCGGATCGCTTTAAAAAATCACCCTCAACCCGGGATTTCTACCGACGTACCAATTAAACGGGTCGCCCGTCCATCCGCATTGATGACCGGCATCGCTCTGGAATGAACTTTCACAGTACTGCCATCAGCGCGCATGACAGCATACTGAATATCACAGGGCAACTGGCTGGCAAGCGAATTTTGTATCGCCGTTGTAAGACGTGCCTGATCTTCCGTGCTGAGCGCGCCCAGTATATGCTGAAGCGACATGGGTGTACTCACTGACGGATAACCGTATATCTTGAACATTTCACCTGACCAACTCGACACCCCGGTCGACACATCCAACTCCCAGCAGCCAAGATGTGCAATCTGTTGCGCCATTGCCAGCATGGTTTCACTGCGCAAAACAGCTTCGCTGACCAGCTTGAATTTGGTTATTTCAGTAAAACTCAATACCACGCCGGCAATGACATTTTCCAGTGTGCGATAAGGCTGAATACGCACCAAATACCAGGCGCCACCCGTAATGCGAATTTCACGCTCACAGGGAATCAGCGTATCCAGAACAGACTGAAGTTCCTCATGCAAATTCCACGTTTCAAGATTTGAAACAATGTCGCTCAACGGTCGCCCCACATCGGTCGCGATCAGCCTGAAGACCTTCTGTGCCTCACGCGTATAGCGACGAATAATCATGTGCTCATCAAGAAATAGCGTGCCGGTATTGATATTATCCAGCAGATTCTTCATGTCATTCTGAATGCCACTTAACTGTTCTATCTTGGCGCTCAATTCGGCATTCACCGTAATCGTTTCTTCATTAAGGGATTGCAGCTCTTCTTTTGAAGTCTCCAGCTCTTCATTGGAAGACTGAAGCTCTTCATTAGTAGACTGCAACTCCTCGTTGGTCGATTTAAGTTCTTCGTTAGTCGCCTGTTGTTCTTCGATTGTGGCTTGCAGGTTTTCTTTGGCGTAGGCTAGCTCACGTTCCAATTGCTCAACACGACTGGCTTCAAGTGACGCGGGGATCCGTTTGATGCCGCGCCTGACGGGTTTATCCTGCGGGGCAACATCCTGAAAGCTCACCAGCAGCAAATTATCGTCTTCACTGCTACTGACTGAAGGTAAACGCCGCACGGTAAAACTCACCATAGAAAATCCGCCATTGGTTTTAACCGAGACCTGATGGGTGAGCATTTTCGCATCGACTAAAACGGCATTAAGCAGCGCCGAGCGCAAGTCGAGTTGCAGCCCTTCGCGCGCCATTTCAACCACATTATTATTGACAGGGCCGGGGGCCGGACGCAAATATCTTCCCGTATCACCATGCACATACAGGATATTTCCCTTGATATCCGTCGTCACAGAGGCCGGCGCATAGGATTGCAACAGGATACGATTGCTCAGATCACCGACATTACCTGTCTTGGCTTTACTCATGGCGACACTGGTCAACTTTTCAGCTTCCCGTCCGGTCGACGGCCGTGTTTCGGTAATCAGCGTGCGGGTTGCACCCTGAGTAATAATGGCCTGATAAAACTTCCACTTCCTGTTAAGCGGTGTAAACAACGGAGGGTCATAGGAAATACTCTCTGACGAGGAGAGAAACAGCACCCCCCCGGGTTTGAGCGCATAGTGAAAATTGGGGATCAGGCGATTTTGTTGTTCCGTTTCCAGATAAATCAACAGATTACGACAACTGAGTAAATCCAGCTTAGTGAAAGGGGGATCCTTGATGACATTCTGAATCGCGAACACGATCATCTCGCGAATATCCTTCTTAACCTTGTAACCGGCCTCATCCTTAATAAAAAACCGGCGCAAACGCTCTTCGGAGACATCTTGCGCAATGTTGGGCGGATAACATCCACTCCGTGCGATGGCAATCGCATCATCATCAAGATCGGTGGCATAAATCTGCACGCGGAACTCCTTATGGATTTCATCCATATATTCGCGTAACAGGATGGCAATGGAGTAGGCCTCCTCACCTGTCGCACACCCGGCCACCCAGATACGAACCACGTACTCTACCGGTTTTTCTGCCAGCAACCTGGGGAAAATATCCTGTTTAAGCACAGCAAAAGCATCCGGGTCACGGAAAAAACTGGTGACATTAATCAACAGTTCCTTGAACAGCGTGACCACCTCCGCGCTGTGCTCCTTGAGGTAGCGCGCATACACCTTCATATCTTCTATATTGTGTTGCGTCATTCTGCGAGCGATTCGACGACTTATGGTACTTTTCTTGTAAAGCGAAAAGTCGTGCCCGGTAACAGTACGTACCTGCAACAGAATCTGATTTATACCACTACGAACTTTCTCCGTCTCATGGGGTTCGACCCGCTGCCTGAGAGCCCACGTCCGCGTGAGTTCAACAAGTGCCGCCGGCATTTTTTCGACCGGTAAAATATGTGAAGCATAACCCGCTGCAATGGCGCTTTGCGGCATACCATCGTATTTGGCCGTGAGCGGATCCTGTACCATGCAAATACCGCCCGCGCCAAAAATTGCGCGCAATCCCAGCGTCCCGTCGGTGGCCGTGCCGGATAAAATAATACCTATAGCATTGTCTGACTGGTCCTCGGCCAGCGAGCGCAAAAAGGCATCAATCGGCATGCGTTGTCCGCGCGCCATTTCCGGCAGGGTAAGCTGCAATACGCCGTTAAGAATAGCCATTTCACGATTAGGCGGAATGATATAAACGTGATTGGCAAGCACGACAGTCTGGTCGATAACCTGTACCACCGACATACGGGTAGAGCGCTGCAAAATTTCCGTCAAAAGACTTTCATGCTCTGGATCCAGATGGGGCACCAGCACAAAAGCCATGCCGGTATCGGCCGGACATGACCGAAAAAAACACTCAAACGCTTCCAGCCCCCCCGCAGAAGCGCCAATACCAACGATGGGAAGATAAACAGCGGGCATAACACCACCCATACTCGATGGAACAAAACCTGGCTGATTTGCCAGGGCAGAAACGGATTGAATTTCAGGCTGTTTCATTTTCTTGCTGCTTGCCATGCAAGTCTCCTTAAGGCCTAGCCTAAAATTAAGTGGCCGTATGCTCTGGGCTTACGCAAACGAATTCAATCTGGATCGGCTAAACGCCGATGCCCTGCCGGGCGAAGAAAATAAAGGGTTGGCAGCCAACCCTTTATTGACCTGCTAATCACAAGCAACACTTAGCGCAATATCTGCCTTAGCCATCATGAAGTCAAGTTAAAACACGGGGTCGTCAAAAGGGGACTTGTGAACTTATGCCGTGGGCTCATCCAACCCCAGCTCCTGAATTTTGCGAGTCAAGGTATTACGTCCGATACCAAGCAAGGTGGCAGCCTCGATACGCCGCCCATTGGAATGATGCAAAGCCTGCAAGATCATGGTTCGTTCAAACTGCGCCATAAACGGGTTCATGATGCCTTCATCACCCTGTTGCAATGCCGCATCAATCTGATCTGCCAACTCGGAACGCCAGTCACCGGATGTCGTGGCGACACTGTCAGTGCTACGCCATTCAGGCGGCAGATCCGCAATTTCGATAAGCTGGGACGGCGTCATCACAGTTAACCAGTGACAGAGATTTTCCAGTTGACGCACGTTGCCGGGAAAGGATTGAGCCGCCAGATGTAAAAGCGTTGCTTCACTGAACTGTTTTTGTTCGACGGCAAGTTCTAGCGCACTTTTTTGTAAAAAGTATTTTGCCAGCAACGGAATATCTTCACTGCGTTCGTGTAAGGGTGGCAGGCGCAAGCGGATGACATTTAATCTGTGAAACAGGTCTTCTCTAAACAAGCCCAGCTTGACGCGCTCTTCCAGATTTTGATGCGTTGCCGTAATAATACGCACGTTAGCCTTGATAGGCTGATGTCCGCCAACCCGATAGAAATGGCCATCCGACAGCACGCGCAGCAAACGCGTTTGCAACTCGGCGGGCATATCGCCAATTTCATCGAGAAACAGCGTGCCGCCTTCAGCTTGTTCGAAACGACCATGTCGGGTCGTAGCCGCTCCTGTAAAAGCACCGCGTTCATGACCGAACAGCTCGGATTCGAGCAAGTCTTTAGGAATAGCGGCCGTGTTAATGGCTATAAATGGCTTATCTGAACGCGGACTATGACGATGCAAAGCACGGGCAACAAGTTCCTTACCCGTCCCCGATTCACCGTTAATCAATACCGTGGCATGAGATTGTGCCAACCTGCCAATTGCCCGAAACACATCCTGCATTGCAGGTGCTTGCCCCAGAATATCTGCGGCAACATCCAGCAACGCCACCTCGTCCGCTTTGCGCCGACTCTGATCCAATGCCCGGCGTATCAGATCAACGGCATGATTGATATCGAAAGGCTTGGGTAGATATTCAAAAGCCCCACCCTGAAAGGCCGAAACAGCACTTTCCAAATCCGAATAAGCGGTCATGATAATGACTGGGATCAGCGGATGCCGCTGGCGTAGGGTCTGCAAAAAATCCAGTCCGGAAATACCCGGCATACGAATATCGCTCACCACGACTTGCGGCAAATCATGACGCAATGCGTTTAGCGCATCCTCCGCCGAGGCAAAGCTCTCAAACTCAATTCCGGCACGCGTCAGTGATTTTTCCAGCACCCAACGTATCGAGCGATCATCATCAATAATCCAGACAGGTTTCATAAGTATCGCTCAATAAAATTATAAATTATTCATATTGTTACATTAACTTCCTGCTTCCTGATGCCTGCAGCGGCAGCATCACGGTAAAAATAGTACGACCCGGTTCACTTTCAAATTCTATCGTGCCGCGATGCTGACTAACAAAATCCTGCGCCAGCGTCAGGCCTAAACCATGACCGTCTGCACGTCCCGACACCAGAGGATAAAAAATTTTATCCCTCAATTCAGGCTCAATCCCGGGTCCATTATCGACAATCTGCACCATCACTGCCAGTTTATGGTGTTGCTTGATTAACGTAACTTGACGCGCGATACGGGTACGTAAAATAATTTTCCCCTGCCCTTGCATCGCCTGAGTGGCATTCTTCACAATGTTGAGCATGACCTGTATCAACTGTTCTTTGTCGCCAATTAAGTCGGGCAAACTGGTGTCGTAGTCACGCTGTATCTTCAATCCTTCAGGCACTTCTGCCAGCACAAGCGAACGCACACGCTCGAGTACTTCGTGAATATTTAACGCGGCGTACCGGGTAGACCCTTGCGGTGTAAGCAGTTTTTCCATCAAGGCACGTAATCGATCCGCCTCCTGAATGATGACCTGGGTATATTCGCGCAATGCCGGTTTTTCAAGTTCCTGTTCGAGTAGTTGTGCCGCTCCCCGTATCCCGCCCAGAGGATTCTTGATTTCATGCGCCAGATTGCGCAGCAATAAGCGGTTAGCCTGAGTCTGATCCAACATCTGCTCTTCACGTGCCAACTTAAGCGGCCTGTCCATAGGATGAAATTCCAGCAACAAACCCCGTTTCTCCAGTCGAACCGGCGTTACCGTGCAGCGAACATGCAATTTGTTGTGGCACTGCGTGACCAGAATCAACTCATGTTCGATATAACTGGCATTGTTGCGCAATGCACGCTGCATCGCACTGAAGAGTTGTGCGGTATCGATAAAAACAGACTGCAAGGTCTGCCTGAGCAGATTTTTACCGCTAACTTCAAACAAACTCTCGGCAGCGGTATTCAGATAAGTCACGCGCGACTCATCATCCAACAGAATAATGGCGGTGGCGAGGGTGTCTAGCGTCAAAGAAGGAAAGTCCATCATATAAGAATTTAAGCAACAATCATGCCTGTAAGTATAGGCATGATATTATTTTGACAATTCGGTTTTCAGTGCTTCAATGTTACGCGTGTGCAAATTCACCTGGGAATTGAGTTCTTTCCTTTTATCGTTATCCCCGGGGTTGCTGCGATTGATCTCAGTTACCTGCATCCGTGCCGTAGACAGCAAGGCTTCTTCTGTTTTCAGTTCGTCCCTGAGTATTTTATGTCTCCTATCATCACGTCCGCGTTGCGTTTCTTCATTAACCTTAGGAAAACCCTGAGACAGGGTTGCGGGCATAGGCGCTGAGCCTGGATGTTCAGGTCTCGTCTTTGGGGCAGCAGGGGATGCAACGACTCTTTTTCCGCCCCGTATCGGTGCGCTCGAATAAGTCACATGCCCGTCGACATCAATCGATTTATATATATCTGCTATCGCCCAAGTTGGAATCAGACATAACAAAACCATTCCGATTTTCATAAAAGTAGATCAAGGCATATAGAATCTGCACACTAGCCTGACAATGGCGCCGCGTCAATCAGGACAGAACTTTTATTATTACCCGGCGAGCGCCAGCATCGGCTTAATTTGATCGCCACAGGCGGCATAGGTTACCGCCAGGGTCTGCGCGAGTAAATGGCATTTTTCGCCATCCTCTGCGCGCGCCGCTGTTTCCAGAGACTGACACAACTCACCCAATTGCATCGCACCCACCGAACGTGAGCCTGATTTTAATTTGTGGGCTAACGCGACCACCCGGGGCAGATCGTTTACCTCAAGAGCGCTTAGCAAATCTGCCACCTGCACCTCGGCACCATCGAGA
>CAIOSY010000002.1 GCA_903861075.1 uncultured Nitrosomonadales bacterium
ATGGAGCGGGAGAAGAGGCTCGAACTCTCGACCTATACCTTGGCAAGGTATCGCTCTACCAACTGAGCTACTCCCGCGTTGTGAGGCGCAAATTATAGGCTATTTGAAACGCCTGTCAACACTTATTACACAAATAACTGAAATAATTTATTAAAATTCGCACGCGTTTGTCTTGCGACTTCTTCCACACTCACGCCGCGCAACAAGGCAATTTCTTCGGCAACATGCTTAACATACGCCGGCTGATTAAGTTTTCCGCGATACGGCACCGGTGCAAGATAGGGAGAGTCTGTTTCTATCAAAAGACGGTCCAATGGAACAAACTTCGCTACCTCCTTGATTTGCAGTGCATTCTTAAAGGTAACGATACCGGAAAATGAGATGTAAAAACCCAAATCTAGCGCTGCCTGCGCAACCGCTCGATTTTCCGTAAAGCAATGCATCACGCCACCCACCTGATCCGCCCCCTCTTCCACCATCAGGCGCAAGGTATCTTCGGCGGCTGAACGGGTGTGAATAATCAGCGGCTTACCGCATTCACGCGACGCCCGAATGTGCGTACGAAAACGTTCACGCTGCCAATCCAAATCACCCGTCAGACGATAGTAATCCAAACCTGTCTCGCCAATGGCGATAATTTTTGGATGCCGCGCCAAGGCAACCAGCTGCGCGACCGTAGGTTCTTCGACATTTTCATAGTCCGGATGCACCCCCACAGACGCGTAGATATGCGGATATTGTTCAGCCAGTGATAAAACCTGCGGGAAGTCGGCCAGATTAACTGAGACACACAACGCGGCCAGCACCTCGTTTTGCTGCATTGTCGCCAGAACGCCCGTGATATTTTCCGACAACTCATGAAAGTTGATATGACAATGAGAATCAATAAAGGACATGGTTATTTGAGCAACTGACAATAAGTAAATAAAAGAGATTCAAGAAATAGTCTGGGATTGAGCGTGTGTCGGGATTCACGCTTTGCCGTTTGCAATACGCTTTGCAGCCGCGCCAAATTCAGCACATCAACCGATGCAAGCAAATCGCGAATAGCAGATTCTTCATTCACATGGTAGCGCAACTTACCGGACAATTTGTATAAAATCAGGTCATAACACCATTGCTGCAACCATTGCACCACTAACACCGGCTCAGTTTTTTGCAAGGCATCCACCAGCGCAAAGACATCCAGCCTCACAGGTTGCCGTATCGAACGCATCAACTTTTCGCGCGCATCAAGACCGGCGTCCCCCGCACTTAGCAAAGCCTGCAGCGGGGAAAACCCCGATACAGCCAACGCGTCAGCGGGATTTTTTATCCCTTGCGCCACCAGCCAGCGGGTCGCAATTTCAGCATCAGGTGCCGCCAGAGAAAAACTCAAACAGCGACTTAACAGCGTAGGCAATAACAATTGAGGCTTATGTGTCACCAGAATAAACAATAAACCAGCAGGCGGCTCCTCAAGATTTTTCAGCAAAGCATTAGCGGCATTGCTATTCATCGCTTCCGCAGGATGAATAATAACAACCCGACGCCCTCCCTGATGCGCGGACATCGCCATAAAATCAGCCAAACCCCGAATTTGATCCACGGAAATTTGTCGGCTCGGCTTCTTGCCTGCTTCTACTTCTTCCGTTTCCGACTCAGGCTGTACGACACGAAAATCCGGATGCGTACCTTGTAAAAACCAATGACAGGAAGGACACACCCCGCAAGCCATCCCATCGTGCTTCAAGTGCTGGCACAACAACGCACCCGCATAATTTAAAGCAAGCGCCAGCTTACCTATCCCTTTCATACCCTGAAACAACAAGCCTTGCGTGGCACGATTGCGCAGCGCCTGTAAACGCGCCCAATCAGCCTGCTGCCAGGGATATAGTTCACTCACCTTCAATCACCTTAAAAACCTCAAGCAATTGTCGCTGAACATTTTCGATCGATTGCGCCGCATCAATCACGGCGTAGCGAGCAGGAGATTCAGCGACACGCCGGTAATACGCCGCCCGAACGCGCTCAAAAAAATCGCCCTTTTCCTGTTCAAAACGATCCAGCGCACTATTATTAGCCAAACGGGCACGTGCAATCTCGATAGGCACATCAAAAAACAACGTCAAATCCGGCTGTAAATCAGGATGCACCCACTGTTCAAGCTGATGCAAGCGCTGCCAATCCATCCCGCGCCCGCCGCCTTGATAGGCGAAACTAGCGTCAGAAAACCGATCAGAAATCACCCATTTCCCCGCAGCCAGCGCAGGTTTGATAACCTGTTCGACATGTTCCAGACGCGCCGCGAACATCAGCATCGCTTCGGTGCCGATACTCATCGTTTGATGTAAAAGAATTTCGCGCAACTGCTCGCCTAGCGGCGTCCCACCGGGCTCGCGAGTGACAAGCAGCTCCACACCGCGCGCGCGCAAAGCATCGGCGAACCAGACCAAATGTGTGCTTTTCCCCGCCCCGTCCACACCTTCAAAAGTAATAAATTTGTTCATATAAGCTCAGTCGTAAGTTGTTATCCGCTCGCCCCACCCATTTGTCACTTCTGATATTGCTTAACGGCTCTGTTATGCTCAGTCAGATTACTTGAAAATTTCGAGCTGCCATCACCCCGGGCAACGAAATATAAGGCATCCGTTTTTGCCGGATGCAATGCTGCATTAAGCGCATCCTTGCCCGGCAGCGCAATAGGCGTAGGCGGCAAACCAGTGCGGGTATAGGTGTTATAAGGGGTGTCGCGAGTTAAATCAGCACGTCGCAAATTACCATCAAAATTCTCGCCCAGCCCGTAAATTACCGTAGGATCGGTTTGCAGCATCATAGGTATACGCAAGCGATTCACGAACACACCAGCTATCAACGGTCGATCTGCAGCAACCCCGGTTTCCTTCTCCACCAGGGAAGCTAAAATCAGCGCCTGATATGCACTCTGCAACGGCGTATCCGGACTGCGCGTCAACCAGGCATCATTCAAGCGTTGCTGCATTAACTGATATGCCAATTTTAACAGCGCCACATCACTACTGCCTGCCGCTACAAAATAGGTTTCGGGGAAAAACAAGCCTTCGGGGTAAGCTTCCGCCGCACCTATACGTTGCAATATTTCCGCATTGCTAAGATGAGTGGTTTCATGCCTAAGATAGGGATTCGTGTTAAGTGCGTTACGCAACTGTTTGAAATTCCAGCCTTCAATAATGGTCAACTGGCTCTTGCTGACATTGCCCTGCGTGATCATCTCCAGCAATTCCATCGCCGACACCACATGATCCAGCTGATACACGCCCGCCTTGATTTGCCCGGCTTTGCCCAGCACACGGGCCATCGCGACGAATAATCGAGGAAATTCGATCACGCCATCTTGCTTAAATTGGCGCGCTACAGTGGTCAAGCTGCTGCCTTGATTTAAGGTAAATTCAACCGGCAGCTTAGTCGGCGTCAATGGGCCAAACGCGTAATAAATCGCGCCGCCGCATAGCGAAAAAATAAATACTACAAAAATTAAAAACTTATTCATCTTCAAGTCCGGTGCGAATTTGTATGGCACAGCTAAAATCAGTCCAGTCGCGCTGTTCAAACGTCGCTACCGACCATAAACCGAATACACTGTTAGTCAGAAATATCTCATCCGCCGCGAGCAACTCAGCAAGAGCGACATCACGCACTTCAACTGACATGCCGATTTTCCGGGCATAAGCGATGACGCGATCTCGCTGCACGCCAGCAACACCGCAGCGCGACAAATCAGGCGTAATCAACCGACCAGCTGAGACCAGAAACACATTGCTGCGCGTGCCTTCAATCACCCATCCGCCGACATCCAGCAACAAGCCTTCCGCCACGTCATTACATTCCGCCGCTGCCAGCACATTTTCCATTCGATTCAAATGCTTAATACCAGACAGACGCGGCTGAACACTGAGACGCAGTTCACACAGACGCAGACTCACGCCCTGCTTAAGCCAACTTTTCGGGTATTCAGGCAAAGGAAAAATATCCCAGATATGCGTTGAAACCGCATCGGGAGCAGGTGCGTAGCCACGCGTCGCAAGTCCGCGCGTTACGATAATTTTATAAACCGCATTGGCGTGATCCACCAACAGGCTATCTAATTGAGCCGTCAGACCGGCGAAATCCGGGCAGTGTATGCCCAGCGCATTGCAATCGTGCTGGAGTTTTTGATAATGCAGAGGCCAGTGTTCCGCATGACCATTGATGACGCACAGGGTGCGGAACACCCCGTCGCCATAAAGCAGACCGCGATCACGAATACTGATCAGGTTACCTGGAACACCATTGACCAGCATTGTTGAGGACAATCCGGTTAGATCTTACTAAACACCAGCGTACCGTTGGTTCCACCAAAACCGAAGTTATTGTTCATAGACACATTGATTTTCATATCACGCGCCACATTGGCACAGTAATCCAGATCACACTCAGCATCCTGCTCAAAAATATTGATGGTTGGCGGTGAAATTTGATGATGGATAGCCAGAACAGAAAAGATGGACTCAATTCCCCCTGCGCCACCTAACAAATGCCCGGTCATGGACTTGGTCGAATTAACG
This sequence comes from uncultured Nitrosomonadales bacterium, assembly GCA_903861075.1. GTDB lineage: Bacteria > Pseudomonadota > Gammaproteobacteria > Burkholderiales > Gallionellaceae > Gallionella. The sequence continues at coordinate 4,563 of CAIOSY010000002.1, forward strand.
ACCAGTTTCCTGGCATGGTCGCCAAAAGCCAGTTTAATCGCTTCGGTTTCGTTCTTGTCACCCAGTGGCGTTGATGTGCCATGCGCATTGACATATTGCACGTCATCCGGATTCAAACCTGCATTTTTCAATGCATTTTGCATACTGCGCTTAGGCCCATCGCTGTTTGGCGAGGTAATGTGATACGCATCACCACTCATACCATAACCCGTTACTTCAGCATAAATCTTCGCGCCGCGCGCTTTGGCATGCTCATATTCTTCAAGCACCATCGCACCCGCACCTTCACCGATAACAAAGCCATCTCTGTCTTTATCCCAGGGACGGCACGCTGTCGCAGGATCATCATTGCGCGTACTCAGCGCACGTGCAGATGCAAAACCGCCCACAGCCAAAGGCCCGATGGTTGCTTCCGCCCCCCCCGCAATCATCACATCCGCATCGCCGTACTCTATCATACGAGCCGATTCACCAATGCAATGCGTACCCGTTGTACAAGCGGACACCATCGCCAGATTCGGGCCTTTCAAACCGTACATGACGGAAAGATTGCCGGAAATCATATTGATGATCGTGCCCGGAATAAAGAAGGGAGAAATCTTGCGCGGGCCTGCCGCTAAAAATTCATTGTGTGTTTCTTCTATGGTCGGTAAACCACCGATACCCGAGCCGATATTCACGCCTATGCGCTCTGAATTCTCGTCTGTTACTTCCAGACCTGAATCCTTGAACGCTTCCATCCCGGCAACCAGGCCGAAATGAATGAATCTTCCCATCCGGCGCGCATCTTTTGCAGGAAGATATTGCGTGACATCAAAATTTTGCACTTCACCGGCAATCTGACTGGCAAACTGACCCGCATCAAAGTGCGATATTTTGACGATCCCCGACTTACCTGACACGATATTCTGCCAGGCAGTCTGGATACCAATACCGACTGGAGATACGATCCCCAGACCGGTTATAACAACTCTACGCTTAGACAAATGAGCTCCACCGAAGATGAAAGTACAAATTACTTTGGATGCGCTAACACGTAGTCAATCGCTTGCTGCACAGTCGTGATTGTTTCTGCGTCTTCATCAGGGATTTCGCATTCAAACTCTTCTTCCAGCGCCATCACCAGTTCAACGGTATCCAAGGAATCAGCACCCAGATCGTTTACAAAAGACGACTCGTTCTTAACTTCGGATTCGTTAACACCTAGTTGTTCAGATACGATCTTTTTAACACGTTGTTCAATAGACATTTGTGACTCCCACCCTGATTGTAAGTTTATAAAGCAGACGAATTGTATCAAATTTGCAGAAAATTCCCAACAACATCATAAAAAAGTCAGCAAATCTTGTTAAATCAACAAACTATTTCGCACAAAAAACGACTAAAGCCGATATTTACAAGAATTATTACGTATAAAACCCTTCCGGCAGCGCCTGAAATTTATACCTTTCAACCTCGCAACAGTTAAAATCATAACACCAAGCAGACTGAAATACGCAAAGACATCTGTACGCGGCACGTCCAACCTCGACTTTTCGCCGCAAAAGAAGCTTGACCGACGACCGGCAACGCTTCAAGCTACGCATACCAAATACACTCGTTGCCACTTGCTTATTGAGCCTGCACTGACATGAAAAACACATCATCCATCATGAGAGACCTGCTTAGGCTGCTCCTGATTTTCGCCAGTCTCCTCCCCTTAAGCGCCTTTGGCGTCCAGAAAACCATACTGGTGTTTGGTGATAGTTTATCGAGCGGCTATGATTTAGAAATGAATCCGGACTGGACCAGCCTGTTACAACAGGAATTAGACCGGAATCATAGCGGGTTTAAAATAATCAACGCGAGTATCAGTGGCGAAACCTCACTGGGCGGACGACAACGTTTCGCAAAGCTGCTGGCGCAATATCGTCCTGCTATCGTAATACTGGAACTCGGCGCTAATGATAGCCTGCGCGGTTTTAGCACCGCCGACATTGAAGACAACCTGAACAGCATCCTGCTGCAAATCGATCAGACCCGCGCCAAAACATTGATTATCGGCATAAAACTGCCCCCCAACTATGGCGAACCCTACATCAGTCAATTTGAAAACATCTACCCCAGACTTGCCGCAAAACACCGCGCATTATTGCTACCCTACTTATTTGAGGGCGTAAGCACAGATCAATTATCGACCGACAACTTACACCCAAGTGCAGCATCACAACCCCAGGTCATGCGCAATGTCCTGCAAGCACTCAAGCCATTACTCCATTAGCGCGCCTGTTAGGGCAGTTAGTGCAACTGGATTCCATTTTTGGCTGAAAAACCGATCTCGCTCACAACGCCGGCACCGAAACGCTTGGCCAATCTGTCGGCAAAACCTTCCTTCACCGTAAAATCAACGATTTCTTCCGCTCTAATGACATCCCGCGCTACGGATTCGACACTCCCAAAACCATCAGCCAAACCCATGGTAACGCCCGCCTGACCATTCCACACCA
>CAIOSY010000003.1 GCA_903861075.1 uncultured Nitrosomonadales bacterium
CAACCCAATTCCCGGCGGATTTTACTGCTGTCCACTTGCAGCGAGCCTAACAGCCTCTCAACCTGATCGGCTTTGCCCGTCAGGCGCCCCGCCAGCTTCAACAAAGCCTGAGGGCAGGGTAGCAGGCGCGCCGAATGACCCATTGCGTCACCCAACTGACGTAACAGATCGGACGTAGAAATATCATCACCGTCGCTCACCAGATAAGTCTGCCCTGCAGCAGCTGGGTGCATAGCACATAGGATTAAGGCGTCCACCAGATTTCCGACATAAATCAGGCTGCGCCGGTTATGCACGGAAGCAAGCGGCAGCGGAATACCTTTAGCTAACACTTTGAGCATTTGAGCAAAATTGCCTTTCACACCGGCACCATAAACCAGCGGCGGACGGACGATCACAACCTCTAAACCTGTTTCTGCGGCCACGCGATGCAAAGCCTGCTCGGCCTCATATTTTGAAACGCCGTAGGGGTCTTGCGGGTCAGGCACATCCAACTCGGAGAATTTCCTGACACCGTCTGTCGCTTCGCCGTTAACTTTAATCGAGCTGACATACACCAGCCTTTTAACGCCTGCGCGCGCGGCTTGCCGCGCCAGATTTTCGGTGCCGGCAGAATTGACCCGACGAAACTCGGCCAAAGGATTACTGGCTTTATCGGTCATGACATGGACACGAGCCGCAAGATGAATCACCACATCAACATCACGCAGCGTCTCCAGCCAATCCGTCTGCCCATTGATTGCACTTATGATTGCCGTCTCAGCACCCTCCATAGACGAGTTCTGGGAACGCATTGCTGCGCGCACCGCAATCCCTCTCGTTAGCAGCTCCCCACAAAGCACCTTACCGACAAATCCATTGGCACCTGTTACCAGTATTTTCATATTTTTCTCATAGAGGACTGCACCGAATTGGCGCACTGATTATCATCGCCTTAGCTGTAAACATGAACCACGGCAAAATCGCGATAAGACGTGTAACGTTTACAATGACTCACACCCCTTCTCCAGAAACGTCCATCCGGCGTGTACTCAATGCAAATTGCGTTTTTTCGATCTCTTTGGCGAGCAATTTTTCATCCGGCAATACGGTCTGGTATTCGGCAGCGAGAATCTTGTTAGGCAAGCCATCCAAAGCGTAATGTGCCTCAGCAGCGCCCTTGTCAGCGCAAAGAATCAGCCCGATCGGCTGATTTTCTCCGGGCTTCATCCAGTGTTCTCTTGCGTAGTTCAGATACATGTGCATCTGCCCTGCATCCGCGTAGCTAAATTTACCCACTTTAAGATCGATGACAATCAGGCATTTGAGTTGGCGATGAAAGAATAGCAAATCAATCCGAAACCAGCTATCGTCGAGTCGCAAACGCCGTTGCCGACTAACGAAGGCGAAGTCATCACCCAATTCCATCAAAAAGTCCGCAAGGTGCTGAATGAGAGCCTCTTCCAGCTCGGATTCTGAATATTCATCTTTCAGATTCAAAAACTCCAATACAAACGGGTCTTTCAATACCTGCTCAGGTGTCATCATGTCGCCTGGCGAAGGCTGTTCAGCCTTTTGCAACATAACCGCCTTGTTGTGCGACAAGGCAATGCGCTCGAAAAACTGGCTATTAACTTGCCTGTCAAGCTGACGTACCGACCAACCGCATCGCAAAGATTCAGTTTCGTAGAAGCGGCGTGCTGTCTCATTTTTGACGGACAGAAGGCGAACGTAGGCAGACCAGGGTAAAGGGAATGATTTGGATAAGGCTGACACATCGACAGATTCGCCAGACACTGTCTGGCGAATTGCGTCGACTGGCCAAGCTATATAGAAAGACCGCATTTGTTGAAGATTTTGCCGACTGAACCCGCGTCCAAACAGCTTGGTTAAGTCCTCAGCCAACCGCTCAATCAGCCCCCCTCCATACACGGCTCGATTTTTTCCACCTTGATCCAACTCAACGATACGGCGACCTATTTCCCAATAGGTTGCTGTCATGACCGCATTGACGCTTCGAGCAGCATCGCGCCGAGCGGCATCAAGCAACCGGACGATTCCAGAATGAACCTCGCTGTATTCGACGGGATCAAGAATCAGATTATTCATTGTGCATCCCTCAACTCATTAAACCAATCGGAGCGCACCGCACAGCCGCCTGGACAAATGCCCCGCAAAATAATCTACCGACCGACGCAAGCGGTAGCGGAATACCCTTGGCTAACACTCTGAGCATCTGCGCAAAATTACCTTTCACGCCCGCACCATAAACCAGCGGGGGACGCGCAATCACAACCTCTAAACCTGCTTCTGCGGCAACGCGATGCAAAGCCTGCTCCGCCTCATATTTTGAAACGCCGTAGGGGTCTTGCGGGTCAGGCACATCCAACTCGGAGAATTTTCTGACACCGTCTGTCGCTTCACCGTTAACTTTAATTGAGCTGACATACACCAGCCTTTTAACACCTGCGCGCGCTGCCTGCCGTGCAAGATTTTCTGTGCCGGCAACATTGACTTGTCGAAACGCAGCTAACGGATCTATCGAGGTGTCATGCATAACATGCACACGTGCGGCTAAATGAATCACGACATCCATGCCTGCCAGCGCATTTTCCCAGTC
>CAIOSY010000004.1 GCA_903861075.1 uncultured Nitrosomonadales bacterium
CTGCCCATCCCCGAGTATCTAAAGAGCGTGTGGCAAAAGTGATGGCCGCATTTGCATCTTTAAGCGACGATGAAATCGGCAGAAAGTTGCTTGAGCCGCTGGCTTTTAAAGGAATCGTTCCGGCGGACGATCACGACTGGAATGACATTCGTAAACTAGACATGACGCTGCTGGGACATTACAGTCATCTATGAGCATTACTGTAACAACCACGAAATTCTAATTTATGCGTTTTCGTGCCAAGACTATCGTCGGTGTTGCATCAATAGAGTTGGTGTTATTAGTCATTTTGATTATCAATACCTTGTCTATATTGCGTGACGCCAGTGAAACGGAACTAATCAATCGCGTTCAGTTGGGAGGGCGGCTGATTGCCGCAGCCGCCAAGGATGCCATGATATCTCAGGATTTGGCGACCCTGGATAGCTTGATTGGCGAGGCGATGTCTTCGGGTCAGATGAGTTATGTGCGTATCATCGATGTGCGTGGGCGAGTGCTCGCCGAGAAGGGGGACTCAGTTATTTTGTCACGCCCGGTGCATTTTGAAGAACGTATTGATGACATAAAAGATGGGATCTTTGACTGGGCGACACCGGTTATTGTCGGCGGTTCACAGTATGGCGAAGTACAAATCGGCATGTCAGTCGCGCCTTTTAATGCCACCCTGTCCGCCACACGGCGCTGGGTAGGAAGTATGGCTGGATTGGAAATGTTGCTGGTGGCACTGTTTTCCTGGTTGTTGGGTGGTTATCTGGTACGTCAGTTGGTTGAGTTGCGTAACGCGAGTCATTTGTTTTCTGAGGGGAACTTTGACTTGCGGGTCAATGTGCAGGGGAATGACGAACTGGCTGAGACTGCGATTGCCTTTAATCAGATGGCACAGCGATTGGGTGAAACGCATGAGGCACTGCGCCAGCATCGTGACCATCTGGCGGAGTTGGTGGAATTAAAAACAGGCGATGTGCAACGCGTGCTCAGCGAGTTGCAGCAGCAAAAAATCGTGATTGACGAGCACGCTATCGTCAGCGTTTGCGATGTGCAGGGACGCATCACTTATGCCAATGATAAATTCTGTCAAATTAGCGGCTATACCCGTGAGGAATTACTCGGGCAAGACCACGTTATTCTGAATTCGGCTATACATCCCCGTGGATTTTTCAAGGATATGTGGGGCGTGGTCGTCTGTGGCGGGGTGTGGCATGGCGAGGTCTGTAACCGCGCCAAGAGTGGAACGCTATACTGGGTCAATACCACGGTCGCCGCATTTATGGGGCCGGATGATAAGCCCCTCGAGTATATTTCGGTGAGAACGGATATTACCGAACGTATTCGTGCTGAAATCGCGGCTCAGGCAGCCAATCGTGCTAAATCCGAGTTTTTGGCCAATATGAGCCATGAAATTCGCACGCCGATGAACGGGGTGATTGGCATGGTTGACATCCTGCAACATACCCCCATGACGCCAGCACAGCAGCGTATGGTGTCCATCATACAAAGTTCGTCACAAGCTTTGCTGAGCATACTGAACGACATCCTTGATTTCTCAAAAATTGAAGCCGGCAAGCTCGCACTGGAAAGTGTTCCCGCCTATCTGCGCGAAGTTGCAGAAGGGGCTGTGCAATTGTTAGCGAGTAAAGCGGGAGTGGCTACCATAGATTTATCGGTTTTTGTCTCCCCCGAGTTGCCCGTATGGGTTGTCACGGATCCGACCCGTTTACGCCAGATTCTCTTAAACTTACTGGGCAATGCCATTAAATTTACCAGTAGTAACGCCGATCAGGTAGGACGGGTAATTTTACGCGTCGAGCCTTGTATGCTGACGCAAGATCAGCCCGGGATGCGCTTTCGTGTCATCGACAATGGCATCGGCATTCCTCCGGAGGTGCTGGAAAAACTATTCAGGCCGTTTACTCAGGCGGATGAAAGTACCGCGCGCCGTTTTGGCGGCACAGGATTAGGTCTTAGTATCAGTCAGCGCCTGGCCGAAATGATGGGCGGCAAAATTTCGGTTACCAGCCAGCCGGGAGCAGGCGCTGAGTTTACGGTTTTATTGCCGCTGGAAGCGGCACTGCCTGCGCGTACCTTACCCGAAGAGCCCGATATTAACGGGGTTGAGGTCTTGTTTGTGACAGAAAACCAACTCGCGGCTAAAACCGTCAGCGAGTATTGCAAATCTGCGGGTGCAGACATTCGCGTACTGAACGATATCGCTGCGGTGCGAGAAGATTTGCAGCGTCCCTTATTAAAATCCACCGTGGTCTTGATCGGCTCGTCCATTTCAACGATGGCGCTGGATTTTCCTGCCGGTGTTGGTGTTGTGCGCTGTGTTCGTCGCGATGGCACAGGCTATCAGGGGCAGGCAATACAGGTTGAGGTCAGACCCTTGCTCTATCATGAGCTGATACAGGCAATTGCACTCGCCAGCGGGCGGGAGTTGCCCGTTGATCGTAGCATCATGGATAAGATGCGCGTATTGAACAACGTGCAGCCTGGTATTGATGAGGCACGCAAGAATAATCAGCTTATTTTATTGGCTGAAGATAATGAAGTTAATCAGGAAGTGATACAGGAACAGTTGCGCTTGTTAGGCTATGCCGTTGAAGTGGCGGCGGATGGTGTTGAGGCCTTGACGATGTGGCGTACGGGGCACTATGCACTGCTGCTCACGGACTGCCATATGCCGAATATGGACGGGTTCGAGCTGACGGCTGTAATACGCCGTGAGGAGTCAAGCGGCACGCATCTGCCCATTATTGCCGTGACGGCTAATGCCATGAGCGGAGAAGCTAGGCGCTGTCTTGATCACGGTATGGATGATTATTTGTCCAAGCCTTTGCTTTTGGAGGCACTGGGGCTAGCCCTCAAACGCTGGATGCCGGCGGTTAAGCAGATTACGGCAGCTACTGAGACAGGTACTGAGCAGGAAAATCCCGCTTTTGAGAAAATCCAGACGGTTGCGAAGCCTGACCACGCCGTGCCAAAAACAGAGCCTGAGTTTGCCGTGTGGGATGCGCTGACGTTGACGCGCATGGTGGGCAACAATCCGGCCTTGCACCGTCGTTTACTGACTAAATTTCTCGATGGTGCCGAGGTGCAGGTGGCAGATTTGCTAAGCGCTCTTGAGGTAAACGATCTGCCCCGGGTGGTCGCGTTAGCCCACAAATTAAAATCAGGCTCACGTTCGGTGGGTGCGATGCAATTGGGTGAGTTGTGTCA
>CAIOSY010000005.1 GCA_903861075.1 uncultured Nitrosomonadales bacterium
CGATAACGGCCAGCGCTTCCGAGGAAGAAGGCCAGTATTGTTTAGAGCAGGATATGGATGAGTTCCTGTCCAAACCCCTGAGCCTGGCTAAATTGCGCTCCACCTTGAGCCGCTGGCTGCCTCAGTAAATTCAGCACACCCTCGATTTTAAATGATTACGCAGATTACGCAGATTACGCAGATTAAAACTTATTAAAACAAATACTTATATTCTTGAAAATCTGCGGGAATCTGCGTAATCTGCGGATTGAACTGAGTTTTTGAGCGCGCCCAGTTAATATTCCCTGCCCAGTGCTACAAATTGGCGGTGGCAGGATACTTGTGTGCATTTTTAATTATTTTTTGCAGCGCCGCAGCGTTTAAATCCACGTCCAGCTTGTCCGCAAGTTGTACAAGATAGAGCAAGACATCAGCCAGCTCATCAGCAACGTCCGCTTTTTTATCAGCGGCAAGTTGCGCCGATTGCCCGGCAGTTAGCCACTGAAAATGTTCCATGAGTTCAGCTACTTCAACCATCAGCGCCATGCACAGATTTTTCGGGGTGTGAAATTGATTCCAGTCGCGTTCATCGGCAAATACGCGTAATACATCGCGCAGGTGCTGTAAATCAGAATCGGCGGCCATTAGATTAACCCCGGGTGTTTGACTGACCGCCAAAGCGGGTTAACTCAACAAAGGGTGCAGGTTGCCATCCTTCCTGGCGATGTTCGGCAATTACATTGGTAAATACGCCGCCGCGCACATAAAATTTTGCTGTCAGACGCATGAAACGCGGATTCGTAGCCGCAACAAGGTCGTCGAGTATGCGGTTGGTGACATCTTCATGGAAATGGCCTTCCTCACGAAATGACCACATATACAGTTTCAGGCTTTTCAATTCCACACATTGTTTATCGGCGATGTAATCCAGAATCAAGGTCGCAAAATCAGGTTGTCCTGTCTTGGGGCACAAACAGGTGAACTCGGGAATTTCCATGTGGATATGGTAGTCACGAGCCGGATTGGGGTTGGGAAAGGTTTCCAGCACTTTGTTGGGTTGCGTTGTCATTTGGTATGGGAACTCGCTTGGGTTAATATGGCGGCCATTATATCGTTACGACAGCCAAATTGCGTCTTTCCCAAATTAAGTTAGCCGGATTTAAATCCTTTGTAGATCCAACTCGCATCCAACTGCCTGGCCAGATCGTCGGCGTTGTGGGACCGAATGGTTGTGGTAAATCGAATGTAATCGATGCCCTGCGCTGGGTGTTGGGCGAATCTCGCGCCTCAGCACTTCGGGGTATATCGATGCAGGATGTGATTTTTAACGGTTCAGATAAACGCCGTCCCGTGGCGCGTGCCAGTGTTGAATTGCTGTTTGATAACGAGCAGGGTAAAGCGGGGGGGGCGTGGGCTGGTTTTGCCGAAATATCGATAGGCCGTGTTTTACAACGTAATGGCGAGTCGAACTACTATATCAATCATCAAAAAGTCAGACGTCGTGATATTACGGATATTTTTTTAGGAACCGGTTTAGGCGCGCGAGCTTATGCGATCGTCGAGCAAGGTATGATTTCTCGCATCATTGAGGCTAAGCCCGAAGAGTTGCGTATTTTTCTTGAAGAAGCAGCTGGCGTGTCAAAATATCGTGACCGTCGCCGTGAAACCTCGTTGCGTTTGAATGACACGCGCAATAATCTATTACGCATACACGACATATTGCAGCAGATGGATCAGCAGTTGCTGCATCTGACAGAACAATCTAAGGTTGCAAGGCAATATCGAGTATGGGAAAGTCGTCGTAACAACACGCAACATTTACTTTGGCTGATACGAAAACAAGAGGCGCAGGCGCAGCGGGCGGAATTTTCAATACAGATTGAACAGATCCGCACTGAGTTGGAACGCCAGACTGCAGTTTTACGCCAGAAGGAAAGTTTGCTTGAATCACAGCGCAGTCAGCATTATTTATTAACTGAATCCTTGGAAGTGCGACAAGCCCGACACTACGCTGCCAATGCAGAGGTGGTGAAATTAGAGCAGCAGGGTAAATTTGCAGTGGAACAACAGCAGAATTTGCAGCAGCAAATTGACGCAGCCCTTAAACAAATCGCGCAGCAACAACATCAGCAGCAACAGATTCTCATTGAGATGGCTCACTGGCAGCAGCAGCAGGAAGTCGCCGCCAGACGCAGGCAAGCATCGTTGCAGTTAGTTGAGAACATCGATATGCCCGGAACAGAGGCCGAGGCTAAACTGGCCCGGCAGTATGATGCGACTCTTGAGCGTGAAGAATTGACGATGCAGCAACAGCTGCATTTATTGCAGACCCAACACGATAATTTGTTACGCACTACCCGGCAACTGAAACAGCGGCGTGATCGTCTGTTGCAGGAATTGGAAAATATCTCTGATCCTGAACCTGTTGTGTCAACGGAGGCTGCACGTGCTGAATGTGAACAGCAGCACGCTGCACAGGCGCAGAGGCTAACGGGTCTCGAATCCCGACTTGTATTGGCAGAAGAGGTGAAGCTGAAATGGCGCAGCGCCCTGCAAATACCAACAAGACAGTTGACACAGTGTGAAGCGCGCTTATATGCCTTGTTACAATTGCAGCGTGATAATGAAGGGGTACTACAGGATTGGCTGCAGCAACAGGGGCTGACAGATGATGCGTTGCTGTGGCAATCCATACAAGTTCTGCCCGGTTGGGAAAATGCGCTCGAGGCGGTACTGCGTGAAAGAACCAGCGCGCGTACACTTGTTAGCTTGTCTTGCGTACAAAATTGGTCGGATATGCCGCCTGCAAGATTGGCCGTTTTAGAGCCGGCAGTCGATAGGCAATTGGCTGACGAAACTTTGCCGTTCATCCCCTTGATTCAATATGTGCAATGTCAAAATGAGACTTTATTGCCGGTATTGCGTGAATGGTTGCGTGGAATTTACGCGCTACATTCTATATCTGAGGGTTTGTCGTTGCGTGATCAGTTGCCCCCGGGCGGCGGGTTCGTCACCCCTGAAGGGCATTTTTTAGATCGCCACAGTGTCTTGTTTTATGCGCATGGAACCCAGGGGGTGTTGGCGCGCCAGGTCGAAATCGAACAATTGGAAAGCCAGTTGACCCGGGCGCAAACGAATGTGGCGCAAATAAAAATAAAATTAAGTGAGGCTGAGCGGGATAGTCAGTTGCTTGAGCTGCAAATTCCGCCATTACGCCAAACGATAGCCGAGCTTGGGCAGCATCAACATCTTTTGCAATTGAATATGCTTAAGTTAACTCAGGCGCTTGAGCGTGCCCGGGAACGTCGTACGCAACTGGGATCCGAACTGGGCGAAGTCAATAAATTGCTTGAGGCTGAGCATGATCTTGCTTGCACCCTGTTAGTGCAAATGACGGCGCAACGTGAGGCGCAGCTGAAATTTAAAACTGAACGGGATGCGGCAAGGCAGGAATATGAGACCCGGGAGCGTGTTTTACATGAGTTGCGCCAAAAAGCACAACAGGTGCAACACGCCCATCAGGAAGCCTGTTTTTTTGTGCGTACCTGTCAAGATAAACTGGCGGACTTGCAAAGCCGGGATCAGATTATCTCAAGGACGCTGAGTCAGTCTCTGGAGCGTCTTGAGCCTTTGCAACTAGCCTTGCAACATTGTTCAGGTGAGGTAACGCAGCAAGCCTTGCAAATAGCCTTGCAGGTGCAGCGGGAAGCCGCGTTGCAACAGGTGCAGGCGCGCGAGGCGTTGGAAACGATTGCGGCCGCTTTGCAGCAAACAGAGCAAGAGCGACTGGCGAGTGAACGCAAGTTGGTTCAGTTACGCGAAAAACTCAATGAGCTGATGCTTAGGGAGCAAGAATTCAGGCTGTATTTTGAACAGTGGGATGCTCAGTTGCAAGGGGTGGATGTCACTTTGCTACAACCGTTGGTTAAGACGTCTAAGCCTGTACAGTTACAAAGTGAGTTAATCCGGTTGGATCAATTGATTGCTGAGTTGGGTGCTGTCAATCTTGCCGCTTTAGATGAATTTAATGTCGCAACGGAACGTAAAAACTATTTGGATGCGCAGGCCCAGGATTTACAGCAGGCGTTAAATACATTGGAAGAAGCCATTCGACATATTGATCGTGAATCGCGAGCATTGATGATGGATACGTTTAATAAAGTCAATGTGCAACTGGCAGAGTTGTTCCCGGTTTTGTTTGCCGGTGGCGCGGCCAGTCTGGTGTTAACGGGAGAAGAAATTCTTGAGAGTGGTGTGCAAATGATGGCGCAGCCGCCGGGTAAGAAGAACAGCAGCATTCATTTGCTCTCAGGCGGTGAAAAGGCGCTCACGGCTATCGCACTGATTTTTTCTTTGTTTCAACTCAATCCCGCGCCATTTTGTCTTCTTGATGAAGTCGATGCGCCCTTAGACGATACCAATACAGCAAGATTGTGTGAGTTGATAAAAAAAATGGCTCAGCATACCCAGTTTGTATTCATCACTCATAATAAAATCGCGATGGAAATGGCGCAACAATTGATCGGCGTGACGATGCAGGAAAAAGGCGTTTCTAAAGTTGTTTCTGTGGATATTGAAGCAGCCCTGCGTATGCAGGACGGGGTAGCGCTAGTCTAACCATTTTCAAGCTGACTTTAGCAAAATTATCACCGCGCCGTTTCCCCCTCGGTTAATCGGAGCGGTGCAAAATGCCAAAACAAGCGGGTGTTGAATAAGCCAGTTTCGTGTCAGCGTGCGCAATATTGCATCGCCATTCGGGCTGTTCATACCCTTGCCATGTATCACCAATATATAACGCAACTGGCTTTGCATGGCTTCGTGTATAAACTGCTGTAAATGCAAACGCGCCGCATCAATGGAATAGCCGTGTAAATCCAGACTGCCTTGTATTGTCGCCTTGCGTAATTTACGCAGTGTCAGTTGAGGAAGTCCATTGCCTAAATAGTCTTCCGGAGCCTGATTAAATGTATAGTCCGCAAGCGTATCAATTAAAGGTGTGGGTGTTTTTAAGGTGCGCACGCGCACCTGTATGGAGGGCTTAGGCGGGCAAAAATGAGTGTACTCAGGTAGCGGGGTGACTTCGCCTATCGTCTGGCGGAATAAAGCCGTATCTTCAGTGTTCATTTTGCCTTTTAAATTACATCGACCGGCTTAAAGCTTGCCTATGGAAGCCAAATATCTGTCGGCATCGAGTGCGGCCATACAACCCGTTGCCGCGCTGGTCACTGCCTGACGATAGATTTGATCCTGTACGTCACCGGCTGCAAACACCCCGGAAATGCTGGTTGCGGTTGCATTGCCTGTTGATCCGCCCCGCGTCTTGATGTAACCGTTATCCATTTCCAGTTGACCTGAAAAAATATCGGTATTCGGTTTGTGACCGATGGCTATGAATACACCGGTCAGGGCAATATCTTGTTTTTCACCGCTTTGAACGTTTTTAATGCGCATCCCGGTCACGCCGCTGGCATCGCCTAGAACTTCATCTAGTGTGCTATTTAGTTGCAGCGTAATTTTTCCTTCGGCTACTTTTTCCATCAGATGATCGATCATGATGCGTTCAGCCCTGAAACTCTCGCGTCGATGTACCAAGGTTACGTGTTTGGTAATGTTGGCAAGATACATCGCTTCTTCTACGGCCGTGTTACCGCCACCGATGACCGCGACATTTTGTCCTCGATAGAAAAATCCATCGCACGTTGCGCAACCTGATACGCCACGTCCCATGAAGGCCTCTTCTGAGGGGAGTCCAAGATACTGAGCAGATGCCCCGGTACATATAATCAGTGCATCACAGCTATAGCTACCCTCATCCCCTATGAGTAGAAAAGGTTTTTGTTGCAGCTTGACGGTGTGTATGTGATCGGAAATCATCCGGGTGTCGAATCGCTCGGCATGCTGTTGAAAGCGCGCCATCAATTCAGGACCTTGTACACCCATGACGTCGGCAGGCCAGTTGTCGACTTCTGTTGTGGTCATCAATTGGCCGCCTTGTGCCATACCGGTAATAAGCACGGGATTGAGGTTGGCGCGTGCAGCATAAACAGCCGCAGTGTAGCCTGCAGGTCCGGAACCGAGAATAACGAGGCGATGATGTTGTATAGTCATAAGGCGCTTTCAGCAGAAATTGAGCTGGTAATCAGCAACAGACGAAATTTACCAGTAATGCAGGCAATCTGTCGAGCATCGGTTAAAATTCGAAAATGATGAAATTATTTAACGGTTGTATATTGATGTTGTTTTGTGTCCTGCTGCAACCTTCGGCTTTCGCTGAAGTCCTGCCCGGGATTCCTGGATTTATTGATGAAATGGTTGAAAAGCATCATTTTGATCGTGACACTTTAACCCGCTTGTTTGATCAGGTAAACCACAAGCCTCAGATTATCGATGCGATTAACCAGCCCTCCACTAAAAAGCCCTGGCTTGACTATCGTGCGGCCTTTGTTAATGCCAAACGCATTAAGCTGGGTTTGGTGTTTTGGAAAGACTATCAGGCCGATTTGCAACGTGCCGAACAAAAATATGGTGTACCCCAGGAAATCATTGTTGCACTCATTGGTGTAGAGACGATTTATGGGAAAAGTACCGGGCATTTTCGTGCTTTGGATGCCTTAACAACGTTGGCATTCGATTACCCGCGCCGTGCCGATTTTTTCCGTGGTGAGCTTGAAAATTATTTGTTGCTCGCACGCGAGCAACACTTTGATTATCTGGCGGTGCAGGGTTCATATGCCGGCGCGCTGGGCATTCCGCAATTTATGCCTGGCAGCTATCGGAAGTATGCTGTCGATTTTAATGGAAATAATAAGATAGACCTGTTAGGTGAGCCGGTTGATGCCATTGGAAGTGTCGGAAACTATTTGTCGAGTTATGGTTGGATACGCGCCCAGCCGATTGCGCTAAAAGCCCGGGTGCAAGTGGAGGATGTTGTAACGGATAAAATGCAGCACACACAGGCTGAGTGGAGTGCCTTGGGTGTCATGATTGCTGAACAAGAGGGCGCAACGTCGCGACTGCTGGAATTTACGCGTTCAGACGGACGGGAATATTGGTTGGGATATAATAATTTTGATGTCATTACGCGCTATAACAATAGTGATTTTTACGCAATGACGGTATTTCAACTGGCGCAGGCGTTGAAGCTTGCTCGCTGGCCTTAATTGTCTTTTATTCTCCTGGCCCCATTATAACGATCTCGCCAGTACTTATCGTTCAGGCGGGTTAGAGTGATGGCTTTGCCCGTGCTGGGTGCATGTAAGAAGCGGTTCTCTCCGATATAAATGCCGACATGTGAATTTGCGATATGTGTGGTGTTGAAAAAAACCAGATCGCCCGGTTTGAGTTGATTACTCTCTAAAACCATGCCCATTCGGCTCATCTCGCTGCTGGTGCGTGGTAATTGTATTCCCACTGCGTTTTCATAAACAAACTGTACAAAGCTGCTGCAATCAAAGCCGTTGGCGCGTGATTTGCTGCCGTACTGATAGGGCGTGTCATAAAGGCTCATAGCATAAATTGCCAGATTGTTCATCTGAGCGTTTATTTTGCTTGCCGGGGGGAGCGCGGGCGGGGGCGGCGGTGTAGAACTGCAGGCGCTAAGCAGTAAAAGTACCGGGAGCATTATTCGTAGAAACATAAGCTGTTATTCCCAATGTCGGATTATCAGTTGCAGGGTTTGTTTGTCATTGTATTCATTGATACTTAGGCTGTAAACAGCATGAATGTATTCCGGTAACGGTTCGTTGTGCCCGAACAAAATCGCATCGATTGTATTGCCATCCTCTGTGGTCAGTCGAAGTTTTAGATGTTTTTCACCGACAATTTTTTGGTTTTGTACCATAAAATCATCATCGAACTGTGGCGTTGGAAAACCTTGTCCCCAAACTTGTTCGTCCAGTGCGCGTGCCGCTTCCAGTGTCATACCCGATGCATCCAGCGAGCCATCTGTTTCAATATTGAGCGCCAGATCATTTGAATTGAGTAATTCGCAAGCAACTTGTTCAAAGGCGGCAACAAATAGTGTGAAATCACTTTGATCGATACTCAATCCTGCTGCCATGGCATGACCGCCAAATTTTTTAATCAGTGTTGGGTGGCGCTTGCTGATTAAATCGAGTGCATCACGCAAATGTAGTCCTGTAATCGAACGGCCGGAACCTTTAATTTCGCCCGATTGGCCCGATGCAAAGGCAATGACGGGACGATGAAACTTGTCCTTTAGTCTGGATGCTAAAATTCCGATGACGCCCTGATGCCAGCTTTCATCGAACAAAGTGATACTGAAATTGTCCTGGGGATGAACTGAATCGAGCACGGCTAACGCACTTTCCTGCATATTAGTCTCGATACTGCGACGTTCACGATTTAGGTTGTCAAGTTGCGTGGCAATTTGTAGCGCAATGTTCGCATCATCGGTGATTAAGGCGTTAATTCCGAGGCTCATATCATCCAGACGTCCTGCTGCATTCAGACGGGGGCCGACCGTAAATCCCAAATCAAGACTGGTTACTTTGTGGACTGTTTTTTTGGATACTTGTAGCAGGGCATTGATGCCCAAACAAGCCCGTCCGCTGCGTATTCGTTGCAGACCTTGATGTACCAGAATGCGATTATTTTGATCTAGTTTGACGACATCGGCGACGGTGCCGAGTGCAACAAGATCAATTAAATTGACGAGATTTTTGGCTTGTGCATCACTTAGTTGTCCTCTGTTGCGTAATTCGGCTCGCAATGCCAGTAGTACATAAAACATAACGCCGACACCGGCCAGGTTTTTACTGGGGAAAGGGCAGTCGGGTTGGTTGGGATTGACGATGCACGTCGCATCCGGCAGTGTGTCTGCCGGTAAATGATGATCGGTGACAAATACCTGCATGCCCAGACGATTGGCTTCAAGAACCCCGTCAATGCTGGCGATGCCGTTGTCAACGGTGAGCAAAATGTCAGGTTTGGATTGAGCCGCAAGACGAACAATTTCTGGAGTTAAGCCGTAGCCATATTCAAACCGGTTAGGAACGATGAAATCAACGCGCCCGCCAAAGTTGCGTAAACCTCGTACTGCGACGGCGCAGGCTGTTGCACCGTCGCAATCATAATCGGCGATCACGAGTATGGTTTTTCTTGCAGCAATTGCATCGGCAAGTAGCTGACCCATGTTTCGGGCATTTTTTAAATGTTCAAAAGAGATGAGGTGACTGAAAGAAGTATCGAGTTGTTCCGGCTCTGTGATACCCCGAGCGGCAAAAATTTTTGCTAAAGCAGGGGAATAGCCGGAATTTAATAAAAAAGTTTGGGCTGTGGAGGGGATATTTCGAGCTGTGATTTGTGTCATGATAGGAAAAAAATCAGGGATAATGCAGTTTAACATCCAATGCGCATTAAAATTACGGCAGGATCGATAAGCGGTACGCATCGGGTCTCGTTTTTTTTAGTCAGGTGCGCTAAAATCACATAACTTTTATTTGGATAAATATCGTGGCGCTAATAGTACAAAAGTATGGTGGTACGTCAGTTGGAAGCACGGAACGCATTAAAAATGTGGCTCGTCGCGTTGCTAAATTCAAAGCCAAGGGGCATCAGGTCGTTGTCGTGTTGTCCGCAATGAGCGGTGAAACAAATCGTCTGATCAAGTTGGCCCATGAAATTCAAGTGAATCCGGATCCCCGTGAATTGGATGTCATTATTTCCACCGGTGAGCAGGTGACCATTGCCCTGCTTGCTATGGCGCTAAAAGAACTGGGTGTGAATGCTCGCAGTTATACGGGGGGGCAGGTCAAAATATTGACCGATGATGCGCATACCAAGGCGCGTATAGTTAGTATTGATGAGCAAAGCATACGTACTGATCTGGCCAATGATTGCGTAGTGGTGGTTGCAGGCTTTCAGGGCGTGGATAAGGATGGGAATATTACTACTTTGGGTCGTGGCGGTTCCGATACGACCGGAGTTGCCATTGCCGCGGCCCTTAATGCGGATGAATGTCAGATTTATACCGATGTGGATGGCGTTTATACAACAGATCCGCGTATGGTGCCTGAAGCGCGTCGTTTGAAAAGCATTACCTTTGAGGAAATGCTGGAAATGGCCAGTTTGGGTTCCAAGGTGTTGCAGATTCGTTCTGTTGAGTTCGCGGGAAAATACAAGGTTAAGCTACGCGTGTTGTCCAGCTTCGAGGAAGAGGGCGAGGGCACACTGATTACTTTTGAGGATGAAGATAAAATGGAACAAGCCATTATTTCCGGGATCGCCTTTAATCGCGATGAAGCCAAGATCAATGTGTTGGGTGTGCCAGACAAGCCGGGAATTGCTTATCAGATTTTAGGGCCAGTGTCGGATGCAAATGTCGATGTAGACATGATTATTCAGAACGTGGGCGTTGATGGGACGACGGATTTTTCCTTCACGGTTCATCGCAACGAGTTTGTTAAAACGATGGATATTCTCAACAATCAGGTTCTGCCGCATATTGGTGCGCGTAAAGTGATAGGTGATGAGAAGGCCGCTAAGGTTTCGGTTGTCGGTGTAGGGATGCGCTCACACGTGGGAATTGCCAGTAAAATGTTTCGTACGCTAGCGGAGGAAGGAATTAATATTCAAATGATTTCGACCTCTGAAATCAAAATTTCTGTCGTGATAGATGAAAAGTATCTTGAGTTGGCTGTGCGTGTTTTGCATAAGGCATTCGATCTCGACCAAGAAAATTTATAAAAAACATTGACAGGGGTTGATTGCTTCCATATAATGCACGGCTTCGGAGAGGTGGCCGAGTGGTCGAAGGCACTCCCCTGCTAAGGGAGCATTCGGGGATAACCTGAATCGAGGGTTCGAATCCCTCCTTCTCCGCCAGAAGTTGTTTTATAA
>CAIOSY010000006.1 GCA_903861075.1 uncultured Nitrosomonadales bacterium
AACCCCAGCCGTTTCAGCCGTGCTTTCATGCTCATCTGTTTCCACAGATCGGCAAACAGATTATCAACAAGGCAGCTACCATCACGCAGCAGGTTAGCCGTTAAATCTGGAAGTTTCGGTGCGTTTGTGCCATGATTCATCGCGGTCTCCTGAGTTAGTTTGGTTTGTTTGCAAGACAACCATTATTATACTCTCTGCGAGACCGCATTTATATTTAAAATCAAATAGTTAAGTTGTTTTTTAGTGCGATTTTCAACCCGGAAATGTTAGTTAATAAAATCATCGTGGTAGAAATATTATGAGGGCCTAAACCCCAACGTTCACAGCATTACTGCAGCCACTCGATGATTTTACCGGTGGCACGCTCGTATAACGTTTCAGGTGAAACATCGAAGCCGCAATCCCATGCTAGTGTCGGCCACGCATCAAGTTTGAATTGTGCAAACTGAGTCGCGTCACGCAGCGGTGCTGCCACCTTATATTTAAAAATCATATCGTGCAAATCTACTTCACCGGATTCGCCAGTATTGAATTTTAGCCATACCCGATAGTCGTGTAGATAACGTGCCTCCTGCACATTTACGATCATTGCCGT
Organism: uncultured Nitrosomonadales bacterium; assembly: GCA_903861075.1. Lineage (GTDB taxonomy): Bacteria > Pseudomonadota > Gammaproteobacteria > Burkholderiales > Gallionellaceae > Gallionella. The sequence continues at coordinate 596 of CAIOSY010000006.1, forward strand.
CTCCTCAAATCAAAGGTTGTATGTTGTGAAATTCCTTGCTTTCCCACATTTCTAATAGTTCTTGCTGATGTAACTCGGCCCACTCTTCCACCAGACCGCGAACCTTGGCCGGTAGATGGCCATTAGAAATATTGAGTGTGCGAATATTAATTACCGCAGCATACTCATTTTATTTGACATAAAAGTGTGGGGGATTGTGTTTGTCAAAATACATGAAGATGATAATTCCGAGAAAACTGTCAGCAAAGTTTGTTAAGACGCCGAATCGGTCACGGCAAAGGCGGCGTATTGGTAGCAACCGCAAACCGACGGGGTACAGACCTAAGCGTTTTATTACTGGTAGCGTAAAGCGACGATCGGATCTAGTCGGGCTGCTTTTCTGGCTGGATAATAACCAAAAAATATACCTACCGTCGCAGCGACACTAAAGGCGACCAATACAGAACTTCCTGAAATAATAACCATAGTATCGCTAAGTATATTGATGAGTACGGCGCTGCCAATACCCAATAGTAAGCCGATAAAGCAACCCACCACAGAAATAATGATGGCCTCCAATAAAAACTGTAATAGTACATCACGTTCACGTGCCCCTATCGCCATACGAATGCCAATTTCACGAGTGCGTTCAGTCACCGACACCAACATGATGTTCATAATGCCGATTCCACCAACCAAAAGTGATACCGAAGCAACCGCTCCTAACAACATCGACATGACCCGCGTACTTTCAGCAGCCGAGTCAGCTACTGCGGTCAGATTGCGCAGTGAAAAATCATTGTCCTGGCCTTCACGTATCCGATGACGCTGCCGTAATAGTGCATCCATCGCTTTTTCAACCGCTGGCATCATTTCTTGTGTGCTTGTCTGAACCATAATCATGCGTACACTGCCAGGAAAAGTGGTGCCAAAAACAGTGCGTTGCGCGGTAGTTAGGGGAATTATGATCGTATCATCTTGATCTCTGCCATCCATACCCTGACCCTTAAAAGCAAGTACGCCTAATATTGTGAAGGGACTTTGCCGTATACGTATCGTTTTGCCGACAGGATCTTCGTCACCGAATAAATTTTGCGCCGTAGTGCGACCAATTAGCGCGACACGTGTGGCTGAGCGTACATCGGATGCAGTAAAGGGAGAGCCTGCAGTTACAGGCCAGGAGCGCGCGTCCAGATAAGAGGGGGTGCTGCCTATAATGGATGTGTTCCAGTTGTTCGCCCCGTAAACAATTTGCGCATTGCCAGGATGTATGGGGGCGACCGAAAGCACACCGGGTATTTCTATGATTGCGTTGGCATCGTTTACCGTAAGTGTTAAAGCGCCACCGCTCCCTGTACGGACACCGCCAGCCGAACTGCTGCCTGAAAGTAAAATAAACAAGTTGCTACCCATCGCATTGATGGATTGCGCGATAGAAAACTGCGCGCCTTGGCCTATCGCCATCATGAGTACTACCGCAGCTACTCCGATAACCATACCCAGCATGGTGAGGATGGTGCGCATGCGGTTTGCTCCCATGGCACGCCAGGCTTCACCCAACATAGCAAGTTTCATGGGGTAAAGACTGCCGGAGCGTCAAACTGTTGGAGCGTAGCACTGTCACTCACA
>CAIOSY010000007.1 GCA_903861075.1 uncultured Nitrosomonadales bacterium
CGAGGAGATTGTTATGAAAATGGTCACAGCGATTATCAAACCGTTCAAGCTTGATGAAGTAAGGGTAGCGTTGTCCGACATCGGCGTGCAAGGCATCACAGTCACTGAAGTCAAAGGTTTCGGACGGCAAAAGGGGCACACCGAGTTGTATCGTGGTGCGGAATATGTGGTTGATTTTTTGCCCAAGGTCAAAGTTGAAGCTGCTATAGAGGCGGGTTTGCTCGATAGGGTACTCGAAGTTATTGAGAAATCAGCCCAAACAGGCAAAATTGGCGATGGCAAAATTTTCGTACAGGATCTTGAACAAGTGATTCGTATTCGAACCGGCGAAACCGGTATGGATGCCCTTTAAGGAGATTGAAATGAAGAAACTATTAGTCTCATTCATGCTGGTTTTCGCGCTGTGCGGACTATCCGCGCCAACGTTTGCTGAAGAAGCGGCTTCTGCTGCAACAGTCGCAGCGACTGTTGCAGCACCTGCTGCTGATACGGCATCTGCTGTTGTTGCAGCGCCTGCATTGGTTCCAAACAAGGGGGATACATCCTGGATGATAGTCGCAACATTGCTGGTCATCATGATGTCTATCCCGGGGCTGGCACTGTTTTACGGCGGTCTGGTTCGCAGCAAGAACATGCTGTCCATTCTGATGCAAGTATTCAGTATTTTTGCATTGGTCAGTGTGCTCTGGGCTGTTTACGGCTACTCGCTGGTGTTCACTGAAGGAAATGCATTTATTGGCGGATTTGACAGGCTGTTCCTGAAGGGTATTTTTGACCCTGCGACAGGTGCCGTTGCCAATGCAGCCACCTTCAGCAAAGGTGTCGTGATTCCTGAATTGATCTTTGTTGCGTTCCAGGCTACTTTCGCTGCGATTACCGTTGCATTGATCGTCGGCGCATTTGCAGAACGTATGAAGTTTTCAGCGGTCATGTTGTTTTCCGGTTTGTGGTTCACTTTTGCTTACCTGCCTATCGCTCACATGGTCTGGTTCTGGACCGGTCCTGATGCGATCAAGGATGCGGCAACGCTGGCAACAGAAACTGCTAAAGCGGGCTGGTTGTTCCAAAAGGGTGCGCTGGACTTTGCCGGTGGTACGGTCGTTCATATCAATGCAGCGGTAGCCGGTCTGGTTGGTGCATTCATGGTCGGCAAGCGTATTGGTTACGGTAAAGAAGCCATGGCGCCGCACAATCTGGTGATGACCATGATAGGTGCGTCACTGTTATGGGTGGGCTGGTTCGGTTTCAATGCAGGTTCTGCACTGGAAGCGGGCGGTACAGCAACCCTGGCTTTTGCTAACACCTTCCTTGCAACCGCAGCAGCTGTTTTGACATGGCTTGGTGCTGAATGGCTGTTAAAGGGTAAGCCGAGTCTGTTGGGTGCTGCATCTGGCGCTGTTGCAGGTCTAGTTGCCATCACGCCAGCTTGCGGTTGGGTTGGTGTTGGTGGTGGTATGGCTATCGGTGCACTGGCAGGCGTTGTTTGCTTCTGGGGTGTGACGGGTCTGAAGAAACTGTTGGGTGCGGATGATGCACTGGATGTATTTGGTGTTCACGGCGTTGGCGGTATTCTGGGTGCGCTGCTCACAGGTGTATTCAATAACTGGAGTTTGGGTGGTACCGGTATTGCTGACTACGTGGCTAATACCGTTGTAAACACCGAAATAGGCACACAAGTCGGGATACAAGCTCAAGCGATAGCTACCACCGTTATCTGGTCTGGTCTGGTTGCCTTCATCTGCTACAAGATTGTGGATCTGACTATCGGTCTGCGTGTCACTGCTGAAGAAGAACGCGAAGGTCTGGATACATCCTCTCACGGTGAACGCGCTTACAACTATTAAACTCTGATTTTCTCCTCCCGGGGTCTTTCCCAGACTCCTTTTCAGGGCACCGTAAGGTGCCCTTTTTTTCATTCAGCAACAGCAGTCTTGACTGCGTTGTTGCGTGGGAAGCCCTTTGCGGTCTTGCGGTCTTGCGGTCTCACGCTACAACTTGGCGCGCAGCCGTTACAAGTCTGTGCATCTAAGCTCTGTCTTGGTGCAAGTCGTTCGTTAATAATAATAGTAACTAATTGATTATATTTATTTTTATATCATGGCATCAATTTTGCTTTAATTTTTGTCTGAACATTAACCAATATGTTGAAAAGTCCATAAATGAATCTGAAACATAATGAACTGAGCTGGCTAGCGTACTTGGGTAAAACAGCTTGCATGGCGATGGGTTCGATTTGTTGACTGGCGTTCTGCAATTGACGATGTGATTTTTTGAAGGAGTAAAAACATGATTACCGTTGCAAGCATTAAGAAAACACTAGACAACAGCACGCTGGTAGCGGAATTGCGTGAAGCCGAAATCGAAATCTTGCTTGGTCTGCTAACTGTCAGACATTACAAAGCGGGCGAATTTATTTCAAGGCCGGGTGACGGAGAGTTGGGCGATGCGTTGCTGATCCTGGCGGAAGGCAAAATCGAAGTCAGTGCCATCGTGGATGACGAGCCTATGGTGATGCACCTGAAAGATCCGGGTGATCTGGCCCGAATAATCAGTTTTGTCGGCAGCAATCTGGTGAAGATCGAAGCGACTATCGAAGTCGCAGAAGATTGCACCGTTTTGCTGCTGGAGCGCGCCCGACTGGAAGCCCTGCTCGATACGCATCATTCCATCGTGTATTACGTGATGCGGGGTCTAGTGCGTTACGCACACAGCCTGGCACGCCATAAGAGTGCAGAGACCGAGGAGATGAGCAATTATTTCTACCGGCTGAATGGGCGTTTCTGACGTATATGGTTGTCTGACTTTGCTCACGGTTGACCACGCTGCCTGGTGGGGTGATGTAATCTGAATAACAGGGAAATTGCGATGTGGCTCCGTACTGAATGCAATATTACGTTTGATGTGAGCGTCGCCACGCCTTTTATTCTGATGCTACGTCCCCGTAGCGGAATGCACCAATGGGTGGCACGTGAATCCTATACGCTGAAACCCAGTGTGCCGGTTATCGAATATACGGATAATTTCGGTAATCTTTGCCAGCGTCTGGTCGCCCCTCCCGGTGAATTCATTATCCGTACCTCTGCTGATATTTTGACCCGCGATGGTATTGATGTTCATCCGGGCGCGCCTTTTGCAGAGGTGCAGAATTTGCCCGACGACGTACTCACTTATCTGTTACCCACGCGTTACTGTGAGTCTGATAAATTTATCGAACTGGGACGGGAGATTGTGGCGGATGCCAGCCCTGGATATGATCAGGTGGCGGCCATCGTCGCATGGATACGCGACAACATTCTTTTTAATCCGCATTCCACGCATTTTCAGATGTCTGCGGTCGAGGTGAATTATCAGCGTGAGGGCGTGTGCCGGGAGCTGGCGCATCTGGGCATCGCGCTTTGCCGGGGGCTGTGTATTCCGGCACGTATGGTAGTCGGTTATTTGCATCGGCTGGAACCGATGGATTTTCATGCCTGGTTCGAGGCTTATGTGGGCGGGCGCTGGTACACGTTTGATGCCACTCAGCAATGTTTGTCAGGTGGGCGCGTGACGGTGGCCTATGGGCGAGATGCTGCTGACGTAGCCATTTTTAATCAATTTGGTCCGGCCTTGTATCCGCGCGATATGTCGGTACGCGTGGAAATTCTCGACTCGGCACCGGATTAAATCACATGCAAAGATTGCGCATCACCCATCTGACAGAATATTTTTTTACGACGCAAGTGACGCTCAATCAGCATCGGCTATTGCTACGTCCGCGTGAAGGTCATGACGTACGCATCGAGTCCTCCAAGCTGACAATTTCGCCGCCCTACCGCATCAAGTGGCAACGTGATGCATTCGATAACTCGCTGGCTATTGTGAACTTTCAGGATTGCTCGAACAAACTGATCATTGCCAGCGAAGTCATCATTCAGCATTATGCGCCTGAACCCTATGATTTTTTGCTTGAAATGTATGCGGTGAATTACCCATTCAGCTATGCGGCAGGTGAGCAGATCGATTTAGCGCCATTTCAGCAGGCGACATTCCTAAAAGATCAATTTCCCATTCAGGATTGGCTGCAACGATTGGGCTTGCAAGGCATGGAGACTTTTGCCCTGCTGGTGAAATTGAATCAGACGATCAGTTGCCAACTTCGCTATCAGACACGAGAAGAATCAGGGGTTCAGTCGCCAGCACAGACCTTAAATCAAGGAAGTGGATCGTGTCGCGACTACGCCACGCTGTTTATCGAGGCGTGTCGCTGCCTGGGTTTTGCCAGTCGCTTTGTCAGCGGCTATTTGCATGCGCCGTCAACCGAGGTGGGGAATGCCACGACTCATGCCTGGGTCGAAATTTATTTGCCGGGTACAGGATGGAAGGGCTTCGATCCAACCTCAGGTGAGGTGACCGGCAACCGTCATATCGCGGTCGCCGTTGCGCGTGATCCTGAATCAATACCGCCGGTTTCCGGCAGTTTTATCGGCCGTGATGCCGCGATGATGCGGGTTAACGTGCAGGTTAATCAGCTGGGCTGAGCGGCAGATATTGATGAAAACTAACGTCAGGATAATTTTAAAAACTTAGTTCAATCCGCAAATTACGCATGGTCATCGGGCTATTTTTGTAGGCGTCCGGAATCCTCGATGTTTCTGCGGAACCGATCCAGCATGGTCTGGCGTATCTGCTGCATGTCCAGATTGTAGATTTCGGCAGGGAAGAGAAACTCGGCGACGCCCGAATCAAAGATGCGCTTCACTTCATATTCCTCATGCGCGATATCGCGTTGAAAGCGATAATTCAAGTAGGACTGGTTAGTGTGAATGATCAACTCCACACGCATTCCGCCCATACGCGCGAAAAACTTGAGCATCTGTGTTTTGCTGCTGCTACCGGCATTGGCAGCAGGGTAATCTCCGCCCGTCAACGTGTCTGAAATATCTTCTAGCGTCATTAGGGAACCGCTTTTGATGGCGGAGCGGGTCATATGACGCACGAAGCGTTTAACATCACTGATACTGTCCAGCACAGCCATCAACCCTAGTTCATCATCCACCGCGACAGCCGGATTTTTTTCATTCTTGCGCAACAGTTTGAGTACCTTGGCGGCGGAGTCCTTTTTACGCACGCTGACATAAACCGGGTAGCTGCGACCGCCATCCTCAAAGACACGCCGTTTCAGGAGCGTCAGCCTTTCGTCATCCCCTAGTTTTGTAAGTGATGCGCGATCAATTTCACTGATTACACTGACCTTCGTGCAGCAGAAACTGTCCGCATCATGCTGGCTTCGCAGGTAAACTTTTTCCAGTTGACCTATCTTGAGTTGTTGACTCCAGACATTCTGGTTAAGAAATTCAAGAAATGCATAGAATTTGTTCTCGATATCCGTTTCGCGCTCGCGCTGGTCAATTGAACCTGCCAGATTCATCAGTACCAGTTTTCGTTTGGCTTCGAAGCGTGCTTTCATATGGAAACGTTCATCGAATACCCGCAGCAATAGATTCACCGGATCATGTGTGGTTTCAATTTCATTGCTGGTTTCAAGATGTGAGGCATACGGGGCCAGCAGTTTGCCGCGCGACAGGTCAATGACGGCGTCAGCGGTTTGTGCATACTCCTTGATTTTATTGCGAATTTCAGAGACGCTCCCGCTCATGCCGAATTGGTTTCCCAGCAGCATGCAGGCGCGTTCGCTGCGCTGTGCGCGTGCCGCTGGATTCGCCAGCAACCCTGGAATTTCTGAGAAATCTTCAATCTGAAGAAAATCAAAGATCTGCGCTCGAACGACCCGGTACTTGGTCGCCAGCAGTCGGTCGCCGCTAAACTGCCTGGCCCAACGCCGGGTTTGCCTTGAAAAAGACTGCCCCAGAGTAAAGTCATCGGTAACGGAAAAAGGGCCGTTCTGCTTCATCGCGGTGAAAATGGATTTGTCGTCTATGAGGCTCATAATCTTTCAGTCGCAAACGTCAGTTGTAATTTCAATTTCCAGCCGTACTATTGCTGCTGGCATTGTTGCATCAATTCGCTTGGTATATTCGCCACGCCTTCCATCATAGGTTCAGGTGCACGGCGCAAGTCCAGTGTCAGCGGGTAATCGGGATTGCGTCCCTCACGTCGCACATGCATTAGTCCCGGCGTATGTCCGTGATTCCAGAAACGCGCAACGCGGCGAGCTTCCGCTTCATTGGCATTGACGGGAAAGGTATCATAATTGCGACCGCCGGGGTGTACGACATGATAGGTGCAGCCGCCGATAGAACGCCCGCTCCAGCTATCCACCAGATCGAATACCAGCGGAGCTTGTACGCCTATGGTCGGATGTAGACCAGAAGGCGGCGCCCAGGCACGATAGCGTACAGCGGCGACATATTCACCCCGTGTGCCCGTGCCAGTTAGCGGCAAGGGTCGACCATTGCAGGTTAAAATATGCCGGTTGTCATTCATGTTACGCACCTTGACCTGCATACGCTCGATTGAAGAATCCACATAACGCGCCGTGCCACCGGCGGCGACTTCTTCGCCCAGTACATGCCATGGTTCGATGGCTTGACGCAGTTCAATTTCGATGCCGTGATACACCACCGTGCCGAAGCGCGGGAAGCGAAATTCGAGAAAAGGCGTGAACCATTCAAACTCAAAGGCATAGCCTGCACGTTGTAAATCCAGAATCACGTCTTTCATGTCCTGCGCCACGAAATGCGGCAACATATAACGATCATGTAACTCCGTTCCCCAACGATTGAGACTGCCCTGATAGGGTTTTTGCCAGAACCTCACGACGAGTGCGCGCAGCAATAACATTTGTAGCAACGACATTTGCGCATGCGGTGGCATTTCGAAACCGCGAAACTCGACTAAGCCCAGTCGCCCCGTTGTACTATCGGGCGAATATAGCTTGTCGATACAAAATTCCGCTCGGTGTGTGTTGCCTGACAGATCAACCAGCAAGTTGCGCAACAGGCGATCCACCAGCCAGGGTTGATTGCTTTCTTCGCCCGAATTGAGATGTTCTGCCATTTGCTGAAAGGCAATTTCCAGTTCGTACAGGCTGTCATGGCGCGCCTCGTCCACGCGAGGTGCTTGACTGGTAGGGCCGATGAACATGCCGGAGAACAGATAGGACAGTGCCGGATGATGCTGCCAGTAGGTAATCAGACTCATCAGTACATCGGGACGACGCAAACAGGGTGAGTCGGCAGGCGTGGAAGCGCCTAGCGTGACATGATTGCCGCCGCCAGTGCCGGTATGACGACCGTCGAGCATGAATTTTTCAGCGCCTAACCGGGTTAAGCGTGCCGCTTCGTAAAGAATTTGCGTATTAACAACCAGTTGTTCCCAGCTTGAAGAAGGATGGATGTTGACTTCAATCACACCGGGATCAGGCGTAATGCGGAATACTTGTATGCGGGGATCAGATGGCGGCGTATAACCTTCCAGTCTGAGCGGTAGTTTCAATGTTGCAGCCGTTGATTCTATCGCATTGATTAGTAATATAAAATCTTCCAGTAAGGCCACTGGCGGTAGAAATACACACAGCACGCCCGCTCTGACTTCCGCGCACAAAGCTGTGTGAATAATCTCGTGCGGTTCATAATTCTCTTTGATGGATTGTGATGGCTTCTTTTCAGGCGGGGTATCCGGTATTTCATGTGTGGTATCAAAGGGATCACGGCCAAATTCTTCGTCTTGATCTTCGGGTGGCAGCCAGGGGAGGGATGCCAGCGGTAACCGCAGTCCCAGCGGCGAATCACCGGCTATCAGATACAGATGCTCGCGGCGTAGCGGCCAGGGACTGGAACGAAAACCAGTTGAAAAAATGGCTTTGGCAGCGCGTTGTGGTGTTTTGGGCGGCAGGGCTTGGAGCGGCAGTACATAGCCGACGGGCTCGCCGAGACCTTGTTCCAATAGTTTTGACAGTCGATGCCGTTCAGCGGTGCTTTTTAAATCAGCCTTGAGCGGATCGAGATTGTCCGGCCAGCGCTGTTCATCATTTATGTTCTGAGCGACATCTTCAAACGCGGTGATGATGAAGCGTTTATCCAAGCTCAGTTCCTGTGTCAAATGTTGCATGAAGTGTTGTGCATCTGCCGTTTTGTGTGTTCCGCCCCCTTCCGAGGTGACTAGCAGGTTGTGATCATTCCATAGCGGTTTGCCGTCCAGCCGCCAGTAACAGCCTAGCGCCCAGCGCGGTAAAGATTCACCCGGATACCATTTTCCCTGACCGAAGTGCAACATAGCACCCGGTGCAAACTGATCTTGCATACGGGTGAGTAACTCACCCGCGAGCTCGCGCTTCTTGACTGACAGTGCGGTGAAGTTCCATTCAGCACCCTCCATGTCATCTATCGAAACAAAGGTCGGTTCGCCACCCATGGTTAAACGGACATCGTTTTTTTTCAGCTCGACATCAACCTGATGTCCCAGGTTCAATATTGCCTGCCACTGAGCTTCGGTGTAAGGTTGCGTGACACGCGGATCTTCGTGAATTCGGGTCACCGACATCGCAAAATCAAAATGGGTTACGCACACTTCAGTGCCGCCGATCACAGGAGCTGCGGATGAGGGCATCGCTGTACAAGCCAACGGGATATGGCCTTCGCCGGCCAGTAGACCTGAGGTGGGATCGAGTCCTATCCAGCCCGCCCCTGGAATGTACACTTCGGTCCAGGCATGCAGGTCGGTAAAGTCATGTTCCGTTCCGGAAGGGCCATCGAGCGCCTTAACATCGGCCTTTAGCTGTATCAAATAGCCTGAAGTAAAGCGCGCCGCCAATCCCAGCTTGCGCAGTATTTGCACCAGCAACCAGGCTGAATCGCGACAGGATCCCAGCTTTAATTCCAGCGTTTGTTCCGGTGTCTGCACACCCACTTCCAATCGCACGGTATAGTTGATGTCGTCTTTGACGCGCTGATTGATACCGACCAGCATGTCTATAGTGCGTAACGGTTTTTTCAACAAGTCTATTCGGGTGCGTGCCAGCCAGTCGGCGAGCAGCGGCGTGGTGGAATCGGCCTCCAGATACGGTCCGAGTTCGCGTTTCAAATCCGTTGGATAGGAAAACGGATAGTATTCGGCATACTCTTCCATGAAAAAATCGAAGGGATTGATCACCGTCATATCCGCCATCAGATCGACCGTAATCTTCAATGATTCGGCTTTTTCCGGAAACACCAGACGCGCGACCCAGTTGCCGAAAGGATCCTGCTGCCAGTTCAGAAAATGTCCAGCGGGTTCAATTTTCAGTGAATAGCTCAGAATGGGCGTTCGGCAATGGGCTGCGGGACGCAAACGAACCTCATGAGGCCAGAGTTTGACGGTATGATCAAAGGCATACTGAGTCTGGTGATTTAACGCGACGCGGATGGTCATGGGAGACCTTTCAAGGTTTGCAATAGGTTAGTAATCAAAATTGGGCAATTGGGCAAAAGCGCGTCTTACCCCTTCTCCCCAACTTTTGTGCAGTCGCTGCATATAGTTGTCCTGATCGTCAAAGCGATGGATGTGGTTCAGTCGCAACGAATCCCGGTTGTAACAAACCATGTCTATCGGCATGCCGACTGACAGGTTAGAGCGCATGGTGGAATCAAATGACACCAGTACAGATTTGATAGCATCGTTCATGCTGGTATCGGCGCGAATGATACGATCAATGATGGGTTTTCCGTATTTGACTTCGCCTATCTGAAAGTAGGGTGTTTCGGGTGTTGCTTCGATAAAATTGCCTTCTGCATAAACCAGAAAAAGCCGTTGGGCTTCACCTGAAATCTGTCCGCCTACGATGAAGTTTGCGCTGCAATCAACGTTGGTTTCTGCCAGATAAGGGCCATCCCGGTGTCGTACTTCACGCAGGGCGCAGCCTATCAATTCTGCGACTTCATACATGGATGACACGCTCATCAGATTGGGCTCGGTATTGCGCCTGATCGCCTGCTCAAGGTAGTTAAGGGTGGCTTGAGTAATGGCCAGATTGCCGGAGTTGACCGTCACCAGAATGCGATCGCCGGGATGTTCAAAGGTCTTCATTTTCTTGAAGGTTGAGATGTTGTCTATGCCCGCATTAGTCCGCGAATCGGAGGCAAAAACAATGCCGGCATTTATCATGGTTGCAACGCAATAAGTCATGGCTATTATCTTCCGTTTATCGTCTGGGTTTGAGTCTGGGTCAGGTTTAGGACGGGTATTTTTTCGTCGTTTGACCAGAAATAAGTTGTATTGATAAGGCTGCCGATATTGTAAATTTGTTCGAGGAAATCAGATATGTACTCATGTAAACCCCGGTCGAATATGCTAGCGATGGTCTCATTGTTCAGCTGGTTACGCAGGGTGTTGCAATGCGCGGTTACTTCGCTGGAGTGCGGCCCGTTGATTTCATGGAGTAGCTGGCTTACTTCATTCACGCAGGTAATGAGCGAACGCGCAATGTCATTTCGCAAGATCAGCAACTCCGCAACACGCCGCGGTGTGATCTGGTCACGATAGACTTTGCGATAGGATTCAAATGCCGATACCGAGCGCAGAATAGCGCTCCACTGATAGTAATCGGCTGCGCCACCGATGTCTCGGAGACTGGGCAGTAAAATATGGTATTTGACGTCCAGGATGCGCGCGGTGTTGTCCGCCCGTTCGATAAAGTTACCCAGCCGTATGAACCGGAAGGTGTTGTCGCGCAGCATGGTGCCGTGAGCGATGCCGCGTGACAGGTGGGAACGCTCTTTTACCCATTCAAAAAAACGTGCAACACCGTCGGAGTCGATCCCGTCACGCTGTATCCGGCGCATTTCCAGCCAGGTGGCGTTGAGCGCCTCCCACATTTCCGAGGTGATTGAGCCGCGTATGGCACGGGCATTTTCTCTCGCATTAAACAGGCTGTGATAAATGCTGCCCGGATTCTTATTATCTAATGCCATGAAATACAATACATTTTTGGCGCTGGGCAGCTCGTAGCGCGCCTCGAAATCTTCATGCAGGCCGCTGATGGAGAGCATCGCACGCCATTCGTGATGCGGTTCGATCAGTGCCTGTTTTAACAAGGACATACGATAAGTAACATCCAGCATGCGCGCTGTATTTTCGGCACGCTCCAGGCTGCGTGCCATCCAGTATAGGTGTTCTGCGGTTGATGAAAGCATGTCAGTTGTCTCCTTCCAGTACCCAAGTGTCTTTGGTGCCTCCGCCCTGAGATGAATTTACCACCAATGAGCCTTCTTTTAACGCGACGCGGGTGAGGCCTCCTGGTGCCATGGTGATTTCCTTACCCGAAAGTACGTAGGGGCGCAGGTCAATGTGGCGTGGGGCAACGCCGCTTTCGACAAAGGTCGGGCAGGTCGAAAGTGCCAGCGTAGGTTGTGCAATGTAGTTACCGGGTGATGCGATTATCTTGTCACGAAACATCCGTATTTCCTCCTTTGTCGAGGTGGGACCTACCAGCATGCCATAACCGCCAGAGCCATGAACTTCCTTGACCACCAGTTCGTGCAGGTGTGATAGAACATATTTAAGGTCGTCCGGCTTGCTCAGTTCCCACGTAGGTACGTTCGATAAAATCGGTTCCTCTCCGCAGTAAAAACGAATCATTTCAGGGACGTGGACGTAAATTGCCTTGTCGTCCGCAATGCCTGTACCGACTGCGTTAGCGAGTGTGACAGTGCCAGCCCGGTAAGCCGAAAACAGCCCCGGCACACCCAGCATGGAATTTTTGTTGAATGTCAGCGGGTCAATAAAATCGTCGTCTATGCGACGGTAGATGACATCTACACGGCGCGGCCCTTCGGTGGTGCGCATGTAAACGGTCTCATTTTTGACAAATAAATCATTTCCATCCACTAACTCCACCCCCATTTGTTGTGCCAAAAAGGCGTGTTCAAAATAGGCGCTGTTGTATTGACCTGGTGTTAGTACCACCACCATTGGATTGTTGATGCCCGGTGGCGCAACAGAACGCAGATTGTTGAGCAGCAAATCGGGATAATGCTCAATCGGTGCGATTTTCTGGCGAGAGAACAGATCGGGAAACAGCCTCATCATCATTTTGCGATTTTCCAGCATATATGACACGCCGGACGGGGTACGCAGATTGTCTTCGAGCACGTAATACTCACCACGGCTGTCGCCATAGTCGGCACGGACCAGATCAACCCCCGCAATATGGGCGTAGATGTTTTCCGGTACATCGACCCCGACCATTTCACGGCGAAACTGGCTATTTCCCAGTACTTGTTGCGCGGGAATCCGGCCGGTTTTGAGTATCTCCTGCTCGTGATAGATGTCGTGTAAAAAGGCATTCAACGCACGAACCCGCTGGCGCAGGCCGTTTTCAAGGTGCGTCCATTCCTGCTTTGGAATAACGCGCGGCACGATATCGAAGGGTATCAATCGCTCCTGGCTGTTTTCTTCGCCATAGACAGCGAAGGTAATCCCGGCGCGATGGAAGGCGATGTCGGCCTCTTCACGCTTACCCGCGATAGCTGCATCCGGCATGGCTTTGAGCCAATGGGCGTAACTTTGATAATGGTCGCGTACCGAACCATTGGTGGCATACATTTCGTCATAGGCAGTTTTCATAATGGACTTCAGTCGATTGAATGTACCAATCAAGAAGCAGGGATCGTGCCAGATAAGCTATCGTTTAAAAAACAATAGCTTATAAACTTATATGGCTGGGGTGAGGGAGAAACAGCACCCGAATCGGGCGTGATGCTTCAATTTGGTGCAATTGTCTGATTGTAGCGATTGAGAAGGTGGGGGGTTATTGTGATTGATTGAACGAAGCGATTGTTGCGGGTGATTCCCAATCAAATTTGGGTAGATTCTGTAAGGCCCGTAATAAACCCTCATTCCAGGCGAGTGAGAGTTCTTTGGCAAAGGAATCGGACTCCGTTAAATGTAGTTGATGAATAATCGTCAGGCTATCTTTGTCATAGACTAGAAGTTCAACGGGGGGTGCGACGGTCAGATTACTGCGTACCGTTGAATTCATCGAAACCAGCGCGCAACGAGCGGCACTTTCCAAAGAGGTATTGCGGTTAATGACCCGATCCAGAATCGGTTTGCCGTATTTTATTTCGCCGATTTGCAAAAAAGGATGTTCGTTAGATTCGTGAATATAATTGCCCTGGGGATAAATCATCAAGGTCTCGTGACGTGTCGTACCGATTTGCCCTGCCAGAATAAAGGTTGCCTCGAAGTTGACCGTGCCGCCGTCGCGCACCACATGCAGATTTTGTACATGAGTACTCACGCTGGCCACATAGTCGACCGCTTCATGCATAGTGTGGACACTGAGCAGATTGGGTGTAGTGCCGTTGTCCAGATCGGCCTGTAATCTTTTTATAACCAGTTGGGTCGTGGCCAGATTACCTGCGGAAAGCAACCCGAAAACCCGGTTATTCGGCCAGACAAAAGTATGCATCTTCGAATAGGTCGAAACGTTGTCAAATCCCGCATTGGTACGGGAATCGGAACACAGCACAAAGCCGGTGTGGGTGTTGATGGCAAGGCAGTAGGTCATTAGAATCTCAGACAGAAAGGACTGCTTTTTGGCAAAGCGACCGTAAAACAGTAACACGGATTTTAACTATCGGCAAACGCGAATCCGCCATTCTCTATATATTGCTCAGTCATGGTAACGCTCGCGCATGCACAGCAATCGAGCGTAGCACTTTTTATGAGATGAATTTTGGTGCGTTGAATTCATGACTAATAACTGTATTTATATAAGCAATTGATTGATATGTATATATTTTTATTTCTTACGATGGCATTGTTATTGCTTGTGTGATAGGTGTGTCAGTGATTTTGATCCGCTGCACTATCCTATTGCAACCACTATGCTGAGATTATGAAAAACCAAACCAAACTGACTTCTACGGGATTTGTGCGAAATGGCGATAAAGCCAATTCAGAATTTTTTGAGACGTATATAAAAAGACTGCTGGAAGAGCGTGACCGTTGCGGCCTTACGGATATGATCGGTGAAATCGAAGCACTGATGATTACTGTTGAACCGGGTCACTCTATAGATTACATTGCAGAACTGGCGTTAATGAGCCCTTATCATTATCTGGTGACTCTCGACAGTCCGCGTCATTTGACGCATATTTTGCGTATAGACATGAATTCGCCTGATATTTTGTTGCGCGAAGTGAAGAATCCGGATTATTACGATATTTTCCGCAGCCTTAACGACCTTCATCCGGCAGGTTCAAAGCGCCCTCATAGTCGCTATCTGGGTGAAATACTGCGTGTGACAGACAGGCAAAAAGTGCTGGAATTGCAGCAGGCACGTGAATTTCGCTTCTTTACCCCGGAGGCGCTGGCAACCTTGGATTTGCCTGCTAATGTCAGTATCAGCAAGCCGTCGCCCTATACACAAAATGTAATCGGTTATATGGAAAGGGCGACAGGTGAACCTCGTGTTTATCATCCTCTGGGTAAATGCAGTATCCTGCCACGCGTGCAAGAGGCTTATGAAAAAGCCAAGCAACGCCAGAACACGCTGAATATAACCGATCTTATTTTGCCTATCGACCATCTGGCGACGCGCGTTTACAGCCAGAATCGTGAAGCTGCGCTGCTCGAATATCTGGCCTTGTCCAGCTATTACTACTGGGGTAGCTACGACATAACGGATCAAAATTCTTCAACCAATGTGTGCAAGAGCGTTCGGCCCGTGCTAGAGTCTTTCAGTCCTGCCAAGGTTTTTACCGCCAATAATTTGCCTTATTGTGTGAATCATCTGGACGATCTGCCTTCACCGACAGAAACCTTTGTCAGAAATTATGGCGCTCGTCTGCATCACATCGCGCTATCGGTCAAAGACGGTGAACGGGGCGGTAAAGAGAATATTGAGTTTCTGGTGGAGGCGATTGCCAGTCAGGGAACCGCTTTTCTGCTGGAGGTGGTCGGTTCCCGTGAAGACGGACTGAAACAGGTATTTTCCAATGCATCGGAATTCTCCGCCTTGATTATTGAGTATGTGCAGCGTTATGGCGATTTCCAGGGATTCTTTACTAAGGACAATGTGGCTTTGCTCACTGCCGCCGCCGGGCGCGAAGAGTCTCAGCTTAGCTAAACTGGTCAGCTAAACGTGTATATTGGCGCTTTCATTATTCAATCATCGGGACGTTTATCATGAATTATGACATTCTCATTGTTGGTTCAGGTCCTGCGGGACAGCATGCAGCCTGGCAGGCCGCGCGCATGGGTAAGCGTGCTGCAATTATCGAGCGCAAGCCTAATCTGGGGGGTGCCGGGTTGCAAACCGGTACTATTCCCAGCAAGGCGATGCGCGAGGTGGCTTATCAACTGACGCGCTCGGGTGGTATGCGGCAGGCGCATGATGGACGGAGTCGGCATGGTTTGCTGGCAGATGCGGTGCGCAGAAAGGAGGGCGTCATTGCGCAGCAGGAGTCGGTTATTTTGCAACGATTATTGCGTTCCGGTGTAGCGCTGATTCCGGGTGAGGCTTCCTTTGTCGATGCGCATACGCTTCAGGTTGTCGATGGGAGCGGAAACTGCAGACAGATTAGCGCCGAAATCATACTACTGGCCACGGGTTCTCGTCCGCGCCGTCCGATTGATATTCCCTTTGACAAGAGGACGGTACTGGATTCGACTTCCATCCTGAATTTGCGTCATTTGCCTGACAGTTTGCTGGTGGTGGGTGGCGGCGTGATTGCCTGTGAGTTTGTTTCCATCTTTGCGGCTCTGGGGGTGCAAGTTTCCGTGGTTGATAGTCATGCGCAACTACTTGACTATTTAAGCGAAGATGTTGTTGCCGTGCTGGCTGACAGTTTCCTGGATATGGGCGTTAAATTTTACATGAGGGAGCGGGTTGCCAAAATAGTGAGTCAGGAAAGTGGCACGTTGACAGTGCTGGAAAGCGGTAAACAGATACAAGCCGATGCGGTGCTTTACGCACAGGGGCGAGAACCGAATAGTGAGGGATTGCAGGTTCTTCGCGCCGGTATTTTCACCCGGGATGGCTGGATAAGCGTTAATTCTCATTTCCAAACCGGCGTACCACACATTTTTGCGGTGGGCGATTTGATAGGTCGTCCTGCGCTGGCATCAACGGGTATGGAGCAGGGGCGAGCCGCCGTGTTGTATGCCTTTGGCGGTGAGGCGCATGTCTCAGCAGAAAATCTGCCGATGGCGGTTTATACTATTCCGGAAATTTCCTATGTCGGTAAGACCGAAAAAGAAGTACAGCAGGCCAACATTCCCTACTTGATAGGGCGTGCTTATTTCAAGGATAGCGCACGCGGGCAGATCATCGGAGACGCGCAAGGTTTGCTGAAGCTGATTGTGGATACCCGTAACGAAAAACTGCTCGGGGTGCATATCGTCGGTGAGCAGGCCAGTGAACTGATACACATCGGACAATTAGTAATGAATCTGAACGGCACCGTGCGAGATCTGGTGGCCAATGTCTTCAATTATCCTACACTAGCAGAGTGCTATAAGCTTGCCGCTTTGGACTGCACCCATCAATTGGAGAAACTGAAGGGCTTGTCCTTGTGAAAGAATCGTGACCGTGCCAGTTTAAGCGCCGTAGGATTCAGGCATGGTGCTTCTGGAGAAGCCGCTGCGCGAGAAACCACTTCGGGAAAAGGCCAGGTCTGCGGACATATAGTTGGATAAAACGGATTGTGTAGACATACTGAAGCCGCGATACAAGTCTAGGTCGTAGTCGGACATGCGAATCTGGTGCGCGGCATTGCCAAAGTCGTTGAGAAATTCATCCCAAAAGTTATAACGCAAATCCTTGTCCTTTTGTAAAGCGCAGGCAATGACGGCGATCAGCTCTTCGGGTAAATTTTTACGATAAGTCTCAATCGGGATGATGGGGTAATTCAGAATGGCAATCCGGGCATCGAAATCTGTTTCGGCATCAAACGTGTGTCGGCCTGTGAGCAAACGATAAAGTACGGCACCCAAAGCATAGATGTCGGCGCGTTGGTCGAGAGCCTCCCCTTCCAATTGCTCCGGGGACATATAAGCCAGGCTGCCGGCAACGATGGCATCCATTTCGCTGGCAGGAATCGCACAACCAAAATCCGAGAGTTTAGCGACGCCGTCGGATTTCAGTATGATATTTCCGGGTTTGACATCGCGATGAACCACGCCTAATTTGGCAGCATAGCGTAAGGCCTGAGCCATTTGATCTACGACAGACACCACAGTTAAAATGGGTAGCAGGGCATCGGTTTGTTCAAAGTGATCTAATGACTTGCCGTTGATATACTCCATCACCATGTAAGCGCCACTAGGCTCATTTAAGTCGGCATCCAACACGCGCACGATATTTTTGTGTTGCATCTTTCGTCCCAGTGCAACTTCGGTGGCGAACATGGATTGGTATACTTCTGACTGTCGGCCCCGACGCAATTGTTTTATTGCGACGGACGCGAGTGTTTTGACGTGCTGTGCGTGATACACATTCGATGTTGCCCCCGCGCCGATTTGCTCAACGATGGAGTAATTGCCTATGTGGGTAGGTGCGGCTGTCATGCATGACGTTTCTTGAATGGAACTTGCTATCCGACAATTTTAGTCGGAAAAGTTCAATTACTTGAATACAATAGTCTTGTTGCCGCACACCAGTACACGATCCTCAACGTGGTAGCGCAGGCCGCGAGACAGCACGGTTTTTTCGATATCGCGCCCGTAACGCACCAGATCATCTACCGTGTCACCGTGATCGATGCGCACGGTATCCTGTTCTATGATAGGTCCTGCATCCAGCTCGTCGGTCACGTAATGGCAGGTCGCACCGATCAGTTTCACGCCGCGCTGGTACGCCTGGTGATAGGGTTTTGCACCCACAAAGGACGGCAGGAAGCTGTGATGAATATTGATGATGCGTCGGGGATAACGTTGGCATAAGACTGGGGGTAGTATCTGCATGAAGCGCGCCAGTACCATGGTGTCTCCCTGATATTCTTCAAACAAAGCGGCAATGCGCTCGAAGGCGGTGAGCTTATCGGTCATGTCTACATGGATAAACGGGATTTTGTGCCATTCGACAAAGCTGCGCAAATCTTCATGGTTGGAGATGACGCAGGGAATGTCTACTTTTAATTCACCGCTGCGCCAGCGATGCAGCAAATCATCCAGGCAATGATCCTGACGACTGACGAGGATCACCAGTCGTTTGTTGCGTGCGGAGTCGGCCAGTTGCCAGTTCATGGAAAATTCATCGGCCAGCGGGGAAAACAATCGGCTAAATTCATCTGCATCAAAGGGTAATGAGTCGGCGCGAATTTCCTGACGCATGAAGAAGCGCTGCTCATCCTGTTCGGTGTGATAACTCGCCTCGACGATGAAGCCGCCGTGCTGCGCGATAAATCCGGTCACGGCTGCAATGATGCCGGCGCGATCGGGGCAGGAGATGGTCAGAGTATAGTGGCGGATCATGTGTGGATTTATTTAACTATGTTGGTGTCATAAGCTGAAAAACGTTGTTGCAGATAGCTGATGATCTCTTTGGATTCATACAGCCACTGGACTTTGCCTGTTTTGTCTTTAATTTGTAAACAGGGCGTCTGGATTTTTCCACCGCCTTGGAGCAGGTCATTACGGTGCTCAGTGTCATGCTGTGCATCGCGCAAAGCAATCGGCAAGGACAATCTGGCCATTTCATGGCGCACCTTGATGCAAAACGGGCAGGTTTTAAAGTGATAGAGCACGAATTGTTTGCAGTCCTGATCTATTTTTTTCTGTGCTTCAGGCGAGCTCACCACGCCTTTGGGCCTGGCAAGACGGGACCATAACAACATGAAAGGCATCAGGATCAGGCGCAGAGTACGGAAAAATATTTTTATCATGTTTTCTTAAGTAAAGTCAAAAGGTAAGGGTTGCACTTCAACCGTGCTGCCCCATAGCGCCGAGATGGTGTGCCTGGCCTGATCGCAATCACCGCTGGAAAAAAATACTTCAGTCGCTTGAGTTTCAGCCCGATATGGCAGTTCGGCTGTAATGCGGTGCTGTAAATGGCGCGCGACCGCCTCGCCGGTATCGATCAATATGACCTGTTCACCCGCCACATCCCGTATCAGATTGCTCAGAAAGGGATAATGGGTGCAGCCGAGTATCAGGGTGTCGGCTCCCCGCTCCAGCAGCGGCGTGGTGTAGCGCTCGACCAGTTGGCGGGTTCTAATGCCGTGTAAATTACCCGATTCCACTTGTTCAACCAGTCCCGGACAGCCTTGAGTAACGATTTTGACATTACCCGCATAACGTTCCAGTAGCGCGGCGAAGCGGGCGCTTTCCAGCGTGCCTATAGTTGCTAGCACACCGACTACCCCGATTTTTGTGGCTGCAACTGCGGGTTTGACCGCCGGTTCCATCCCGATGATGGGACATTTAAAATCCCGTCGTAAGGTGGCGGCCGCCGCAGCAGTCGCCGTATTGCAAGCAATCACGATGGCATCTGCACCTTGCCCGACAAGAAAACGAGACAGCGCGATTGCGCGCTGTTCGATGTAATGAGCCGACTTGTCACCATAAGGGACATGCGCGGAATCGGCAACGTAAATCAGACGTGTGTAGGGGAGCATCCGGCGGATGTGGTGCAGCACTGACAGTCCGCCTACCCCGGAATCAAATACGCCGATTGTTCCTGTTGTCATAACTCAAAAACTCGCCATGCCGGATTGTGCGGATCTGACCGTATTCGCTAAATCGCCATGCCCTGATCGCGCAAGTATTCTTCATATGTGCCGTGGTAATCGGTGACCCCCTTGGCGGTGATTTCGATAATGCGCGTGGCCAGCGAGCTGACGAATTCGCGGTCATGGCTGACGAACACAACGGTTCCCTTGTATTCCAGTAAAGCGGTGTTGAGCGACTCGATAGATTCCATGTCCATGTGATTGGTTGGTTCGTCCATCAGTAACACGTTGTTGCGTTGCAGCATCAATTTGCCAAACAACAAGCGTCCCTTCTCACCGCCGGACAACACTTTGACTGGTTTATGCGCATCATCGCCTGAAAATAGCAGACGACCCAAGGTCGCGCGCACGGTTTGATCATCATCATTAGGCCCGCGCCAGTAGGTCATCCAATCCGTCATGATTCTATCTTCAGCAAATTCGCTGTAGCTATCCTGAGCGTAGTAGCCTATTTTAGCTTTTTCTGTCCATTTGATTTGACCATAGTCAGGCGTAAGGTCATTCACAAGGCAGCGCAGCAGGGTTGTTTTCCCTATCCCGTTAGGCCCGATAATGGCTACTTTTTCACCCGCGTCAATTCTTATGTTGACATTAGAAAATAATGGCTTGTCGAATCCCTTGGCCAGATTCTCAACTTCCACGGCGGTGCGATGCAGTTTTTCCCTGTCATCGTATTCGAAGCGTATGAACGGATATTGGCGGCTGGACGGTTTAATGTCTTCGATTTTAATCTTGTCGATTTGACGTGCGCGGGATGTTGCTTGCTTGGCCTTGGATGCATTGGCCGAGAAGCGTGCAACGAAGGCTTTTAGTTCGGCAACTTTTTCTTTGGCCTTTGCGTTATCTGACGATTGTTGTTCACGCGCTTGAGCGGATGCCATCATGTAATCGTCATAGGTGCCGGGGTAAGTCGTGATCTTGCCGTAATCCAGATCGGACATGTGAGTACACACGCTGTTCAAAAAGTGACGATCATGCGAGATGATGACCATGGTGCAAGTGCGTGCATTGAGGATGTTTTCCAGCCAGCGTATGGTGTTGATATCCAGATTGTTGGTCGGTTCATCAAGTAACAAAATATCCGGATTGGAAAACAATGCTTGAGCCAGCAGTACGCGTAATTTGAAGCCTGGTGCGACCGCGCTCATTGGGCCATTGTGTAATTCAATCGCAATTCCCAGTCCAAGTAATAACTCGCCGGCACGAGCTTCGGCGGTGTAACCGTCATATTCGGCAAACTCGGCTTCCAGATCGGCAGCACGCATATAGTCTTCTTCGGATGCGTCCGGATTCGCGTAAATACCATCGCGCTCGGACATCACAGCCCACATTTCGTCGTGACCCATCATGACGACATCGAGCACGCGATTTTCTTCATAAGCGAATTGATCCTGACGCAATTTACCCAGGCGCTCACTCTTGTCCAGCATTACCTCACCGGAAGTTTGCACGAGATCGCGTCCCAGAATTTTCATAAAGGTGGATTTTCCGCAACCGTTAGCGCCGATTAAGCCGTAGCGGTTGCCGTTGCCGAATTTGACAGAGACGTTCTCGAACAGGGGTTTAGCCCCGAATTGCATGGTGATATTAGCGGTGGAAAGCATGAAAAACTCAATCTTGAAATTTGCTGGAATGTGATTTTAACACTGTGTCGGGCGCATTACTAAAAATACCTTTGATTAAACTCATAAAATGCAGTTCTGCTAAAAATAATCATCCTCAAAGACTGCTAGAATGAGGGGCATTCATTCAGGCCTAAAATTATGGTTCCTCATCTTACTACCGCACTTAATGGTCCGCTGCTCGACTTGGAGCAGCGGTTTCTCAATGCCATGCCAACAATAGAACACTGGTTTCGCAGGCAATGGTTGGATCATGCCGCACCTATTTATGCCTCGGTAGATTTACGCAATAGCGGTTTTAAGCTGGCACCGGTAGATACCAATCTTTTCCCGGGAGGATTTAATAATTTGAATCCTGATTTTTTACCGTTATGCGTCCAGGCAATGCAAGGCACGGTGCAAAAAATTTGTCCTGAAGCCCGTGGCGTATTGCTCATCCCTGAGAATCACACCCGTAATTTGTTTTATCTGCAAAACGTAGCTCAACTGGTTACGATACTTAAGCAGGCGGGGATGTTAGTGCGAGTGGGTAGTTTGTTGCCTGAAATAGCATCTCCAACGCCGATTAAATTGCCCTGCGGTAGTATGGTGCTGCTTGAGCCGCTGGTGCGGCGAGGTAACCGGCTGGGCTTGGAGGGGTTTGATCCTTGCGTTGTGTTGCTGAATAACGATTTGTCAGCCGGCGTGCCGGATATTCTAAAGGATCTTGAGCAGGCTATTTTTCCACCGTTGTCGGCTGGTTGGTATACCCGGCGTAAGTCCCAACACTTTTCAGCTTATGACAGGGTCGCGAATGAATTTTCTGCCCTGTTGGGTATTGATCCTTGGTTAATCAATCCCTATTTCGCAACCTGTACTCAAATCAATTTTCAGGAGCGTATAGGCGAGACTTGTTTGGCGGCGCAAGTGGATGATATTTTGCAAAAAATACGCCTGAAATACGCTCAATACGGTGTGAAGCACGCCCCTTTTGTGATTGTTAAGGCCGATGCGGGAACCTATGGCATGGGGATTATGACGGTTAAGGATGCCAGTGAAATTGTCGGGTTGAACCGTCGTCAGCGTAACAAGATGTCCGTGGTAAAGGAAGGGCTGCAAGTACACGATGTGCTGGTGCAGGAAGGTGTTTATACCTTTGAAAATATCAACGATGCGGTGGCGGAGCCTGTGGTGTATATGATGAATCACTCTGTGGTAGGGGGATTTTATCGTGTCCACACCGGGCGTGGTGTGGATGAAAATCTCAATGCCCCGGGGATGCATTTTGAACCCCTGGCCTTCGAATCCTGCTGTACTTTGCCGAATCCGGAGTGCGCACCTGACGATACGCCTAATCGTTTTTATGCTTATGGCGTTGTGGCGCGACTGGCATTGCTGGCAGCCTCGCTGGAGTTGGAGGCGCAGAATGACGATGAGGATTGAAGATTGAGGCTCGCGGATAGCGGTGGTGTGGAATCGTGGTACAGGCTGCTAAGATTTTTTCTGTTGCTGCCTGTTTTTTGTCTACTGGTTTCATGTGGCAAGGAGCCTCTGTATCAGGAGCAGGGCTATGTATTTGGCACATTGGTTGAAGTGAGTATTTACGGCGAAACCGAGCCGCGCGCCAAGCAGGCTAGTGCAGAGGTTATGCATGAGTTTCAGCGTCTGCACGATATGTTGCACGCCTGGAAACCTTCCGAATTAAGTGGGCTCAATGCGGCGATTGCAAGAGGGGATAGTCTGGTTGTCTCTGTCGAACTCGCTGCCCTGTTGAAGGATGCGATGGATTTTTCTGTGCTATCCCAGGGGATATTTAATCCTGCTATTGGCGGATTGGTACAGCTGTGGGGTTTTCATGCTGATGAATTTAAGCCGGTGCTGCCGGATGAAAAGCTGATTACTCAATGGGTCGCCTTGAATCCGCAGATGAGTGATCTGGTTTTTCAATCTGCCAGTGCAAGCGGGGTGCGTGTTGGAAGCAGAAATCGTGCTGTACAACTGGATCTGGGCGGTTATGCCAAGGGCTATGCGCTGGATCGTGCGGTTGAGATTTTGAGAAAGCGGGGCATTCATCATGCGCTGATAAATATCGGTGGCAATATTATTTCTATGGGCCAGCATGGTGACAGTCCTTGGCGGGTGGGTATTCAGGATCCGCGCAAATCCGGTGCTTTGGCCGTGTTAGCCTTGCATGATGGGGAGGCGATAGGCACGTCAGGTGACTATCAGCGTTATTTTATGCTGGGTGAAAAGCGTTATTGTCATTTGATTGATCCGAAAAGTGGCTATCCCATGCAGGGAATACAAGCGGTGACTATCTTGACTCGAGGCCCGCATGCCGGCGTGTTATCAGATGCTGCATCCAAACCCTTATTTATTGGCGGTTTTTCCCGTTGGCGAATGATGGCCGAACGTACGGGGATCAAGGATGCGATGTTAGTCGATGCGGCGGGTGAAATTCATCTGACGCGTAGCTTGCAGAAGCAGATAGAATTCACTGATAAAAAAATAAAGCGGCAGATTGAGTAGGGGTGCGAATGGTTGGAATCTTATTGGTCACGCATAACGGGCTGGGAGATTGTCTGGCAGATTGTGTGAAACATGTGTTCGGCGAGATGCCGAAAAATCTGCGCGTTCTGTCGGTGTGGCGCGATGACGATCCGCAGCATAAGCTGACAGAGGGTGAAGAACTAATCAAGGAGCTCGATAGCGGCAGCGGCGTATTGATTTTGATTGATGTGTTTGGCGCGACCCCCAGTAATATCGGCAGGCGACTTTGCCATGCTGATCGAGTAGAGGGCGTTGCCGGAGTCAATCTGCCGATGCTGTTGCGCGTCGTGAGTACCACAAATAAAAATTTGACAGAGTTGGCCAATCTCGCATTCGAAGGGGGTCGTGAATGTATCGTTCATATGGAGCACTAGCATGCAGCAAGACGCACTGATCATCAATAAACTCGGCCTCCATGCACGCGCTTCGGCCAAACTCACCCAGTTAGCAGGTAGTTTTAAATGCGAAGTGATGTTGTCTCGTAATAATCGTCGGGTGAATGCGAAGAGCATCATGGGCGTAATGATGTTGGCTGCCGCTAAGGGCACGACGATCACTATTGAAACGCTGGGAGTGGATGAAGCCGATGCGATGCAGGCACTGATTGATCTCATCGCTGATTATTTCGGGGAAGGGGAATGAGTTTTACTCTGCACGGAATTGCAGTCTCTAGCGGTATAGCGATTGGTTATGCCCATCTGTTGTCTCACAGTTCGCTGGAAGTGGCACATTATGTTTTGCCCAAGCGTTTTGTCGCAGAAGAAATCGCGCGTTTTGAGGTCGCGCTTAATGCAACCCGCAACGAATTCACCAGTCTGCGCAGCAACCGTCCGAGCTATGCCGCCGCAGAGTTTGATGCCTTTTTAGAATT
Source organism: uncultured Nitrosomonadales bacterium (assembly GCA_903861075.1). Classification (GTDB taxonomy): domain Bacteria; phylum Pseudomonadota; class Gammaproteobacteria; order Burkholderiales; family Gallionellaceae; genus Gallionella. Next base: position 24,675 of record CAIOSY010000007.1, read on the forward strand.
ACACCAGATGATTTTGGACGACCCCTTGCTAAGTGTGGGGCCGCGCGAGATGGTGGAGCGGGAGCATTGCAATGTTGAATGGGCTATCAAGGTTCAAACTGATGCGTTGGCAGCACAATTCGATGAGTTTGAAGATGCTTATTTGCGGGAGCGTCAGGCTGACGTGAAGCAAGTCGCGGAACGGCTGCTCAAACAGCTGTCCGGTCAGCCGGGACATCAGCCTACTCATTTGCGCCGCGATGTTGAGACTATTTTGGTTGCGCATGACTTGAGTCCTGCGGACATGATTCAGTTTAAGCCACAGCAATATGCGGCGTTCCTCACTGATGCAGGTAGTGCGACTTCACATACGGCGATTGTTGCCCGCAGTTTGAATACGCCTTGCGTGGTGGGTTTGCATCGTGCGCGTGAATTGATACGAGAAGATGATCTGCTGATTTTGGATGGTGAGCAGGGTGTGCTGATTGTCAATCCCGATTGCACCATTCTGGCTGAATATAAACTGCTGCAAAGTGAATGGGAAATTGAGCGGAAAAAATTAAAACGTTTGCGCAGTGCACGTGCTAATACGCTAGATGGCGTTACGATTGAGTTATATGCCAATATAGAAAAGCCGGAGGATATTGTTGAGGTCAAGGAGAATGGTGCAACGGGCATTGGTCTGTTTCGCAGTGAGTTTCTGTTTTTAAACCGTGATCAATTGCCCGACGAGGAAGAGCAGTTCGAAGCCTATCGAGCTGTAGCTGCAGGTATGAAAGGTCAGTCGGTCACAATACGCACCTTTGATCTTGGAGCGGACAAGCAAATCAAAGGCGTCGCGCAGGTTTCGAGTAATCCTGCACTGGGCTTGCGTGCGATTCGCCTGTGTTTGGCTGAGCCGCGATTATTTCGTACCCAGTTACGCGCCTTGTTGCGCGCCACGCACTATGGCAACATTAAAATTCTGATTCCTATGCTGTCTTGTGTGTCAGAGTTAAATCAAACCTTGCAGTTTATTGATATCACCAAGCAGGCTCTGGATTGTGAAGGTATCCCCTATGACAGAGAAGTTAAAATAGGTGGCATGATTGAAATTCCTGCTGCCGCTTTGTCACTGAATGCGTTTGCAAGGCGGTTGGATTTTTTGTCTATCGGCACCAATGATTTAATTCAGTATACATTAGCGATTGATCGCACCGATGAAGATGTCGCGCATTTATATGATCCGTTGCATCCTGCTGTATTGCATTTGTTGTCGCATGTGATTGCGACGGCGAATAAATTGGGCGTGCCAATCTCAGTATGTGGGGAGATGGCGGGTGAGCCGGTCTATACCCGATTATTTTTAGGCATGGGCTTGCGCCAGTTTTCGATGTCGTCGTCGCAAGTGCCAACGATTAAACAGCGGATTTTATCGACGAGCCTGCCGCAAATCGCCGTGTTGACGCAAAAAATATTGCGCGCGGATGATCCTGTCAAGATTCGAGAATTACTCGAGAAGTTAAATTCCTAATAAGCAAGGCTGAAGTAATGGTTGGGTTATGTAGATGGCAATATGGCCAGTGTTATTGTCCTTCGGAGTTTGCCGTCTACTTATTTTGTAGATAAGACAGAAAGTAGTTGACGCGGGGGAATTGATCTCTATAATGCGCACCTCTTCACCGGAACAGGGTGTGAAACGAAGCGGGGTATTGAGCGTTAAAGCGCTTAAGAATCAATTTGTTGCTTGGTTTGAGTGCTGTTTTGTTGGGA
>CAIOSY010000008.1 GCA_903861075.1 uncultured Nitrosomonadales bacterium
ATCACCCCGTTCATCGGCGTGCGAATTTCATGGCTCATGTTGGCCAAAAACTCGGATTTAGCACGATTGGCTGCCTGAGCCGCGATTTCAGCACGAATACGTTCGGTAATATCCGTTCTCACCGAAATATACTCGAATGGCTTATCATCCGGCCCCATAAATGCGGCGACCGTGGTATTGACCCAGTATAGCGTTCCACTCTTGGCGCGGTTACAGACCTCGCCATGCCACACACCACCCCTGGCGACTGTCTGCCACATCTCCTTGAAAAACCCCTTGGGGTGCTCAGCCGAATTCAGAATAACGTGGTCTTGTCCGAGTAATTCTTCGCGACTATAGCCGCTAATTTGACAGAATTTATCGTTGGCATAAGTGATGCGTCCCTGCATATCGCAAATGCTGACAATCGCGTGTTCGTCGATCACGGTTTTTTGCTGTTGCAATTCACTAAATGCGCGTTGCACATCACCTGATTTTTGTTCAACCAACTCCGCCAAATGGTCACGATGTTGACGCAGCTCGTGTTCAGTGGATTTATGGTGCGTAATATCTTGCAAAATGCCGTGCATCGAAGTGGCGTTGCCCTGTGTATCTGTTTGGCCAGTGGCATTGATCCAGCGCATCTCACCGGATGGCATGATCATGCGAAATTCAATTTCGAGTTTTTTGCTATTTTTAAGATGGATATTGAAAGCATTCTCTACGCGCTGTTGATCGTCTACATATATTAAAGAAATAAAATGCGTCAAAGTAGGGCGGATATCGGTTTCCAAAGCCATGATCTTTGAAAAACGTGCCGAACAAATAAACTGTTCAGTTGTTTGATACAATTCCCATGTGGCAATCTCACCTTTATCCAGGCTTAAATCCAGCAGTTTTTTCTGTTGAGATAACCGCTGTGTTTGCTCATCGACAATGCGTTGAATGGAAGTCGCACGCCCTGTGAAACTTAACATAAACACCTGTAGCATACCCGTCATAAAAAGGGCTGCTATCATGATTAACCATGCAAAATAAGATTTGTTTTGTTCAATAAAGTATGCGGTGGGATACAGGGTGGTATGCCATATGCGGCCGCCAATAGGAAGATCGCCTTGCCAATGAACATTAGATAATTGGGGTAACAGTGGTTTACTGGACGAAAATAACGTGTTGTTTATCGCTGAGCCGGAATCATCTATGGTTAATATTAGTCCGCTGTCGGCTAAATTTTGACTTAGCAGGTGATTGACCGTATTTTCAATACGTAACACAGCGACTGAAAATCCAGTGGGCATATTGCTGTTGTACTGATGATGCAAGTTGACGGATGAATTATCGAGATAAGTGGGATTGAGTAGTAATACGCCGGCACTCTCACCTGTTTCCTGCGTCAATTTAACGGGAGCGGTAATAATCGGTTTCTTTAGTTTAATCGCTTCAAGGATGGCGGCTTTTCGTAAGGGATCAGAGAAAATATCATAGCCTATAGCCTGCATGTTGCCATTGAGTGGTTGTATATACTCAACAGCCACATACGTTGGCCGCACCGAACCGGGTATGAGTTTTTGATTGTGATCGCGTTCCTTAATCCGGCCTGAAAGACCATCAAATTCATGCTCTAACTTTCTTTCAAAACTTGCTCTATGCGCTTGATCGATTAGCGGATTCCAACCCAATCCCTGTATGTCAGGATGTGCTAATAAAATATTCTGGGTAAAACGGTTGAAGCTATTTTGAGTGAAATTTGGGGTGGCAAGTACGAAATTATTTAAAGAATCAATAATTTCCAGATAATTTGCCACCTGCGCCGCCAACTGCCCGTTGATACGTACACCGTGCTCGGCTATTTTTTGCTGGATTTGCTGTTTTTCATTATTGGCAACGTAGACACAGGCTATTAACGTAATGGCAATGAGCGTCAAACTTGGTAGTAAAACTTGCTTAATACGTTTTTTCCACAGGGGGATTTTTCTGAACAGGATCACCAGCAGAATAGGTGAAAACAGCATCACGCCCAAAGTGTCGCCTATCCACCAGCTACACCAGGAAAAGAATAGCGTATGTGTGGTAAGAATGCCATAAGTCCAGAGCACCCCGGTTCCGATACTTGCGCTGAGTAAACTCGCGACAGGACCTGCCAGCGTCAGAAATTTAAGAATAACTTGTTCGTTTTCTAAGTCTCTCCACTGGTTATGTAATATGCGTTTGACTAATGTCGCTGCCAGTAGAGACTGTAGCATCACACCTATTGCGATGAAGGATCCAATGGTGATGCTTTGTACGGATAAATTACCATCGATAGTTGCGGCGACGTAAATGTTCGTTGCCAGCGCACCGAGTACAACTCCGGGCAGAAGACGCGCGCCGCTTAATAATACGGCGACGAAGGCCAGTCCTGCTGCGGGATAAAAGGGAGAGGAATAGCCTGACGTGGCGGAAAATTGTATGGCAACAATGCCAAGCAGTGCATATATCAGGGCGAGCGTCAGGTTCTTCAACAAGAGATTGTGTATGGTGATGCGCATGAAATAGTGATTTTTTTCAAATGTTTGAATATTGTATCCACTTGTGTTGAAATTTTTTTATTTTTCATCAGGCTTAAGCTAAAAATCTCACTTTTTGTGAAAGCGAGATTTTTAGTGTGCAGAATAAATCAGCTATTTCATACCCTATTTTTGCATCATCAATAGTCTGTGTAGCCTTCTTTACCCGCAGTATAAAAAGTATTGAAATCAGCCGGAGTCAGAACGCCGCCATTTTTGAGTTTTTCGACTAAATCCGGATTGGAGATAAATGGACGACCAAACGCGACCAAGTCCCCCTTGCCGGCATTTAGATCATCGTTTGCACGTGATACATCATAGCCGCCTGACAGAATATAACGGCCTTTAAAGTCAGCACGTATCGCTGCTTTTAAAGTGGGGCTGACTTCCGGTGCACCCATCGAACTGTGATCGACGATGTGAATATAGATCAGGCCGATTTTGTTAAGCTCGGCGATCAATGCGGTATACATTGCGTCCATTTCGGGATCGGCGCACATACCGTTAAATACACCATAAGGCGAGATGCGCATGCCGATACGATCAGCACCGATTGCCGCTGCCGAAGCTTTAGCGATTTCTACGGCAAAACGTATGCGGTTTTCTATACAACCTCCCCAGGCATCCGTGCGTTGATTGGATGCGGTATTGAGAAACTGGTCGATTAAATACCCGTTGGCGGCATGCAACTCCACGCCATCAAACCCTGCGGCAATCGCATTTTTTGCACACTGAGTATATTCGGCTATGGTCTGGATAATTTCAGCTTCCGTCATCATCGCCGGGACAGGTAATGGTTGCATACCGAGCTTATCTGTCCACATTTCACCGGGTGCGGCAAGAGCGGACGGGGCGAGAATTTTGCTGTTTTCCTGCATATTGGCTGCATGGCTTACGCGGCCTGTGTGCATTATCTGAATATAGATATGCCCTTCGGCCTGATGTATGCCATCTGTGATGTGCTCCCAGCCATCCACTTGTGAGATGCTAAATAAACCGGGTTGACGCGCGTAACCGAGTCCGTTGAGGGAGGGGGATATCCCCTCGGAAATAAGGAGTCCGGCATCGGCGCGCAGTTGGTAATAGTGCTGCATCATTTCATTAGGAAGTGAGTCGATTGCACGACACCGCGTCATTGGTGCCATGACGATGCGATTTTTGAGTTGCAGCTTGCCGAGTGTTACGGGTGTAAACAGGGTGTTTGGCATGTTATGCTCCAGAAAATTGTCGATAATCCGCCTGCGAAACAGTGCAAGCGGTATTGGTGGACTTATTGTTTTATGGATTCTACAGGAATAGTTAGGGTTATTTCATCGGCTACGTAAGGTACATATTTGCTCATATTGAAATCGGAACGTTTGATTTTGGCCGTGGCATTGGCACCACAGGCTTCTTTCTTCATCATCGGGTGTGGCATACATAGGGTTGAGGTTACCGTTAGCGTAACCGCTTTGGTGATTCCTTTAATGGTTAGATCGCCTTCTACCGCAACAAGCTTGTCCCCTTCAAATTTGAACATGCTGGATTTGTAGGTGATGGTTGGGTATTTTGCGGTATCGAAAAAATCTTCGCCTTGAATATGTCCGTTAAATAAGCTGGAACCGGTATTGACGGATGTGGTATCAATACTGACATTCACAGAGCCGGTTTTGGCAACGCGATCCAGAGTCAGCGAGCCGGAGAGGGTATCAAAGCGGCTTTCCTGATTGGAATAACCAAAGTGACTGTATGAAAAACGCGGCTTGGTATGATTGGCATCCAGCACGAAGGTTTCCGGAGCGGCATAAGCGATAGAAGACAAAGAGAGTAAAACAGACAAAGCGATTTTCATGGTATTTCCTTTTCTATGGATTAAATTTTTGCAGCTGATGCGTTAACAACGAGATGGAACTTGATCTGAATTTGATCGGCGACCGTGCCTAAATCACGCCATTCGCCTTCGCCTATTGCATAGGTGGTGCGACTGATAATGAAACTGCCGTCAAACACGGATTTTTTTGCATCAGACTGTACGGTGATCGGTGTGCTGACGTTCAGTGTTTTACCTTTAATAGACAATCGTCCTGTGGCGAGATATTGATTGCCGCCTAAAGATTTTATGCCGTTGGAAACGAAGCTGGCGGTAGGATAGGCCTTCGTATTAAACCAAAGTTTACCTGCCACCTCTTCATCGGCATCAATGGATCCTGTATCTATGCTGGCAAGATCGACATCAATATGTGCGACAGCATTCGCCAGTTTGGCAGGGTCAAAACTGATTTGAGCCGAGAATTTTTTAAACTTACCCTCCATCGCTACCCCCATTTGCTTGTAAGCAAAATTGAGTGCGCTTTGAGGGACAATAATTTGGTTATATTCGACAGCCTGAGCCATCGTGGCGGCGGTGAGTCCTGCCGTAAGCAGGGTTATTATTTTAAAAGTCAATTTAATTTACTCCGAATAACATACGGGACAGTAACTTATCCCGGTCTATAAACTGGTGCTTTAGGGCGGCGGCGATATGCAAGATCACCAGTATCAGCAGTATGTAGCTTAAACTTTCATGTATCTGTCCTAACAATATGCCCAGTACCTTGTTTTTTTCTACAAGATTGGGCAGAGGGATGATCCCGAACCAGACAGTCTGTACCCCTTTGGCTGAACTCATCAGCCAGCCGCTTAGCGGTATTGCAAGGAGCAATAAATATAAAAGCCTATGCACTACATTGCTAGCGGTGTGTTGCCAGCGTTCTAACAGCAAGGCGGGTGGGCGGTGTGTGATGCGCCATAAGATGCGCACGAGACACAGTAACAGTAAACTGACGCCTATCCATTTGTGGTAACTGTACAGTTGTAGTTTGGCGGGCGAGAGTTTTAAGTCATGCATATAAAATCCCAGCGGCAATGCCGTGAAAATCAGCAATGCCATCAGCCAGTGCAGTACTTTTGCAGTCAGGGTGTAGTGTCGCATTGTCATTTAAATAAATCGTCCATTCCTGAAGTCATCCAGTGCCTGGTGGATTTCTTCCTGGGTATTCATAACAAAGGGCCCGTATTGCACGATGGCTTCATTTAAGGGTTTTCCCGCAATTAGAATCAGACGGGCATCCGACGTTGCACGCAAAGTGACGTGCTGAGCGGTGTTGCTTAAAATACCCATGCGGCGCAATGGGATGAGGGTCTCACCCACCCACACTTCGCCGCGATAAACATAAATAAAGGCATTGTGGGATAAAGGGATCTGCGCTGAAAAGTTCGTGTGAGCGGGCAGGTGCACATCTAAAAATAAAGGCTCGGTAGTTTTTCGGGTCACAAGACCTTGCGTGCCGTCGCTTGATCCTGCGATGACGCGTACCAATACACCTTGTCCGGTGAGATACTGCGGAACTTTGTCGCTTGCAAAATCCTGATACCAGGGGTTCGTCATTTTTTCCGTTGAGGGAAGATTTAGCCAGAGCTGAAAGCCTTCCATCACCCCCTCTTCTTGTTCTGGCATCTCAGAATGAATGACACCACGGCCTGCGGTCATCCACTGTACGCTGCCGTTTTCCAGTAAGCCTTCGTTGCCTGCGCTATCATGATGCCGCATCCGGCCTGATAACATATAGGTTACGGTCTCAAAGCCGCGATGCGGATGATTTGGAAAACCGCCTATGTAATCACTAGCTTCATTACTGCCGAACGCGTCCAGCATTAAAAAGGGATCAAGACGTTGTTGTAGCTTGCCTGTTAGTATGCGGGTTAACTTCACGCCTGCCCCGTCAGAGGTGGCAATGCCCTCTATCAGTTGCTCAATATGTCGTGAGTTCATGTTGTGCTTTGTAACGTTAAATAGGATGGCGTTGATACTACGGTAAATACCGGTATAGATAAACCCGTTAATTCGAGATAGACTGTTCCATAAATGAAACAAATAAACCTTTCTGCCGATGATTACATTCTGTTTTCGACAATAGCCGAGCGACAGAGTATGGTGAGTGCCGCTGAGTTTCTATCTATGCCCAAGGCGACGGTCTCGCGGCGCTTGAGTAATATGGAAGCCGTATTGGGACAGCGTTTGCTGATCCGTACTACCCGGCGTTTGATGCTGACAGATTTTGGTCTGTCATTTTTAGAACATTGTCGCCGGGTGGCGGAGGAAGTTGCCGGTGCGCAGGATTTTGTGCGTGGTCAGCAAGATCGTCCTCATGGACGTTTGCGTGTTTCGATGCCCGGGGATTATGCCCGTCAGCATTTTTCACGCGCGATTGCCACTTTTATTGACGCCTATCCGGAGATACAACTGGATATGGATTTGTCTTCTCGTCGGGTAGATTTGATCGGAGAACGCTACGATCTGGCGATACGCATGGGAGCCTTAACCGATGATGCGACATTGGTCGCCCGAAAAATAGACGAGCAACATTTCGGACTTTATGCCAGTCCGATCTATCTGGCGCTGCATACTCTACCGCAGCACCCGGATGATCTGGTGTATCACACGGCAGTGCGTCTGTTATCCGATATCGGGGATGCCGTTCCTTGGCAGCTTGGCAATAATAAAACATACTGGGCAGGAACGCCCGCAGGACGGGTAACACTCAATTCGATTGATATGATGCAGCAGTTGGTGATGGAGGGCGTGGGCATTGCCGCTTTGCCTTGTCGTTTTGTGGTAAATGATCTGCGTGCCGGGCGTTTGATTCGGGTCTTGCCGGAATGGTCATTGCCTGTGGTGCCCGCTTGGGCAGTGATGCCGATGCGGCGTTATTTGCCTGCCAAGACGCGCGTATTTTTAGCTCATCTTGAGCAATTTATGGAGAAAGACTAGCTTCTCCATAGAAAAGTCTGGAACTCTTGATGGGCAGCGAGGATAATTGACCGCCAATGTGCCTGGTTAATGTTCGACCATCGCCTGTCATTTACATAACTTTTAGTCTTTAATTACTCTTATGTCCAAACATTATTTAACTTCGCTCTTTTCGCCTAAGTCAGTTGCTGTTTTTGGCGCGAGTGATCGCATTGATTCAGTCGGTCAAATTGTATTTAACAATATGCTAACCAGTGGTTTTAAAGGTGCGTTATATCCGATTAACTCACGCAGCCCGGAGGTGCAGGGCTGTAAAAGTTATGCGTCGATTACTGAGATTGAAGAACCGGTCGAGTTGGTCGTGATAGCGACGCCCCCGCAAACGGTTCCCGATATTATAGAAGAGTGTGGCAAACACGGTGTTAAGGCGGCGGTGATTATTACCGCCGGTTTCGGTGAAATCGGTGCCGAAGGCCTTAAGCTTGAACGCCGTCTGCTAGATAATGCAAAACGTTATGGCATACGCTTAATTGGCCCGAATTGTTTGGGTGTGATGCGGCCATCGATTGGGCTGAATGCGACTTTCAACAATGGCGGGGCGAATGCCGGTAATCTGGCGCTCGTGTCTCAATCCGGTGCTTTATGCACTGCAATTTTAGATTGGGCTCAGATCAACGATGTCGGTTTTTCAAGCGTGGTCTCTATGGGTTCATCTGCCGACGTCGATTTTGGCGAAACGCTGGACTATCTGGTGTCCGATCCGCAAACCCAGAGCATCCTGTTGTATATCGAAGGGATACGTGAATCGCGCCGTTTCATGAGCTCTCTGCGTGCCGCAGCCCGTGTTAAACCGGTTATTCTCATCAAGGTCGGTCGCCATGAGGCAGGCTCCAAGGCCGCAATGTCGCATACCGCATCGCTTGTTGGTTCTGACGATGCATTTGCTGCCGCCGTGCGTCGCGCAGGGGTGGTGCGGGTTGAGACCGTCACCCAGTTGTTTTCAGCGGCCAAAGCACTGTCCTGCGGTTTTCATCCGTCCGGTAACCGCTTGGCGATTGTCACCAATGGTGGTGGCCCTGGCGTGATGGCGACCGATCGCGCATCCGATTTGGGGCTGGTCATGGCTAACTTGTCGGACGCCACCATCGCACGGCTCAACGAGGTGCTGCCGCCTAACTGGTCGCACGGTAATCCGGTGGACATTATTGGTGATGCGCAAGCGGATCGGTATCAACATGCGGTTGCTGCTTGTCTTGAAGATCCGAATGTGGATGGGGTGCTGACTATCTTGACGCCGCAAGCGATGACCAAGCCCCTGGCAGCCGCACAAGTGGTGATTGATTTGGCTAAAACGCATAAAAAACCCTTGTTGGCATGCTGGATGGGTGAGTCGCAAGTTGCTGAATCGCGTAAGTTATTTGCCTCCTCCAAAAAACCCAATTTCCGCACGCCTGAGCCGGCTGTCGAAGTATTCTCTTATTTATCTGATTATTATTTAAATCAAAAACTGTTGATGCAAATGCCCGAGCCGTTATCACATCAACTGACACCTGACGTTGAGGGGGCGCGTATGATAATTGAAGGCGCACTGCTGGATAAACGGCGAGTTTTGAGCGAAATGGAATCCAAGGCTTTACTGTCGGCATTTCATATCCCTGTCGCACAAACCATGGTCGCGCGTTCGCCAAATGAAGCGCTGCTGATTGCGCAGCAATTAGGTTTTCCGGTGGCCATGAAAGTCAATTCGCGCGATATCAGCCATAAGAGCGATGCTGGCGGGGTGATGCTCAATCTGATCAATGCGCAAGCAGTACGTGCGGCTTACCATGAGATTAACGAGAATATCAAACGCAATCGTCCCGGCGCGCATATGGATGGTATCGCCATTCAGCCTATGATCATTAAGCCCAATGGTCGCGAGTTGATGGTCGGTGTGCTGTGCGACCCGGTATTCGGACCTGTTATTACCTTCGGTGCGGGGGGGACGATGGTTGAAGTGTTGGGTGATGCACAGGTTTCATTGCCGCCGCTCAATGCATTCCTGGCGAAAGATTTGATTAGTCGCACACAGGTCTCTAAGCTGCTGGCCGCATTCCGTCATATGCCGCCGGCTAATATGCTGGCCTTGGAGAATGTGCTCTTGCGGGTGTCGGAGATGGTCTGTGAGTTGCCGATGTTGATGGAAATGGACATTAATCCTTTGATCGTGGATGAGAACGGTGTGATCGCGGCGGATGCGCGTGTGGTGGTCGAGTTTAAACAGCCGAACACGGATCGTTATTCACATATGGCAATTTATCCCTACCCGACTCATCTGGTTAATCGCTGGCAATTGGCAGACGGCACCGATATCTGCATCCGTCCCATCCGTCCGGAAGATGCGGAACTCGTGCAGGAATTCGTTCGTAATTTGTCTGAGCAGTCGCGATTTTTCCGTTTTATGAATAGTGTGCAGGAGCTGAGCCAGTCCATGCTGGTTCGATTTACTCAGATTGACTACAGTCGGGAAATGGCATTAATTGCAGTGACCGAGGTGCATAATAAAGAGGTGGAGCTCGGTGTGGCACGTTTTGCCTTCAATCCCGATGGCGAGAGTTGTGAGTTTGCATTGGTGATTGCCGATCAAATGCATGGTATGGGATTGGGGCAAAAGCTGATGACCGCGCTAATGGATGCCGCACGTTCCAAGGGACTAAAAGTTATCGAAGGTGAAGTGCTTAAAAACAACGTTGATATGTTGCATCTGATGGCGAGATTAGGTTTTGATATAACGACTTGCGTGGATGATGACAGTATTAAGTCCGTTCGAAAAGTGCTTTAAAACACGATATACGCGTGAGATGTTTTTTGTTCATACTGATCTTTTACTATGCAAACTGCCTATTTAACCCATCCTTCCTGTCTCAAACATGAGATGGGGGGCGATCATCCTGAGAGTCCGCTCCGTATCCACGCAATAGAGGATAGGCTGATTGCGTCAGGTCTACTGCATTATCTGGCTCATTACGACGCACCTAAAGCTACCCGTGAGCAACTGTTGCGTGTGCATACGGCGGCTTATATAGATTATGTGATAAGCCTGTCTCCTCAATCGGGCAGAGTGGATTTGGATGGAGATACTGCCATGAATGCACATACGCTGGAAGCGGCATTGCATGCGGCGGGTGCGGCAGTAAAAGCAGTCGATTTAGTCATGGAGGGAAAGGCTGAAAATGCCTTTTGCAATGTTCGCCCGCCAGGTCATCATGCAGGGCCGGACAGTGCAGGGGGGTTTTGTATCTTTAATAATGTGGCCATTGCCGCAGCACATGCTCTGGCGCATTACGGCTTGACGCGGGTTGCTATTGCGGATTTTGATGTGCATCATGGCGACGGAACCGAAGCTATTTTTTATAATGAGCCGCGTGTGATGCTCTGTTCCACCTTCCGTCATCCTTATTATCCTTATAAAGGTGCTGAGAGTGGTAATGCGCATATTATCAATGTCGCGCTGGCCGGTGGTACATCGGGTGCCGATTTTAGAGCCGCAGTTAGTGAATACTGGTTGCCGGCATTGAGCGATTTTCAACCTGAATTGTTGTTGATTTCGTCAGGTTTTGATGCGCATCTGGAGGATGATATGGGCGGTTTGGCCTTGCGGGAAGCCGATTATGTTTGGGTGACAGAGCAGCTTAAGGCTGTCGCAGCCCGTTATTCACAACATCGTATTGTCTCGGTACTTGAAGGGGGTTATTCTCTGAATGCCTTGGGGCGGAGTGCTACTGAACACGTCAGAGTATTAAGTGGGCTTTAATGAGATTGTAATAAAGGGCAAAATGTTAGTTCTACTACTGCGTTATATAGAGCCGTTTAGTTTATGAGTTTTCATTTAGAACAACAATATGGGAAAACAACGCAGTTGAGCGGAGGGGCATCCATCACGCAGGCGCAAGCCTTGCAAGAAGCGTTACATGAACTTCAAGTACATCAGATTGAACTTGAAATACAGAATGAAGCGTTGCGTGAGTCTCAGAGTAATCTAGAAATTGCACGTGATAATTATATTGATTTATATGATTTTGCGCCCGTCTCGTATTTTTCACTGGATACACAAGGGTTAATCGTCAAAATAAATCATACCGCGGCTTTGCTATTTGCTATCGACAGAAATAAGCTGATGCAATTTTCTTTTGATAAGCTGGTTTTTGTTGATGATCTTGTGCGTTGGCGAGCGTTTTTTCGCCGGGGAATAAATGAGCAGTTGGATCAAAATTGTGTAATCAGTTTGAAGGTCAAACAGGAGAAAATCACCCTCGATCTTTTTAGTCGGTTTCGCGATGGGCAACTGCGTATTACGCTCATAGACAGAACCGAGCAGCTTCAAGTAGAACGTAAGCTTCTAGAGACTGAACGCCAACTCGACTTTAAAAAACATGAGCAAGTTGAGATGGCACGCGTCAACTTACTTCGTTATCAAGCTTTGTTTGAGCATTCAAGCTTAGCTTTGCTGACGTTTATACCTCCTTTCTGGCAGATTGGCGATGCCAATAAGGCAAGTATGCAGTTGTTCGGCATTGCAACTTGCAATGAGTTTAGTCAATTGAATGTCTTTGATTTGTTCAGATCAAATAATATTTTTGAAGATAAGCTGGATGCTGCTATTTTAATGGGATCATGTGTTTTTGAATGGCAGTGTCAGCGTAAAGATTTGAGTTTGTTCTTTGTAAATGTGATACTCAGTCGCGTTGATTCAGGTGAAAAGCAGTTTTTGCTGGCATCAGTAACAGATATTACTGAAAGCAGAAATAAAGCGCTTGAAGTCAAAAAATATCAGGAGTTGTTACGCGAACTGGCGAGCGAAGGGGTGTCCAGAAGAGAAAGAGAGCTCAAGTCGATTGCACGTGAGATTCATGATGATCTTGGTCAGGTTTTGACCGCCCTGCGCATGGAAGTAGCTTTGCTTCGTATTCAGTTTTCACGGCGAAATGCGAATTTTACGGCGAAAATACAAGACATAAATACCTTGATAGACCATGCTATCTTTAGTGTCCGCAATGTTGCAGGTCAGTTGCGTCCCCCTGTTTTAGATGCGGGTTTAGAGGCGGCTATTCACTGGTTGTGTGATAATCTGCCCAAGACCGTGGATGTTGCCGTTGAAATAGCGCCAGGGGTCTCTGAGTTGGCTGATGCGCAGCTATTAGCGATATTCCGTATTATTCAGGAATCATTAACTAATATGGTTCGTTATGCCGAGGCCACACAGGTGCAAGTCAAAATATGGAAAGTAGCAGCGATGATTTATGCCACTATTACAGATAATGGCAAAGGTTTTGATACACAGGCATTGCGACGAAAAAATTCATACGGGCTGATAGGTATGAATGAAAGAGCCTATGCCCTAGGGGGTGAAGTTGATTTTAAAAGTACCCTTGAAAAGGGGACTGTAGTAACCGTGCGGATCCCTTATTTATAAAAACAGGAACAAAATAATGATTAGAGTAATTATCGCAGATGACCATAATATTGTACGTGAAGGCATTAAAAAAATTCTTGCCTTGTCTGACGATATTACGTTTGTCGCAGAGGCTGTCAATGGCAATGAAGTGCTAAATCAGCTTGCCGTGCATAGTGAGTGTGACTTGTTGTTGCTGGATATGACCATGCCGCATAGTAGTGGAATTGAGTTGATAGAACAAGTAAGAGGGTTGTATCCTAGTTTGCCTATTCTTATTTTTAGTATGCATAACGAGCCTCAGGTTGTAACGTGTGCAATCCGTGCAGGCGCTTCTGGATTTATTTTTAAAGGCAGTGAACCTGAAATATTGTTAACGGCGATTCGTCGTGTCGGTAATGGAGGCAGATACATCGATCCCAGTATTGCAGAACAAATAGCTTTTGAGAGTCTGTTGCCTGAGCCTAAGGATCTCCATATCAATCTTTCATCCCGTGAGTTGGAGGTGATGCGTCAACTGGTTGGCGGGCGGCGTATCAAAGATATTGCCGAAGAAATGATTATTAGTAATAAAACGGTCAGTACGCATAAACTTAATTTATTGCAAAAATTAAAACTCAAGAGTACGGCAGATATGGTTCGTTATGCGGTTGAGCATAAGATGTTTTTGCAGTATTAGCCTGAACGGTGCTTGTATTTTTTAGTAACGTGCAGGCTCTGCTTACGAAATCGATGTTATTTTCTCACCTGGTTTAAAGGGGGGCGGTAAGTGTTAGTACACTATCAATGCCTATGATGAGCAAAACTTTCAGCAATAGTCCTTATGTTTTGCATCAGCCTTTTGAACCCGCCGGCGATCAACCTGCGGCGATTGCGCAGTTGGTCGAGGGGATCAATGAGGGATTGTCGTTCCAGACTTTATTGGGTGTAACGGGCTCTGGCAAGACCTATACCATGGCGAATGTGATTGCACAGTGCGGGCGTCCGGCTATGGTCATGGCGCCTAACAAAACACTCGCCGCACAGCTGTATTCGGAATTACGTGATTTCTTTCCTGATAATGCGGTTGAATATTTTGTTTCTTATTACGATTATTATCAGCCGGAAGCGTATGTTCCATCGCGCGATGTATTTATAGAAAAAGATTCGGCGATTAACGAGCAGATCGAACAAATGCGATTATCTGCGACCAAAGCACTACTTGAGCGTGAAGATTGCATCATTGTTGCAACGGTATCGGCGATCTATGGTATTGGCGACCCGGTCGATTACCACGGTATGATTTTGCATTTGCGTAACAATGAGAAAATGCATCAGCGTGATGTGATTAAACGCCTCATTGAAATGCAGTATGAGCGTAATGACATTGATTTTACCCGTGGTAGATTTCGCGTCCGAGGTGAGGTGATCGATGTGTTTCCGGCGGAAAGCAGTGAGCAGGCATTACGTATCACCTTGTTTGATGATGAAGTTGAGACGCTGTCGCTGTTTGATCCCTTAACAGGGCATATTCAGAAAAAAGTGCCGCGCTACACTGTTTATCCATCCAGTCATTATGTAACGCCGCGTGCAACGGTCATGCAGGCGATTGAAACAATCAAAGTGGAGCTGGCTGAGCGCGTGGCCTTTTTTGTACGGGAACATAAACTGGTTGAAGCTCAGCGCATTGAGCAGCGCACCCGGCACGATCTTGAAATGCTGAGTGAAATTGGTTTTACCAAGGGGATAGAAAACTATTCCAGACATTTGTCGGGCAGAAATCCCGGCGATCCACCGCCAACCTTGCTTGATTATCTCCCGGCTAATGCGCTGATATTTTTGGACGAGAGTCATGTGATGATTCCTCAGGTAGGCGCGATGTATAAAGGTGATCGAGTTCGTAAGGAAAATCTGGTCAACTACGGTTTTCGCCTGCCCTCAGCGATGGATAACCGTCCTCTCAGGTTTGATGAGTTTGAACGTATTATGCGTCAGAGTGTGTTTGTTTCAGCGACCCCTTCTGTGTACGAAGCCGAGCATGCCGGGCAGGTGGTAGAGCAAGTCGTTCGTCCGACGGGCCTGGTTGATCCGCTTATTTACGTCAGGCCGGCTATCAATCAGGTCGATGATTTGATGTCAGAGTTACGTTTACGCATCGCATCAGGTGAGCGCGTGTTAGTTACAACTTTAACCAAGCGTATGTCGGAAGACTTAACTGAATATCTATCGGAACACGCGATCAAGGTTCGTTATCTACATTCTGATATTGATACGGTAGAGCGCGTAGAAATCATTCGTGATTTGCGACTGGGAGTTTTCGATGTGCTCATTGGTATCAATTTGTTGCGTGAAGGATTGGATATTCCTGAAGTCTCACTCGTTGCCATACTTGATGCAGATAAGGAAGGTTTTTTACGTTCTGAGCGGTCATTAATTCAGACTATAGGTCGTGCGGCAAGGCATTTACATGGCACAGCGATTTTGTATGGCGATAAGATCACAAATTCTATGCGTCGTGCGATGGATGAAACTGAGCGTCGTCGCATTAAACAGCTTGCGCATAATTTAGCGCATGGCATTACGCCGCAGGGGGTTCACAAGCGCATCAAGGATATTATAGAGGCGACCTATGAATTAGATGATGCCCGCAGTAATCAAAAAGCGGTGCAAGAGCAGACCCAATATCTGGCGATGAGTCGTGCTCAAGTCACCAAAGAAATCAATCGGTTGGAAAAAGCTATGCTGGCGGCGGCAAGGAATCTGGAGTTTGAGCAAGCGAGCCGATTTCGCGATTTATTGAAAAAACTGCGCGAGAGCGTGCTGCTCTCGACGCTGTAAGGTTAAAGATTTTTGAACGTAGAGCAATAGATTAAAGTAAAGGTACGATCATCAAGGCAACGATATTGATGATTTTAATCAGTGGATTAATTGCAGGTCCGGCTGTATCTTTGTAGGGATCACCTACGGTGTCGCCCGTTACAGCAGCCTTGTGCGCCTCTGAACCTTTACCTCCGTAGTTGCCTTCCTCGATGTACTTTTTGGCATTATCCCAGGCGCCTCCGCCGGTGGTCATGGAGATGGCAACAAAGATACCCGTTACGATTGTTCCCACCAGTACGCCGCCCAATGCCTGTGCGCCTAGTGTGAGTCCCACAATGACAGGGACTGCAATGGGCAGCAGGGAAGGGAGGATCATTTCCTTGATTGCAGCGCGGGTAAGCATATCCACACACGTACCGTATTCGGGCTTGGCGGTTCCTTGCATAATGCCGCGAATATCTTTGAACTGACGGCGAACCTCGACGACAACGGATCCCGCAGCACGCCCAACGGCTTCCATCCCCATAGCGGCAAATAAATAAGGGATCATGCCGCCAATAAACAGGCCGATAATGACCATATGATTGGAGAGATCGAAAGAGGTGATGACTCCCAGTTTGGCTTCAAGTGCATGTGTGTAATCGGCGAACAAGACCAGCGCGGCAAGTCCGGCTGAACCGATTGCGTACCCTTTTGTGACGGCTTTAGTGGTATTGCCCACGGCGTCGAGTGCGTCGGTGATGACACGAACTTCTTCAGGTAAGCCGGCCATTTGTGCGATGCCCCCTGCATTGTCGGTGATCGGGCCATAAGCATCCAAAGCGACGATAATGCCTGCCATGGATAGCATGGAGGTTGCGGCAATGGCGATACCATACAAACCTGCCAATTCAAACGCACCCCAAATGGATAAGCACACGACCAAAACAGGGGCGGCGGTTGATTTCATGGAAACCCCCAAGCCTGCGATAATGTTCGTGCCATGTCCTGTCGTAGATGCTTGTGCGATATGGCGTACCGGCGCAAATTCGGTGGCTGTGTAATATTCAGTAATCCATACCATAGCGGCGGTGAGCGCTAAACCGATTAAAGTCGCTAAGTAGAGATGGAAAGAGGAGATCATCTTGTCAGCAATGATTACACCATCACCGAGCATATAAGTGGTGATAGGGTAGAAGGCAATCAGCGCCAGTACCGCAGATACGGTAAGCCCCCGGTAAAGCGCATTCATGATCTTGCCACCAGCGCGTGCTGTGACAAAGAAGCTGCCGACAATAGAGGCTATAATGGAAAAACCACCCAGCACCAGGGGATAAATCACTGCGTTGACACCGGCATTACTGATCAATAGTCCGCCTAACATCATGGTTGCGATAATAGTGACAGCATAGGTTTCAAATAAATCTGCGGCCATACCGGCACAGTCACCTACATTATCCCCAACGTTATCGGCGATGACGGCAGGATTACGGGGATCATCTTCCGGAATGCCGGCTTCGACTTTTCCGACTAAATCCGCCCCGACATCGGCACCTTTGGTGAATATACCGCCGCCTAAACGAGCAAATATCGAAATTAACGATCCACCAAAAGCCAGGCCGACCAGAGCATGCGTCGCCTGTGCAGGGCTTGCACCTGTCGAAGTAAGAAAAGCATAATAACCCGCAACACCTAACAGGCCGAGACCCACGACCAGCATACCGGTGATGGCGCCGCCTTTAAAGGAGACATTGAGTGCGGTGTTAAGGCCGGTTTTTGCCGCTTCTGCTGTACGAATATTGGCACGCACCGAGACATTCATGCCGATGAATCCGGCCGCGCCTGAAAGCACGGCTCCGATCGCAAAACCAATCGCGGTTTGCCAGCCTAAGCCTATGAAAATGAGAATAAAAAGAATGCTGCCTACGAATGAAATAGTGAGGTATTGTCTTGCAAGGTAAGCTGCGGCACCCTCCTGGATCGCGGCAGCGATTTCTCGCATACGCTCACTGCCGGTAGGTTGAGCTAAAATCCATTTGATAGACAGAACACCATACAAGATCGCAATTACAGAACACACCAGCGCAAAACTGAGTCCACCCGACATGATTTTCCCCTTGAGTTGAATCGCTATGATTAACCAATACTAGGTCAGTGCTTAACACTGGCGTAATCATAGCAGTATCAGAACAACCCGGGGCGTAAAATACGCTAATTCCTGATGAGCATTTAGTCGCAAAGCAATGACGCCAATCCTGCTGCGGCAATTTGACCGTCTTCAGAGGAGCGCACGCCGCTGATTCCTAATCCGCCCGCAATGACGTCTTCCAGTAAAATGGGCACGCCGCCGTCCGCCGGAATAACGCCAGGCAAGGCCAAGTGTATCAAGCGACCGCTCAATACTGCGTCTTCAGACGTTTTGGTCGGGCGTCGAAAGGCGATGGCCGCATAAGCCTTGGCTATGGCTGTTTCTACGCTGCCAAACTGGGTGTCGTGGCTGCGTTGTAAATACAACAAATGTCCGCCATCGTCCACCACGGCGATAGTCACGCGCCAGTTGTTGCGTATTGCTTCCGCTTCTGCAGCAGCAGCAATCTGCTTAGCAAGCGCTAGCGTCAGTACCGGTTTGGACAGGCTCATTTGCGTAATACGGCAAAAATTTGGGCGCCAATTTCATCAACGTTGCCTACGCCGGCGATTTTTACCGACTGGGGGGCGGTTGCAGCCTCCTCGCGCGCCCAGGTCAGATAGTAATCAACCAGAGGTTTGGTTTGTTCATGATAAACATTGAGACGTTTGATGACGGTTTCTTCTGCATCGTCAGGACGCTGAATCAGCGCTTCACCGGTAAGATCATCCAGGCCTGCGACCTTAGGTGGATTGAAAATCGTGTGATAAGTGCGACCGGATGCGGGATGTACGCGGCGACCACTCATGCGGTTGATAATTTCACTGTCCGCCACGTCGATTTCAACCACGAAATCAATCGGAATGCCGGCGTCTTTCATGGCCTGAGCCTGAGGAATTGTGCGCGGAAAACCATCAAACAAAAACCCCTGCGCACAATCTGCATCCTGGATGCGTTCTTTGACCAGATTGATAATAATGTCATCTGAGACCAGGCCGCCCGCATCCATGATGCTTTTAGCCGCAAGTCCGAGTGGAGAACCCGCTTTGACAGCCGCACGCAGCATATCGCCAGTGGAGATTTGCGGAATGTTGAATTTTTCCTTGATAAAACTGGCTTGTGTGCCTTTACCTGCACCTGGTGCGCCTAATAATATAACTCTCATATATGGTCCTTTTTGGGTAAGTGGTCAGTGGTAACTTGCGAGTCAAATTAATGGATCGCAAGCTTATTTTCAAAGATTTTTCTTGCGGCTTGTAAATCTTCTGCGGTATCGACGCCGGCAGGGGGGGCGACACCGGTGATGATCACGCCGATTTTGTATCCATGATACAACGCGCGCAATTGTTCTAGCGACTCGTATTGTTCGATCGCGGCAGGTTCGAGTTGCCCGTAAGCTTTGAGAAAACTCACGCGATAGGCGTAAATGCCGATGTGGCGCAGGACGGGTAACTCAGGCGGTAAATCATGACCGCAGGCAAAGGCATCGCGCGGATAGGGAATGGGTGCGCGGCTAAAGTAGAGTGCGTTGCCGGCTTTGTCCAGCACCGTCTTGACGATATTAGGATTACGCAGGCTCGCTTCGTCGTGTATTGCATGGCACGCAGTGGCCATGGCACAGTCAGGATGGGTGTACAAGTGGTAAGCGACAGCTCGGATGAGTTCGACGGGGATGAGCGGTTCATCGCCTTGTACATTGACAACGATTGTTTCGTCCGGCCAGGCTTGTTGCGTGGCGACCTCGGCGATACGATCCGTCCCGCTAGGGTGATCGATGCTCGTCATACAAGCTTTGTAGCCATGTTCATGAACCGCATTGGCAATGGCGTGATGATCGGTGGCTATCCATATTTGTTGCGCACCGCTTTTTGCTGCTTGTTCGGCGACTCGTACGACCATGGGTTTGTCGGCAATAAGCAGCAGGGGCTTACCCGGTAGGCGCGTGGAGGCGTGACGTGCTGGAATGACGACATGAAAGGCAAACATGGTGCAGCTTACCGTTTTTCTGTGTCTTCAGGTGTTAGTTTGCGCGCTTCATCCACCAGCATGACGGGTATGCCATCGGTAATTTTGAATGCAAGAAGATCTGCTTTGCAAATCAATTCCTGTGCAGATTTTTGGTAAATCAAGGGCGATTTACACAGTGGGCAAACCAAAATATCAAGCAGTTTTGCATCCATGTTGGGTGATCTTTCGCAATAGGTGAGATATCAGCGCTGGATCAATCTGGGCATCAACACGCAATACCCACATTTTTTCATCAGCGTACGCGTCGCATTTTACCGCATCTTTTTCAGTCATGAGTAGTGCATCGCATGCCTGGAATGTCAGATCTTCAGCACGGTAGGCATAATGATCTGCAAAAGCATGGTTTTGTGTCTTCAATCCCATGACTGAGAGATGATCAAAAAATCGCTGCGGATGTCCAATGCCGGCAATCGCGTGTATACGTAATCCTGTAAAGTCAGACGCTATCGCGGTTTTTTCGGGATGTTTGATATTGTAAAAAGTCTTACCTGATAAGGTCATCAAGAATTGATCAGAGGATGCGGGGCCTCCATTGACGACCACAGCATCGGAGTGAGTTAAGCGGCTAGCCGATTCGCGCAGCGGACCTGCGGGTAGAAGGTAGCCATTGCCAAAACGGCGTATGCCGTCGATGACAATAATTTCAATATCACGTTGCAAACGATAATGTTGTAATCCATCATCGCTTAAGACGATGTTGCATTCACGGTGGGACTGAAGAGCCGTTTGGGCTGTTGCTACACGATCTGCGCCAACCCAAACGGGACATATCTGTCGTGATGCCATGAGACGGGGTTCGTCCCCAACTTGTCCTGCTGTGTGGCTGGGTGCAACCTCTTGACCTTGGACTTTTGCACCATATCCACGACTGATGATGAGCGGATGATAGCCGTGTTCTCGCAGTTGTTGTGCTAGGTATAGGGTTAAGGGGGTTTTTCCTGTCCCCCCCACGTTGATGTTGCCGATGATAATGACAGGGACAGGCAAACGATAACTGCGAAAAATATGGTAATGGAACATCAAGCGTCGCAGGTACGCGAGTGCACCAAATACCCAGCTTATCGGCCATAAGATAAAATGCACTGCGTGGATTTTGTACCAGTAACGTTCAATTTCTGCCATTTAATTCTTAAATCAGATTGTGCTGGTTGGTGTATATGTGTCGTTTGCGCTATTGGGGTGCCATTTGGGTTGCAAAAGTGATACGGCCAAAACCTGCCCGTCTGGCTGACTCCATCGCATTGATCACCGCCTGATGAGGGGTTTTGGCATCGGCATTGATTACAATCATCGGATCGGTCTGTCTCCCCGCTGCCGTTTTAATCGCCGCTGTCAGTTGACTTATATTGGTGAATTGCACAGAGGTGGTGTTAATTGTGTAGTGAGCCGTGGCATCGATTGAGATCGTGACGGATTGTGTTTGTGTCGTCTCGGCTTGTCCTCCGGCTTCAGGCAGGTTGATATGCAGTTCAGAATATTTGGCATAACTGGTCGTGACCATCAAAAAAATGAGTATCACCAATAGCACATCTATCATCGGAATAAGATTTATTTCCGGCTCTTCACGTGTATTTCCGCGTTGAAAATTCATCTGCTTATCCCTGACGCTGACCATGCACAATTTCAACGAGTTTGATCGCTTGTTGTTCCATTTCAATGGTTAAGCTATCTGCTTTGGCGCGAAAGTGACGATAAAAAATCATGCTGGGTATTGCAACGATCAGTCCGAAGGCGGTGTTGTATAAGGCAACGGAAATGCCGTGTGCTAATACGGTTGGACTGCTGCCCGCACCCGATTGTGCACTGAAGATTTCAATCATGCCGATTACGGTGCCGAACAGTCCCAGCAAAGGACTAATTGAGGCGATGGTACCCAGCGTGGTAAGAAAACGGGCTAATTTATGGCTGCTGGCACGACCGGCCTCTTCAATAGACTCTTTCATGATTTCTTGCGGGCTTTTGATGTTTTTTAAGCCTGCCGCAAAAATGTAACCTAGCGGCGATTGCTTACTTAGTTTATCCAGCATGCTGTCACTGACACCACGTTGTTTGAGTTCAGCGATCACTTCATCGAGTAAAGTTAAAGGGGCTATTTTGCTGCTGCGCAAATAGATTAGCCTTTCGGTAATTAATCCTGTGGCAATAATAGATGAAAAAATTAAAAACCAGATTGGCCAGCCAGCCGCTTCTACGATTGCAAACACGGGTATTCTCCAGATAAGCTTAAATTGTTAGTGTGCTTCCAAAATCATTACAGAAATTGAATTTGGAGCGAGTAGGGGCGTAACTGTAGCGTGTCACGCTAAGTTGAGCAAGAATTCTCATGTTTGTCTTTGTGAAAACGGGCTAATCCCGTGACATTAAATGATATTTTAAGTTACCCACATTATTTGTGGATAACGTTGTGGATAAAGGTGTGCACGAAGTATTTAAATCGGTGCGTTATAAGGACTTATCTTGTTTTGCCTGTTTCGGAGCAGTTTAATATATCTTTATAAATCAAGTGCTTGATGTAAGTGGTTTGATTTTGTAAGCAATACATCACATAAACAGCCATAATCATTGAGCTTGTGAATAATTAGGAATTGTCAATATGTCAGATGAATTTATTTTTTCAACCAGCCCGAGGGTGTTGCAAGTGGCTGAATTAAATCGTGCAATTAGTCAGCTCATTGAAGCCCAGGTTCCGTTGTTATGGGTTAGTGGTGAAATTTCTAATCTGGTAAAAGCGGCTTCCGGTCACTGGTATTTTTCCCTTAAGGATGAGCAGGCTCAGGTGCGCTGTGTCATGTTTCGTC
Source organism: uncultured Nitrosomonadales bacterium (assembly GCA_903861075.1). GTDB lineage: Bacteria > Pseudomonadota > Gammaproteobacteria > Burkholderiales > Gallionellaceae > Gallionella. The sequence goes on from CAIOSY010000008.1 coordinate 22,457, forward strand.
ACCGGAATCAGGCGCAGGATCAACTCGTTGGCAATGGACATCAAGTCGAAGTGCAAGCTATAGCGAGTCTTTATGAGGCTCGCGGGGATTTTCAACTGACCATAGAGCAGCTGCGACCTGCCGGGCTTGGGGTGTTGTATGAAAAATTTGCCAGGCTTAAACAAAAATTAGAGTCGGAAGGCTTATTTTCAGCAGATCAAAAACGCCCGCTACCAAATTTTCCAAGACGTATCGGGATTGTCACGTCCCCACAGGCAGCGGCTTTGCGTGATGTGCTTACGACTTTACAAAGACGGTTACCTTGTGTGCCTATCATACTTTATCCTACTGCCGTTCAAGGGGTGGGTAGCGGTGAAAAAATTGCACAGGCGCTACAACTTGCCAATCAGCGTGCAGAAGTCAGTGTGTTAATTCTCTGTCGGGGAGGCGGGAGTATAGAGGACTTATGGGCTTACAACGAAGAAGTTGTGGCGCGTGCGATTGCGGCCAGTATGCTGCCAGTTGTCACCGGCATTGGTCATGAAACTGATTTTACGATCGCCGATTTTGTCGCCGATGAACGGGCTCCTACTCCAACAGCCGCTGCTCAGCGCGTTGTGCCGGATCGAAATGCGCTCATGCAAGGGTTACGTGATACGGCTCAGCACCTGCAGCGCCCAATGCGAAACCGCATACAAAATGCGATGCAGTCGCTGGATTATTTACAACGTCGTTTAGTTCATCCCGAGCAGCAACTTCAGCGTCAATCCAGCCATTTGATTCAGTTTAAGCAGCGTTTGCAGCGTAGTTGGCAACAGGCTCAGCAGCGTCAGTTGTCATGTTATCAAAGTTTGGCGCAACGTTTGCGGCATTCGGGTCGTGATTTTGAACGCATGAAAGATAGACAATTTCATTTAAGTCTGCGATTAAATCAAGCGCTTAAAATTATTCAGGCGCGTCAGAAGGCCAGATTAGAGAGTCTGGCTCAGCATTTACTTATGCTCAATCCTGAGCAGGTGCTGGCGCGAGGGTATAGTCTCGTGCAAGATGTTTCTGGCAACCTTGTCTCAGATGCCCGGCAATTAAAACCAGGTAAAGAGTTGCATATTACCTTTGCGGCGGGAACAGCACGGGCAAAAGTGTTGCCGTGAGGGTGGGTGCATACCCTGAATAAGCAGATAGTTGAATCATTTAATGAGAAACGGTTAAAATCAACGCATTCGCCTATTCCCTTTTGCATTTTTCAGGATCTCTGAATGAAATTTTTTCCGGTTTGCCTGAATTATTGTCAGCGTCTTTTCTCGTTGTACTGCGCTGTTTGTGTTTGCATCCATCTTGCTAGTCGATTGCACAGGGATGTGCTTAGTGAGCAAACATTATGAACGTGCACATTACTCGTCGTAATATTTTGTTATGGCTGATCACCCTGACTGTCATTTGGTTCGCCAATCTTGAGTATCGCACGCTTATAAAACCTGATGAAGGGCGCTATGCGGAAATTCCGCGTGAGATGGTTGCGTCTGGTGATTGGGTTACGCCGCGCTTGAATGATCTTAAATATTTTGAAAAGCCACCGTTGCAATACTGGGCAACGGCAACTGCCTATACCGTATTTGGTGAGCATCAGTGGACGTCACGTTTGTGGACGGGATTAACGGGTTTTGCGGGGTTGTTTTTGGTTTGGTTTGCGGGCTTGCGACTGTTTGGTCGTCAAGCTGCCGGTTTTTCTGTGATGTTGCTCTCCAGTAGTATGTTGTACGTTTTAATGGGGCATATCAATACCTTGGATATGGGGGTGACTTTTTTTATCACCCTGGGAATAGTGGCGCTGCTATTGGGGCAAAATGAAACCGATATAACTAAACAGCGGAATTGGATGCTGCTGGCTTGGGCGGGGATGGCGCTGGCTGTGCTCTCTAAGGGGTTAATGGGGATTATTTTGCCGGGTACGGCGGTGCTTATTTATTGTTTCGTGCAGCGAAATTTTACGGTGTTAAAACGCATGCACTGGTCGATGGGAGGGGCTGTTTTTCTGCTGATCACAATGCCTTGGTTTTATCAGGTCATGCAGGCCAATCCGGAATTTTTTGATCGTTTTTTTATCTACGAACATTACACCCGTTTTACAACCAAGGATCTGGGACGCTATCAGCCCTGGTATTACTTCGTTCCTATTTTGATAGCGGGGGCATTGCCTTGGACACTGTTAATGTTCGATACCTTATTGAGGAGCGCATTAGCCAGACCTATCTCAAATAGTTACACTGGAAACACTTTCAATCCCTCACGTTTTTTGCTTATTTGGATTGTATTTATTTACGTATTTTTTTCAGTTTCAGGCTCCAAGTTGCCCTCTTATTTATTGCCTATGTTTCCTGCTATGGCTTTACTCATGGGCGAGAGGCTTGTTTTTATGCGTAGCCGGGATTTGTTTTGGCAAGTCGTCATTATCGTGCCTGTTGCAATGGTTTTTCTGGTGTTGGCAATCAATGTGGCTAAATTTGCCGATACGCCGAATCAAATAGCGTTATATCCTCATTATCGTATCTGGTTAGTGACCGCTTCGCTGATTTGGCTCGCCGGGCTTGTTGCGGGACTGATTTTGTTGTGGCGCCAGAAAAAAACGACGGCGGTGGTCGTGATTTCACTGGCTGCTGTGCTGTGTGCCCAGATTGGTGTGTCAGGCTACAATAGCGTTGCCCGTGAACGTTCTGCTAAACACATTGCCGAAGCAATCCGCGCCCAGGTGCATACGGGCATTCCTTTTTACTCCGTCCTGACTTATGAACAAACGCTGCCATTTTATTTGAAGCGCACTTTTACCTTGGTGCAATATCAAGATGAGATGGGTTTCGGTATTAAACAAGAGCCTAATCGTTGGATTCCGACACTCGAGGCTTTTGCTCCGGTATGGGCTGCACAAACCGAAGCGTTGGCAATTATGCAGGTGCCTGTTTATCGGCAATTGCAGCAATTGGGTCTGAAAATGCAAATTATCTTTCAAGATACGCAACACATTGTGGTGAAAAAGCTATGAATATAATCAGTTTTGGTTTGATTTTTGCGGGTGTGATGCTAAATGCCACCGCGCAGATTTTAATGAAGGCGGGGACGAACTCAATCGGCTATTTTGATTTTAGTATGGCGAATATTATTCCGATAGGTTGGAAACTTGCGACGGAGTGGCATATTGTTACCGCCCTGTTTTGTTATGGGTTTAGTGTTGTCATTTGGGTGTTGGCCTTGTCGCGCGTGCCAGTGAGTATTGCCTTTCCTATGCTGTCTATGGCTTATGTCGTCAATGCCGTCGCAGCCTGGTATTTACTGGGAGAAGCCTTCAATCCCGTTAAGTTGGTGGGCATGGGGGTGATTATTCTCGGCGTGATTATCATTTCACGCGCTTGATTCATCTGTTTAGGCGATATTTCCACTTTAAGTTTGTAAGGATATTTTATGAATCATTTTTTGCCATTTTCTAAACCCACCATAGATGAGGCAACGATTGCTTCGGTGGCCGAAACGTTGCGATCGGGTTGGATCACCAGTGGTCCGAAGGTGGCTGAATTTGAAAAGAAACTGTCTGAATATTTTGGCGGTCGTCCAGTTCGTACTTTTAATTCAGGCACTTGCACGATGGAAATAGCCCTGCGCATTGCCGGGATAGGTGCCGGTGACGAAGTTATTACCACGCCGATTTCATGGGTTGCAACCGCGAATGTGATTCTTGAAGTCGGTGCCATACCGGTATTTGCCGATATCGATCCTGTGACACGCAACATTGATCTGGATAAAGTTGAAGCGGCGATTACCTCGCGTACACGTGCGATTATTCCGGTTTATCTGGCAGGACGGCCGCTGGATATGGATAAACTGTACGCGATTGCTGAGAAATACAAATTGCGTGTCATTGAAGATGCCGCACAAGCCATAGGTTCAACATGGCAGGGAAAACCCATAGGTTCATTTGGCGATTTTATCTCGTTTAGTTTTCAGGCAAACAAAAATATCACCACTTCAGAAGGGGGCGCGCTGGTGCTGAATACGCCCGAAGAGGTGGTTCTGGCCGAAAAATATCGCTTGCAAGGCGTTTCGCGCAGTGGTTGGGATGGGATTGATGTTGATGTGTTGGGCGGTAAATACAATATGACCGATATTGCAGCAGCGATTGGTCTGGGGCAATTTGCAAAGTTGCAGGATATTACTGCGCATCGTCGCGTACTGGCGCAACATTATTTTAAGCTTTTGGGTGTGGATTTCGAGAAGAGAACGGGTGCACAGCTGCCACCTAAAGATTTTGCCAATACAAACTGGCATTTATTTCAAATTGTATTACCTGACACAATCACCCGTCCTCAGTTCATGGAACGTATGAAAGCGTTTAACATCGGCGTAGGTTTTCATTATGCCCCCATACATTTATTCACTTTATACCGTGAGCGGGGATTTAAAGAGGGTATGTTCCCAATATCAGAACAAGTCGGTCGTCAGATTGTATCTTTACCGATGTTTTATGCCATGACTTTCATTGATGTGGAACGCACCTGTATGGCAATCAGGGAAGTGTTGGGATAGTTTTCGTATGGCTACGCCTGCGAGTAAACTCATGCGCATCGCCGATATGAGTCTGTCTTTGCGTGATCTCGGTGCTAAACCGTGTCATGAGGCGCGTTTTTTTCGCGGTTGGAGCCAGGCTAAATCCTATGACAGGAAAAATAGCCCGGCAGAGACTTTTTTTCCTTTGGCGTTGCGCAAGGTTCTGCCTGATATTGAAGCAGCGCTGGATGGCCTTGCGACGCTGAAGGCCGACTACCCGGCCGGTGAGGGCGTTGAACGGTTGTTGGTTGAACTTCATGATGGTCAAATGGTTGAGAGTGTTCTATTGCCGCGCGGGGGGTTGTGTATATCCACGCAGGTAGGCTGTGCTGTGGGCTGCGTTTTTTGTATGAGTGGCCGTTCTGGATTGTTGCGTCATTTAGGCAGTGCTGAAATTGTGGCGCAAGTCGTACTGGCTCGTAGACGTCGTCAGGTAAGCAAAGTGGTATTTATGGGTATGGGGGAGCCGGCTCATAATTTGGATAATGTGTGTGAGGCGATTCAGTTTCTGGGTAGCGAGGCAGATATAGGCCATAAGAATCTGGTGTTTTCGACGGTTGGCGATCCTCGTGTGTTTGAGCGACTCCCCATGGAAAAAGTTAAACCTGCATTGGCTTTATCTTTGCATACCACAGATGTAAAACTTCGCAGCCAATTGTTGCCTCATGCTCCGCCTATGGTAGTCGAGACTCTGGTGGCATTAGCGGAAAAGTATGCGCGCACTAGCAATTATCCTGTGCAATATCAATGGACGTTGATTGAGGGGGTTAATGATAGCGACGCTGAAGTGGAAAGAATCGCTATGCTGTTGAAGGGTAAGTATGCTGTGATGAACTTTATTCCCTTTAATGCGGTTGACGGATTGGTTTATCGTCGCCCTACATTGGAACGTACTGAATCTATGGTGAAAATGCTACGCCAGCTAGGTATTCTTGCCAAAATACGCGATTCGGCAGGGCAGGACATAGAGGGCGCTTGTGGACAATTGCGCGCAAGAGCTGCGAAAGTAAGCCCGGTTTTTAAGGTTGTGATACCACAAAAATAAATTTCCGGTCGCATTGATAGGCTGAAAAAATGAACGCTGATTTTGTTAACGCCGTGTGCTGCGGTAGAATGTCTCGCTATGAATACCATACAACTTTCCGTCATCATTCCTGTATACAACGAACAAGAGGGGTTGCAGACCCTGTTTGACCGGTTGTATCCCGCGCTTGATAAGCTAAATCTTTTTTATGAGATCGTTTTTGTAAACGATGGTAGTCGAGATCGATCGGCTGCTATTTTACGTGCTCAGTTTCAGTTGCGTCCGGATGTCACGCGAGTAATTTTGTTTAATGGTAATTTTGGTCAGCATATGGCTATTATGGCGGGATTTGAACAATCGCGAGGTCAACGCGTGGTCACACTGGATGCAGACTTGCAGAATCCGCCCGAAGAGATAGGCAAATTACTCGCAAAGATGGACGAAGGTTTTGATTACATCGGTTCTATCCGTAAGCAGCGCAACGATAGTTGGTGGCGTCATGTTGCCTCGCGTGCGATGAATAATTTTCGTGAACGCATTACACGCATTAAAATTACCGATCAAGGCTGTATGCTTCGCGCGTATGACCGTGGCATCATCGATGCAATCAACAGTTGTCGTGAAGTTAATACTTTTATTCCCGCTCTGGCTTACACGTTTGCGCGTAAACCGGCCGAGGTGGTGGTTGAGCACGAAGAGCGCGCGGAAGGGGAGTCAAAATATTCCCTGTATAGTTTGATCCGACTCAATTTTGATTTGATGACGGGATTTTCAGTCGTGCCGCTGCAATGGTTTTCAATGGTCGGCATGGTGACTTCGATATTTTCGGCGTTGTTCTTTGTGTTTTTGGTGATACGCCGTCTGATCATAGGCCCGGAAGCGGAAGGTCTGTTTACGCTGTTCGCGTTGGTGTTTTTCATGATAGGTATCACGCTGTTTGGTATTGGCCTGCTCGGTGAATATGTGGGTCGAATTTATCAGCAAGTACGCCATCGTCCTCGCTATCTGGTTGAAGCGGTACTTGAAAAGCAGGATGCAGAGTCCTATATCGAGAATGGCGTTCAACCCGGGGATGCCACGCTATGAGTACCCAATACCATGAAATTGGTGCGGCAGCTCTGCCTCTTGATACGGGCGACTTAGGGCAGACGAAGGCTGTGGTTTTTGCCTATCACAATGTTGGCGTACGGTGTCTTTCTGTGCTGCTGGCTCAAGGGGTTAAGGTGCAGCTGGTGGTAACGCACCAGGATAATCCCGGTGAAAATATTTGGTTCGAAAGTGTTGAAAAATTAGCAACGTTACACGGTATTCCGGTCATTACGCCGGATAACCCCAATGTTCAGGAAGTTGTCACGCAAATTTGTGCGCTGCAACCGGATTTTATTTTTTCTTTTTATTACCGTGAGATGCTTAAAGCACCCCTATTGGCAATTCCGAAGCGGGGCGCACTGAATATGCATGGTTCTTTGTTGCCAAAATATCGTGGTCGCGTACCCGTAAACTGGGCGATAATCAAAGGCGAGACCCAAACGGGCTCAACCCTGCATTATATGACTGAGAAACCGGATAACGGTGATCTCGTGGCTTGGCAGGCTGTGCCTATTCTGCCTAATGATACGGCGTTGCAGGTATTTCAAAAAGTAACGGTTGCCGCTGAAATCGCATTAAATGCGATTCTGCCTGATTTGATAGCGGGTAAGGTAAACGCAATTAAACAGGATCTGAGTTTAGGCGCGTATTTTGGGGGGCGACGCGCAGAGGATGGTGTGATCGACTGGTCATTCAGTGCCTCAGTGATACATAACCTGGTTCGCGCGGTTGCTCCCCCTTATCCTGGGGCAAGCACGGTGTTGATGGGGAGGCCGATGCGTATTCTTCAGACACTGGTTACGAGATGTACAGTAGATAAGGTTGCGAAGCCGGCTTTTTATATCAAGGAAGGGCGTGCCTATGCGATTTGTGGGCAAGGTGTGTTGCGTGTATTGGACTTTGAGCTAGATGGCATCAAGATGAGTGCCGAAGAATTCGCTGGCCGATATGGTAATGAAAGATTTGAATTTAATTGTTAAGGGACTAAAAATGAAAAAAGTATTGATTCTAGGTGTAAATGGCTTTATTGGTCACCATCTGTCTAACTGTATTTTGGCGAATACAAATTGGGAAGTGTACGGCATGGATATGAGTTCGGAGCGCATTTGTGATCTCATTGGTCATGAGCGTTTTCATTTTTTTGAAGGTGATATTACGATCAATAAGGAATGGGTTGAATATCATGTTAAAAAATGCGATGTCATTTTGCCGCTCGTTGCAATCGCCACACCGTCTACTTACGTTAAGCAGCCCTTGCGTGTTTTTGAGCTGGATTTTGAGGCGAATATGCCTATCGTGCGTGCTGCGGTTAAATATGGCAAGCATCTGGTATTCCCTTCAACTTCTGAAGTGTACGGTATGTGCCATGATGACGAATTCGATCCAGAAAACTCAGAATTGATTTGTGGTCCGATCAATAAACCGCGTTGGATTTACTCCTGCTCGAAGCAGTTAATGGATCGTGTAATCTGGGGTTATGGTATGGAAGGGTTGAACTTTACTTTGTTCCGTCCGTTTAACTGGATTGGTGCCGGTTTGGACTCTATCCATACACCCAAAGAGGGTAGTTCTCGTGTAGTGACTCAATTCCTGGGGCATATCGTTCGGGGTGAGAATATCAGCCTGGTTGATGGTGGTCAGCAAAAACGGGCTTTTACCTATGTCGATGACGGTATTAACGCGCTGATGAAAATTATCGAAAACAAAGACGGTATTGCGACGGGCAAAATTTACAATATTGGTAATCCGGTCAATAATTTTTCAATTAAGGAGCTGGCTGGCATGATGTTGACGCTGGCGAATGAATATCCTGAGTATCGGGAATCAGCACAAAAAGTGAAAATTATAGAAACGACTGCCGCGGCCTACTATGGTACAGGTTATCAGGACGTGCAAAATCGTGTACCCAAAATCACCAATACTTGTGAAGAATTGAATTGGGCTCCTACTATCAATATGGCAGATACTCTGCGCAATATTTTTGATGCTTACCGTGGCCAGGTTGGCGAAGCACGTAAACTAATGGACTAAAAGCAGGCGCGAAGATTGAGTTAAAAGTGCAGCGGTGGCTTTTACTCAATTTTAAAATCTGAACTTGAATATGAAACAACTTGCCTTGCAAATTCATGTGGATACTTATCGCGGAACATGCGAGGGGGTGCCGCGTCTGATGGAGATACTGCAGCGTTATCATGCGCAGGGAACGTTTTTCTTTTCATTAGGGCCGGATCATACAGGACGAGCTATTAAGCGGGTGTTTCGACCCGGTTTTTTGGGTAAGGTGTCTCGTACCTCGGTTGTTGAACACTACGGCATTAAAACGCTGTTGTATGGTACCTTATTACCGTCCCCTGATATTGGTAAGCAGTGTGCGGCTATTATGCGCAGTGCACGCGATGCGGGCTTTGAAGTGGGTATTCATTGTTTTGATCATATTCGTTGGCAGGATTATGTGGCGAACAAGAATGAAAAATGGACAAGGTGTGAATTGCAGCGCGCGATTGATCGCTATACTGAGATTTTTGGTATAGCACCCCATGCGCATGCGGCTGCAGGCTGGCAGATGAATCGACATGCTCAGCGGTTAATGCAGGGCATGGAATTTGAATATTCGTCTAATACGCGGGGAACGCATCCTTTTATACCGACCTGGCAAGCTGAAATTATTGCATGCCCTGAATTGCCTACCACCCTGCCGACGTTGGATGAGCTGATGAACCGTGATGGCATTACGCTGGATAATGTCGCGCAATATGTTCTGAAATTGACTGCAGATGCGCCATCGACCGGCCATGTTTATACCTTGCATGCTGAATTGGAAGGCGGTAAGTGGATGCCGGTATTTGAGGCGCTGTTAAAAGGTTGGCAGGCTCAAGGTTATGAATTGGTCTCGATGCAGCAATATCATCAAGACCTGTCGCTAACCACTTTGCCTCGCCACGAAGTTTTGATGCGCGAAATTGAGGGTCGTACCGGGGTGTTAGCTGTTCAGGGTGAAAGAAGTTAAGGTTCGTTGCTTGTATAGCTAAAAAAATACCCCGCCTTAGGCGGGGTATTTTTTTAGCTTACTGTCGGAATATCCCGTCCTATACCGTGATACTCAATGCCCAAGGCTGTCATGTCGGCAGGTTCAAATAAATTGCGGCCGTCAAAAATAACCGGCTGTTTAAGGCGCGCTTTAATGATAGAAAAATCGGGGCTCTTGAAGGCTTTCCATTCAGTTACGATTATGAGTGCATCGGCGTTCTGAAGGGCGTCCTTGGAATTTTCTGCATAGCGTAGGTCACTGCGTTCACCGTAAATGTGTTGTGTTTCTTTCATTGCAGCAGGATCGTAAGCGCACACAGTTGCACCTCTTGCCCAAAGGCCTTCCATTAGGACACGACTGGATGCCTCTCTCATATCATCCGTGCCGGGTTTAAAGGACAGTCCCCATAAAGCAAAGTGACAGCCCGTTAGGTCGTTACCAAATCGGCGGGTGATTTTATTAAGTAAAACATATTTTTGCGCGTCGTTGGCAAGTTCTACCGCTTCTAGCACTTTGAGTGGTAAGCCGTATTCTTCGCCGGTGCGTTGCAAGGCGCGAATATCCTTGGGGAAGCAGGAACCCCCATAGCCGCAACCGGCGTATAAGAAACTAAAGCCGATGCGCTGATCAGAGCCGATACCTTTACGTACGTGCTCGATGTCTGCTCCGACGCGTTCAGCCAGGTTGGCAAGTTCATTCATGAAAGAGATACGTGTTGCCAGCATGGCATTGGCAGCATATTTAGTTAATTCTGCTGAGCGGATGTCCATGACAATAAGACGTTCGTGATTACGCTGAAAGGGGGCGTACATTTCGCGCATAATTTTGATAGCAGCTTCATCTTCGGCACCAATAACAATGCGATCAGGGCGATTGAAATCGTCTATTGCCGCCCCTTCCTTGAGAAATTCAGGATTGGATACCATACTGAATGCCACGCTTAATCCCCGCAAGTCCAGTTCATCCTGAACAGCTTGTTTGACTTTATCAGCCGTGCCAACAGGAACGGTCGATTTATCCACAATAACCTTGAATTCTGTCATGTGTCGTGCGATGTTGCGGGCGGCAGCGATGACGTATTGCAGATCTGCCGAGCCATCTTCATCAGAAGGTGTTCCTACGGCGATCATTTGTACCAGACCGTGCGAGACACTTAACGCAACGTCTGTTGTGAAGCGCAGGCGTCCGGCTTCAATATTGCGTTTAATGACTTCATCCAGACCCGGTTCGTAGATAGGTACGCCACCATTATTAAGCAATGTTATTTTGCGTGGATCAACATCGAGGCACAGTACGTCATTACCCAAGTCTGCCAGGCACGCACCTGACACCAAACCGACATAGCCGGAACCAATTACAGTGATTTTCATTGCAGTAAGTTTTCAAGAAATGAGGCATGCATTATGCCGTAGAATCAACTGCACGTCAGTCAAACAGGGTGCTTTTCGGTCATTATTTTAAGAATGCCGGGTATGGTTTTATACGTGACCATAGTATAGAGGCAGGATGTTAGATCGGGTTTCACATTGCAGGAGCGTGTGTAATTAAAATAAAAACGTAAATACTGTTTGACGAGGCGGGGTGGGTTTGCTATAGTTCGTTTTCTGACGCGGGGTGGAGCAGCTC
>CAIOSY010000009.1 GCA_903861075.1 uncultured Nitrosomonadales bacterium
ACATCTGCACCGTATAAATATTGCTTGAGCCATGTGTCGTGTTGCCACATTTCCATTGAGGTAATTGGAAATATGGCTTCCTCGCCGATGTAGTAATGGTTAAATGCCGTGAGTAAACTCAATACTGAGGCGATTAATAGTAATTTGTTGGTAACGAGATTCTTCATTGTTTTTTACCAGCAGAAAACGGAGTAATCGTTCTGTCAGGATTCGGCATATTTAGCCAGAATTGATGGAATATTTTGTTGTAGCAAGTGGCCGTTGCGTGGTGCTGGTCAAGAAATTCGCCAGCTCGGCAGTCAAATTGTTCGGATTGTCCAGCGTCGAACCAGACCACTTCGTTTTCTCTGGACCATTTTTTCAGTTTCTGTTTGGTTTTTTTCAGTACAGACCCCAATTGCGGATGCCGGAGAAATTCTGCTTCCAGGCCGGGCAGAAGGGGCGGCATAAATAAAATGACCCCGCCTCCATTTTCCTTTGAACGTTTGTTCAATTTGGCGAGGCGTTCGAGAAACAATAGGTTAGGCAAGCCATCAGTCGAGAGCAAATTTTTGTAGTACTGGGAGTTGGATGATAAGGCAGTTGATATCAGGGCACTGGCGTTATCAACGCGGGCCGAGTTGGCAAAAGTGGCGCTGCCGTCAAAACGAAAGCCTGTACAAGTGCCGCGATGTATCGTGTCAAAGTCTTTTCCGGGCGTGCCGTCCGTGCAGCGGTAGTCATTGCTGCCATCTTGCATGAAGTAGCCACGGAAGGCCGCTATTTTGTCATCGGCGTGGCGAATCTGATTCAGAATTTCAAACAAACTGGATATGCGCGGATAAGAGAGCGCATCGCGCATTCTGTCCATCAGGGGAACCGTTTTTGTCACCGTCTGCGTTTGACGTATCGCTGTTGTTAGTGACAGATCGGCATCAGACGGTGAACCTGATTGATAGATAAATCCCAAAGACCAGTCCAAGGGGATGATCAACCACTTTACGTTGCTTGCATACTGTTGAATATATTCCGCTTCACCGATTACAGCGCTGAGTGGATTTCCGGTCTGGGCGTAGTTGTAGAGTTGTAGCGTGTCAGGAAAGTCTTGTCCTGTGATACCCAGCACAGTGGAAGATCCGAACACGACCGTGTTAACTTCTGGTAACCGATCGTTCAGACGCAGTGTTTTGAACAGATGAGTGTCGCTAAGCGTCGGTGCATAGGTGATGCCACGCGTTTGCTGTTGCCACTGACTGGCGAGTAACACCTTTTTGGTATTACCCAGCGTATCGCTTAATAATATAAAATTAAAGATAAAGATCGGTAGAAGTGTGGTGCAAAATCCGATTATCAACACTCGTAAAAATCTTTTATGGGGGGTGATCATGCTCAAAATTGAAAGTACAAAAATGCAGATTGTTTATTTACGTTGATGATAGCAATGAATCCTATTAGCCAAACAACCAGTGCTGTGCGTGCTGAAGGTTGCCATAGCCATCGTTTTTTGTGATCTTTTGGCATGTCCAGTGCAGGCTTGAACGATTGCATGATGGTTTGCGTATTGGGCGCAAACCACACGATTAGCAGCATTATCCAAATCCAGTTCATCATGCCGCTGGTGGCCAAGCCGTTGCTGGGCGCAAACAAGCCGTGATTATTAAACCACTCGTGGATGTTCGGGAAGCGGACAAACCAGTTATCCGGCAGTGATACGCCGTTGCATCCCAGCATGGTTTGCGTGATGGTCACGGCGGTATGCAAATTGTTGGAGCGGAAGAATACCCAGGCCAGTGTGACGGCGGTGAAAGTAAACAAGGCGGATAAGGCATGAGTCGGGTAGGACAAGGGCTCGCTGGGATCTTGCCCTAGTGCGCGACGCAGAGTATGCCAGCCATGATTTATGACTAAGTAAATGCCATGCAGCCCGCCCCATATCACGTAAGTCCAGCCAGCGCCGTGCCACAGTCCGCCCAGCAGCATGGTTGCCATCAGGTTCATGTGGCGTCGGGTTGGGCCGTTACGGTTGCCGCCCAGCGGGATGTACAGATAGTCGCGCAGAAAACGCGACAGCGTCATGTGCCAGCACCGCCAAAACTCGATGATATTGACTGCTTTGTATGGCGAGTTAAAGTTTAAAGGTAGTGTCACGCCAAACATTCTTGAGAGGCCGATCGCCATATCCGAATAGCCGGAAAAATCAAAGTACAGTTGCAGCGTGTAGCACAGCGCTCCGCCCCATGCCTCGATAAAAGTCAGATGTATGCCTGAAGCCGAAGCATCAAAGATGGTCGGGACGTAATAGGCGATTCCGTCTGCCAGCACCACTTTTTTGAATAATCCGATAATAAAGATTGTCAGGCCGACCGACATATTTTCATAGTTGCAGCGATAGGTCGCCGATTTGGCAAACTGCGGCATCATCTCTTTGTGATGCAGAACAGGGCCTGCGATTAAGTGAGGAAAGTAGGTAACAAACAGTACGTAATGAATGAAATTGTATTCCTTGACCTTACTCTGAAAGGTATCGACCAGAAAAGCAATCTGCGTAAAGGTAAAAAATGAAATGCCCAATGGCAGGATGATTTCGCCTAGATTCCAATCGGTGCCGAGCAATGGATTAAGGTTGCCGACAAAGAAATTGGCATATTTGTAATAGGCGAGCAAAGATAGATTGGCAGCGAGCGCTACTATCAATAAATGCTTTTTACGATCCCCACTCCTTAACCCCCGCTTACCACTCTCCGGTATTTTAGCTATCCAAATCCCGAATGCGTAGTTGCAAACGATGGAGCCTAATAACAATCCGACATAAGCCGGATTCCAGTAGCCGTAAAAAAACAGCGATGCCAATGCCAGCCAACCAGCAGCATAGGTGTGGTTGATGCGCCCGAGTTGGAAGAAACCCAGCAAGACGACAGGCAGATAGAAGAAGATAAAACCGTATGAATTGAATAGCATTAGTCGCTCGGTTTGGCTGCAGTCAATAGGCCATCATATAAAAACGGTATCGGTTTCATCAAAGTTAGATAAAATTCTGGTAGGCTATTTTACAGATAAACAGGCGGGAATGTGCGATGGCAATTTATGCGGTAGGGGATATTCAGGGCTGCCATACGGAGTTGGTGCAGTTACTGGAGAAAATTCGCTTTGATCCGGGTGTGGATAAGCTTTGGCTGGTAGGAGATCTGGTCAATCGCGGGGCGGATTCTTTGCAGGTGCTACGGCTGGTTAAGTCGCTGGGCGCGAGCGCAATCACCGTGCTGGGCAATCACGATCTGCATTTGCTGGCGGTGGCTGCGGGAACCTCAAGGTTGCATCGTGGTGATACGCTGGAAGAAATTTTATCCGCCCCTGATCGTGAAGAATTGCTGACCTGGTTGCGCCATCGCCGTCTGCTACATGTTGAGGGGACGTTTGTGCTGGTGCATGCCGGACTTTTACCGGGTTGGTCGATTGAGCTCGCTAAAAATCTCGCGCTTGAAGTGGAGACGGCTTTGCAAAGTAATGACTATGTGGAGTTTCTTGCGCATATGTACGGTAATCAGCCTAAAGCGTGGAGGGATGATTTAACTGGGTATGAGCGCCTTCGGGTAATTACCAATGCACTGACCCGGATGCGGATTTGCACCAATAGCGGCGAAATGGAGTTTGATTTCAAAGCAGAACAGGAAAATATTCCAGCAGCTTATCTGCCCTGGTTTGATGTGCCCGGTCGAGCGAGTCTTGATACGACGGTGATATTCGGCCATTGGTCGGCGTTAGGATTAATGATCAAAGAAAATGCGATTGCACTGGATACCGGTTGTTTGTGGGGCGGGCCGCTGACGGCGATATGTTTGGATACGCGGGAAGTGACACAAGTATCCTGTACTAATTCTTCTGTGGCAAAGCACTGGTGAGATTCTTTTATACTTTACTGCTCTGGCTGCTGTTGCCGTTCATTTTCGTGCGATTAGCACTGCGCGCGCGCAAACAGCCTGAATATCTCCAGTATTTGGGCGAACGTTTCGGCTTTTATTCCGTGCGTAGTGATAAGCCCGTTATCTGGCTGCATGCGGTGTCGGTTGGCGAGACCCGAGCCACGGTCAGTGTGGTTGCCAAATTGCGCGCAGCCTACCCTGATTATCAAATATTACTTACTCACACGACGCCCACCGGTCGTGCCACCTCCGCGCAGCTTTATGGCGATGCCGTGCAGCGTGTCTATCTTCCTTATGATTACCCTTGTGCCGTGCGGCGTTTTTTGCGGCACTTTCGCCCGGAAATCGGTATTTTGATGGAGACGGAAATCTGGTTTAATCTTATCCATGGAGGGCATACGCTGGGTGTTCCCATGCTGCTGCTTAATGCACGTCTGTCGGAAAAGTCGAGCCGAGCTTATGCGCGTGTTGCCACATTGACTCGCAATGCCTTGCGGCAGTTGACGGCTGTTGCAGCACAAACACCCGATGATGCGGTGCGCTTATCACGGATGGGGGCGCAAAAAGTCACGGTGATGGGTAACCTGAAATTCGATATTGTTGCTCCTCAAGCCATGCTGGATTTGGGGGCTTTACTGCGTCTGCAGTTCGGGGAGACGCGAAAAATATTTCTGGCGGCCAGCACTCGCGAGGGAGAAGAAGCCTTGTTGCTGGATGCCCTTCAATCTGCGGGTGGGATAGGCGCAACCTTGCTTGTTATCGTGCCGCGTCATCCGCAGCGTTTTGATGAGATCGCAGCCATGCTCGTTAAACGCGGCTTGCGTTACCAGCGCCGCAGCGAAAACAAGCAAGTGCCAGCGGAAGTAGAAGTGGTTTTAGGTGACAGTATGGGCGAGATGTTTGCCTATTATGTGGCGAGTGATTTAGCTTTTATCGGCGGCAGCCTGTTGCCCTTCGGCGGGCAGAATCTGATCGAAGCGTGCTCGGTCGGTGTGCCTGTGTTGATGGGGCCGCACACTTACAATTTTGCCGATGCAACGCGGTTGGCTGCTGAAGCTGGCGCGGCGGTTCAGGTAAATGATGCAGATGAACTGTTTAACGTCGCGAAACAATTGTTAAATAATCATGGTGAGCGGATTTTTATGGGAAAAAAAGGCGTTGCATTCGTTGCATCTCATCAGGGTGCGACAGGTAAAGCGTTTGCGATCATTTCTGATCACCTGGACGCAACTAAAATCAGCTAGATACTGAAATTGTTATTCGGTAATCATCAACTTGTAGGGTAAAATGGTCGACCTGTCACGCACCATAACACTACACCATCATGTCTGAATCCTTCCCGCTCGTAATGAGTTTTGCCGCCACTGATCCTTCAGGCGGCGCAGGCCTGCAAGCCGATATACTGACAATTTCGAGTATAGGCTGTCATCCGCTAACGGTTGTGACCGCAATTACGGTGCAAGATACCAGTGGTGTTGAAGACGTATTGCCGATGGAGGCCGAGTGGGTGGTTGATCAGGCGCGTGCAATGCTAGAGGATGTCAGGGTTGCGGCTTTTAAAATCGGGATGTTGGGCAGCGTGGAAAATGTAGTAGCAATCGCCGAAATACTGGCTGATTACCCGGATGCCCCTTTTGTGCTTGATACCGTGCTGGCGTCAGGGCGCGGCGACGAGCTGGCTGACGAGGATATGTTGGATGCGATGTGCGAATTACTCATTCCTCAGGCGACTATTGTTACACCCAACAGCATAGAGGCGCGTCGTCTGGCTCTGGATGAAGGCAATGATGAAGATGATCCGAGTTTGGAAGAGTGCGCGCGGCGTATTCTTGCGATGGGCTGTGAATATGTGCTGATTACAGGGACGCATGAACAGTCATCCAAGGTGATCAACACGTTATATAACGAACAAGGGGTGGTGCGCAGCGATAGTTGGGAACGTCTGCCGGGCAGTTATCACGGTTCAGGATGTACGCTGGCATCGGCGATTGCGGCCTTGTTGGCTCAGGGGCTGGATGTTCCCGAGGCGGTTAAGGAAGCGCAGGAATATACCTGGCAAACTTTAAAAGGGGGCTTTCGTCCGGGGATGGGGCAGTTTATTCCCGATCGTTTATTTTGGGCGCGCGGTGAAGATGATGAGGTTAGTTGAAAGTTGAACGGTAAAATTAGCGGTTTGTATGCGATTACCCCCGAGCAGTCGGATACTGAACTGTTAGTGCGGCAGGTTAGGTCGGCTTTAGAGGGCGGTGCGAGGGTCGTGCAGTATCGCAATAAATTGGCCGATACGGTGAAGCGATTTGAGCAGGCTCATGCCTTGCTAGGGCTGACGCAGGAATTTGCTGTGCCTTTAATAATCAACGATGATGTGATGCTTGCGGCAGATGTTGATGCCGATGGTGTACATTTGGGCGGCGAGGATGGCAGTGTGGCAGCCGCGCGACAGGTTTTGGGTAATCAAAAAATAATTGGTGTGTCTTGTTATAATCGGCTGAGTTTGGCGCATGGGGCTGCAGCGGAAGGAGCGAATTATGTTGCCTTCGGCGCTTTTTTCCCTTCTACTGTTAAGCCTTTAGCGCCCGTCGCCTCGCTGGATTTGTTGCGTCTGGCACGACGTGAGATTGATCTGCCTCTGGTGGCAATCGGCGGTATTTCAGTAGAGAATGGCGCGGCTGTCCTGTCTGCAGGCGCGAGCGCTTTAGCGGTTATTTCTGCATTGTTTGATACACCCAATATACGTTTTGCTGCAAAGCAGTTTGCAAATTTGAATCTTAAGAAAGAAGCGACATGACTTCACACAATCAAGAACTTTTCGACGCGTCACAACGGTTTATTCCCGGCGGGGTTAACTCGCCGGTGCGTGCATTTCGCTCGGTAGGTGGCACGCCTTTATTTTTTCAAAAAGGCCTGGGCGCTTATGTTTGGGATGCAGATGGCAAGCGTTATACCGATTATGTAGGATCCTGGGGGCCGATGATTGCAGGTCATTGCCATCCTGATGTCGTCGGGGCAGTACAAACTGCTGCGGCTAACGGGTTGGGATTTGGTGCGCCGACCGCCTCTGAACTGGAAATGGCTGAGTTATTGTGCCGGTTGCTACCGAGTCTGGAAATGGTGCGTTTGGTGAGTTCCGGTACTGAGGCGACCATGACAGCGATTCGTTTGGCGCGCGGTTTTACCGGTCGCTCACGCATCGTCAAATTTGAAGGTTGTTATCACGGTCATTCAGATGGTTTGTTGGTGAAGGCAGGGTCCGGTGCGCTGACTTTTGGACAGCCGAGCTCGTCGGGCGTGCCCGCAGAAATCGCGGCGCTGACCACGGTGCTGGACTATAACGATGCGGCAGGCTTGGAGCGCGCATTTGCACAGACGGGTCATGAGATTGCTGCGGTGATCGTTGAACCCGTAGCCGGCAATATGAATCTGGTGACCCCTAAGCCGGAATTTCTCGCCGCATTGCGCAGTCTTTGTACTCAATACGGTGCGGTGTTGATCCTGGATGAAGTGATGACCGGTTTTAGAGTCAGCTTGCAAGGTGCACAGGGTTATTATGATATTAAGCCTGATTTGGTTACGTTGGGCAAAGTGATGGGCGGCGGATTGCCGGCAGCGGCTTTTGGCGGGCGACGCGATATCATGCAATGTTTGGCGCCTTTGGGTGCAGTGTATCAGGCAGGAACCTTGTCAGGTAATCCGGTTGCTGTTGCGGCAGGACTTGCGACGTTGAAATTGGTTCAGGAAGATGGCTTTTACCAGCGATTAGCGCAACGTGCCACGCAACTGACAGAGGGTTTAACGGCAAGTGCGCACCGTCACGGCATTGCGTTTTGTGCTCAATCGGTAGGGGGTATGTTTGGTCTGTATTTTAGCAAGACTGTCCCCGCCAGTTATGCAGAAGTGATGTCGTGTGACAAAGTGGCATTCAATCGTTTCTTCCACGCTATGCTAGACGCAGGCGTATATTTGGCACCCTCCGCATTCGAAGCGGGTTTTGTCTCTTCTGCACATACTGAGGCAGACATCGATGAGACGATAGCCAAGGCTGACGCAATCTTTCTGGGCTGGAAATAATGGGACTTTTCTCACTCGCGACATTTTATACTACGGTCAATCATATCAAGGATTTGCCGATGCACGGCGGACGCGAGGTGGCGTTCGTTGGCAGATCAAACGCGGGTAAATCCAGTGCAATTAATACGCTGGCGAATCATGTGCGATTGGCTTATACCAGTAAAACGCCGGGTCGCACTCAGCATTTGAATTATTTTTCCCTGGGAGCTGACCGCTATATTGTGGACTTGCCCGGTTATGGTTACGCCAAGGTGCCGCCGGAAGCGAAACGGCACTGGGAAGCGTTGCTGAGTGTGTATTTGCAAAAACGGGCAGAGTTGAGCGGCTTGGTTGTCATTATGGATGTGCGCCGCCCTTTGCTTGAATTGGATGAGACCATGCTGGACTGGTTCGCGACTACGGGTAAGCCTGTGCATATTTTACTGACCAAGTCAGATAAGTTGAGTCGACAGGAATCAACCTTGACCCTGATGAAGGTCAAAGCTTATCTGGCAGAGCATTATCCTCAGTGTTCGGTGCAATTATTTTCGAGTTTGAAAAAGCAAGGTCTTGAAGAAGCCGAAGCGGTGATTTCAGCCTGGTTGACGCCAGTGGAGCCGTTCTTGACGGACGAAGGCGTAATAGATTGAAAATGGGTAAGCCTAAAAGATGCAGGTAAAAAAAAGCCCCCAACCAGTGGGGGCTAAAATCTTAACAGGGTTAAGACACGCTCAGGGAGGAGAAACGTGGAACGATTATTCATCATTCGCATACTCTGACGCAGGTCCTATAAAATAGTTCCATAGAAAAACATTTTTAAGGAAAAAAACGTGCAAACACTTGGAAAATATCCTAATAAACGCATGCGCCGTATGCGTCACGATGCCTTTTCGCGCAACCTGATGCGTGAAAACACTCTCACGTCCGCCGATTTTATCTATCCCGTGTTCGTGCTCGAGGGGCTAAATACCGTTGAGGATATTAAGTCTATGCCGGGTGTGCAGCGCAAGACCCTGGATTTGCTGCTGCTGGACGCTGAGCAATGTGTGAAGCTGGGTGTTCCTGTGATGGCGATTTTTCCTGTGATTGATGAAACGCGCAAGTCGTTGGATGCTGCCGAGGCTTATAATCCGGATGGTCTCGTGCCGCGCGTGGTGGCTGAAATTAAAAAGCGTTTTCCGGAGCTGGGCATAATGACTGATATTGCGCTTGATCCTTATACCAGTCATGGTCAGGACGGGTTGATTGATGATGCAGGCTATGTCCTTAATGATGAAACAATCGCCGTGTTGACCCGTCAGGCGCAATGCCATGCGGCGGCGGGAGCTGATATCGTTGCGCCCTCGGATATGATGGATGGTCGTATCGGTGCCGTGCGTGCCGCACTGGATGCTAATGGTCATATTCACACGCGCATCATGGCTTATTCGGCAAAATATGCGTCCAGCTTCTACGGCCCGTTCCGCGATGCGGTCGGTTCCAGTGCAAACCTGGGTGGCGGCAATAAGTACACTTACCAGATGGATCCGGCCAATTCTGACGAGGCGTTGTGGGAAGTCGGCATGGATTTGCAAGAAGGTGCGGACATGGTGATGGTCAAGCCCGGTATGCCGTATCTGGATATTCTGCGTAGGGTCAAAGATGAATTTAAAGCACCAACTTTTGTATATCAGGTGAGCGGCGAATATGCGATGCTCAAAGCAGCAGCACAAAATGGCTGGTTGAATGAGGAGGCGTGTGTGCTCGAATCATTGCTAGCCTTCAAGCGTGCGGGAGCTGACGGGATTTTGACTTACTTTGCGCTGGACGCGGCAAAGTGGCTGCAAAAATAGGATTGAGGAACTAGGGTTCAGGATTCAGGCTTTTGTTGCATTTTTACAATAGGACTGGAATTAAGAAGACGCAATGCCAACTACCAGTCAGTTCTTCGGTATCGTGATCCAGATGTTCTGGAATGAGCACGCGCCACCTCACTTTCACTGTAAATATGGGAAGTTCGATGCGATTATTTGATTGATCCGGTGCAATTCAGGCAGGTTACTGTCGCGGGTGGTGCTGTAACCCGGCCCGGCGAACTTGATTTAGCCTCTGATGCCATGCACGAGGAAATAAAGAATCGCGGCGGCGAATGGGTGGTAGAAAATTGACCGTGATTGATTCTTTTTAATTTAACCGGTTAGTTTTGAGTGAGGTGTGGCCCGCTATACCGGATGATCTGCCAGCAGTTTGTTCAGCGCGACGATATCTGCATGGGTTTCGGGGTGACGGCTGCCGCTGTGGCGAGCTTTTTCAGGCAGGACTACGAGGTGTATTTTTACTCCCGATTTGCCTGTTAGCGTGTAACTTGGCACGTTTTCTTCACGTCCCGCTAGTTTTATCCGCCATTCACCATCATTAAAGTCGAGCTTGTTCTTTAGCAGGAAGAGCAGTACGGCCTTGTTATCGTCCGAAAATAAGATCAGATTGATGTCCGAATTTTCTCCTGCCGCGCCACTCAATACCGAACCTGTCAGATAAGGATGGAACACCGCAAACAGGCGCATACAGGATAATGCTTCCGAACGCAGTTGATACAAAATGTCCGGATGAGTGTCTTGCTGATAAAGTGCCCGGTAAATGCGCAAGGCATGTGCTACTTCATCGTTGCCGGGCAGATGTTGAGTGTCCGCTGCACCAAGTTGACGCGCCGCTTTGCGCTTGGCTGCGTCGAAGTCGGCAAGACCTGATTCTGCGATCAACTTGGCGGCAAGGTGCGCCAGTTGTTCGCGCATCAGGTCGCGCCCGGAAAACGTGGATTTGTGCGACATTAAAGTGGCTGCTCTCCGCTAGCGGGGGTGGGTTTAGAGGTGTCAGCCGGCTCAGGTGACGATTGCATACCCGGGGTATTTTCCTGATAGAAATATTCCTCGCGAGAGCTGCTTTCATCCCTATGCCCGCCTTCATTGATACGTTCCGCCACCATGTTTTCCGGCAGGGTGTATTCTGCTTCAGGCACGTTTTTGAGTACCGTTGCCATATAACTTATCCACATTGGCAGTGCAGCACCACCGCCTGTTTCTTTGTCTCCCAGACTGCGCGGCTGATCGAATCCCATCCATGCTATGCCGACGACCGTGGGTTGAAAACCGCAAAACCAGGCATCAATTGAATCATTGGTGGTGCCGGTTTTTCCTGCCAGATCCTGACGGCCGAGTTGCATGGCGCGAATGGCTGTTCCGTGTTTAACCACGTCCTGCATCATGCTCACCATCGTGTAGGCGTTACGCACATCGATGACTTGTTCGGCATTCAAAGTGGCGACAGCAGGAATTGCTTCGCTTAATTTTTGGCCATCTGCATTATCAATGTGTTGGATGAAATAGGGGTGTACACGAAATCCACCATTAGCAAATACCGAATATCCGGTAAGCATTTGCAGCGGGGTAACCGACCCGGCACCAAGCGCCATCGTAAGATAAGGCGGATGTTTTTCAGCATCCAGACCGAACTTGGTTATGTAGTCCTGAACATATTGGGGTGTGATGGCCTGCAAAATGCGGATAGACACCATGTTTTTGGATTTGATCAGCGCTTGACGCATGCGCATCGGCCCTTCAAATTTCCCATCGTAGTTTTTTGGCTGCCAGGGTTCGCTGCCGGTTTGGTCAGAGCCAAACGATAAAGGGGCGTCGTTAATAATCGTGGCGGGTGTAAATCCCTTTTCCAAGGCTGCGGAGTAAATGAAGGGTTTAAAGCTGGAGCCGGGTTGTCGCCATGCCTGGGTAATATGATTGAACTGGCTGTGGTTAAAGTCAAACCCGCCGATGAGCGAGTAGATCGCACCATTGCGCGGATTGCCGGAGACAAATGCAGATTCTACCTGGGGTAGTTGACTGATTTGCCAGCTACCCTGCTCGTTTTTTTGTACCCGGATTACGGAACCGACGACGATGCGTTGATTGAGCGCAACCTTGTCAGTCAATGCCCGTTGGGCAAAATGCAGCGCTTCACCGGTAAGGGTTACGCGTTCACCCCCTTTGCAGTAAGCCTGGATCTGTGTGGGAGTGACAGCAAGAACGACAGCCGGTAGCAAGTCATCATTATCAGTGGAATCCTGTAATTCCTCTTCCAGATATTCTTCACCATGATCTTTTTGTAAGTTGATAAAGCGTTCAGGCCCTCTGTATCCATGGCGTCTATCATAGTCGAGTACGCCCTTGCGAACGGCCTGATAGGCGGCCAGTTGATCTTGCTGACGTATCGTTGTATAAACTTTGAGCCCTGCAGTGTAGGTTGCGTCCTGGTATTTTTGATACACAAACTGACGAACCATCTCATTGAGATAGTCCGATTTAACGGGAAACTCTTGACTGCCGTGTTTCGCAACGATGATTTGATTCTGGGCTATTTTCAGTTCTGCATCCGTGATGAAATGCAGTTCGTGCATGCGTCTGAGCACATACAATTGACGTAATTTTGCGCGCTTGGGATTTACCACAGGGTTATAGCTCGAAGGCGCTTTTGGTAAGCCTGCGAGCATGGCCGCTTCAGCTATCGAGATTTGATCTAAGGGTTTGCCAAAATAGATCTGGGAGGCGGCAGCAAAACCATACGAGCGCTGCCCTAGATAAATCTGGTTGATGTAGAGCTGAAAAATATCGTTCTTACTCAGATAGTGTTCAATCTTGAAGGCCAGCAACATTTCATTAAATTTGCGCGTCAGCGTTTTTTCCTTGGACAGGAAAAAATTTCGGGCAACCTGCATGGTAATGGTACTGGCGCCTTGTCTGGCTCCGCCTGCTGTGAAATTGGACAGTGCGGCGCGTAATACCCCTGTGTAATCGACACCACCATGCTGATAAAACCGGTCATCTTCTGCGGC
This sequence comes from uncultured Nitrosomonadales bacterium, assembly GCA_903861075.1. GTDB lineage: Bacteria > Pseudomonadota > Gammaproteobacteria > Burkholderiales > Gallionellaceae > Gallionella. The sequence goes on from CAIOSY010000009.1 coordinate 12,808, forward strand.
CAGAATCGCATTTTTCATTGCATCAGGAACATCCGCAATTTTGACTAGCGCTCTGCGTTCCTCGCCGAACTCGCCCAGTAATAAGCCTTCGGCGCTATAAATGCGCAGGGGGACTTTAGGATGATAATCAGTCAGTACCTCAAGTGAAGGTAAGCTGGGGTAGGTCAGCATCACAGCCATGCCAAACAAAAGCACAGGAAGCGCAATGAGCGCGAGCAATATGACAACGGGGAGCAGCCAACGGCGTTTGGACATAGTGGTTCAAAAATAATTGATAATGATTCCTTAACGGATGCGACGATTATACGGGATAAATTATGCCGCTATAAAACACCTTCAAAGAGAGGCTTTTTTTGTTGTGCTGTCGTGTGTTCGTTAGGGTGATTTTGACCACTGCTTTTTCATCTGGCTGCTAATCGTTTACAATTGCAACTATGCAAAACTATTCCTCTGATAACACTAAAAATCGTAAATATTTATCTGGTAACCTGATTCTAATTGGGATGATGGGTTCAGGTAAAACGACCATGGGTCGTATTCTGGCAAAACATCTTGATAAGGTTTTTATAGATAGCGACGAGGAAATCCAGTTTCGTACCGGCGTGACGATTCCGCATATTTTTGATGTGGAAGGTGAACCTGGCTTTCGCCAGCGCGAAACGGCGACGCTGGAGGCGTTAGTGTGCCGTGATAATCTGGTGTTGGCGACGGGAGGCGGAATGGCGATCGCCGAAGAGAATCGCGAAATGATGCGGCAAAACGGTATCGTTATTTATCTTAAGGCCAATGTTCATGATCTATGGTTGCGTACACGCAATGATAAAAATCGTCCGTTACTGCAAACGGGTAATGTGTATGCCAAACTGGGCGAGCTTTTGCATCAGCGAGATTCGTTTTACAGGCAGGCGGCTGATCTTGTCATCCCAACGGGGCGGCAAAGTGTTCATGCGCTTATGTTGCGATTAGTCAGTGAAATTGAGAATTACCGGAAAAAAAACCAATAAAAATTATGCATACATTAACAGTAGGGTTAGGCGAGCGCAGTTATCCGATCTATATCGGTACAGGTTTGTTGGCTAACGCGGCACTATTAAAAGCGCATTTTCCCAATCAGCGTGCGGCTATCGTGACCAATACAACGATAGCACCGCTGTATTTGGCGCAATTAAAACGCACTTTGCAAGAGATCGGTGTGAGTAGTGTGGATATTATTTTGCCCGATGGTGAAATTTACAAGACATCGGATACGCTCAATCTGATCTATGATGCTCTGCTTACCCATCGTTGCGAGCGCAGTACACCGCTTATCGCTTTGGGTGGTGGGGTGATAGGCGATATGACAGGTTATGCTGCGGCGAGTTATTTGCGCGGCGTACCCTTTATTCAAATCCCCACTACTTTACTTTCGCAGGTAGACTCATCGGTTGGTGGTAAAACAGGTATCAATCATCCGTTGGGCAAAAATATGATAGGTGCATTTTATCAGCCAAAATTGGTCATTGCTGATATTGCCACGTTGAATACCTTGCCTGACAATGAGTTGTCAGCAGGCTTGGCGGAAGTTATTAAGTACGGTTTGATTCGTGATTTATCTTTTTTGGCATGGCTGGAACTCAATATCGAAAAGTTGCTGGCACGCGATCCGGAGGCACTGCAATATGCTGTGATGCGCAGTTGCCAAAATAAGGCCGAGGTTGTGATGGCGGATGAACGAGAAAGTGGCGAGCGTGCATTGTTGAATTTGGGTCACACCTTTGGACATGCGATTGAGTCGGGCATGGGGTATGGTGTGTGGTTGCACGGGGAAGCCGTGGCGGCAGGGACGCTGATGGCAGCCGATTTATCGCAGCGCCTGGGTTGGTTGAGTGATGCCGATGTTGCCCGTACTCGTGCGCTATTTTTACGTGCCAGGTTACCCGTTTGCGGCCCTGATCTGGGCGAAGATCGTTATTTGAATTATATGGGGCACGATAAAAAGGTGGAGGCTGGCAAGCTGCGTTTTGTGTTGTTAAAAAAAATCGGGCAAGCCGTCATTGAGGGCAATGTTCCTGCCGGCTTGTTGCAGCAAACCTTGGCGGCCTGCGTGCATGAATAAGCTTGCCACTTATGCGGTTAGTGAGGAAAATTCACGCGGCAGAAAGTTTGCAGAGCCTCGGGCGCAAGGCCGCAGTGAATTTCAGCGCGACCGTGATCGCATCATTCATTCGAGCGCCTTTCGTCGTTTGGAGTATAAAACCCAGGTGTTCGTAAATCATGAGGGTGATCTGTTTCGAACGCGCCTCACGCACAGCATTGAGGTTGCGCAAATAGCCCGTTCTATTTCACGTCGTTTGAATTTAAACGAGGATTTGACGGAAGCTATTTCACTGGCGCATGATTTGGGGCATACGCCATTCGGTCATGCGGGTCAGGATGCGTTGAATGAATGTATGCAGTCCTATGGCGGTTTTGAACATAATCTGCAATCTGTTCGGGTGGTTGATGTGCTAGAGGAGCGCTACGCCGATTTTGATGGTCTTAATCTGTGTTTTGAGACGCGTGAGGGGATGCTCAAACACTGTACACTGACCCGCGCGGCGCAATTGGCGGAGTTGGGCGAGCGTTTTATGATGGGTCGTCGCCCTTCGCTTGAGGGGCAAATTGCCAATTTAGCGGATGAAATCGCTTATAACAATCACGATGTCGATGATGGTTTGCGGTCGGGTTTAATTACACTGGAACAATTGACAGAGGTACCGTTGGTCTCCCGGCATTTGCAGCAAGTCCGCGAGTCCTATCCCGGTTTGACAGAGCGGCGTGTGGTCCATGAGACGGTCAGGCGCATGATAAACACCTTGGTGAGCGATTTGATTCGACAAAGTGCTGAAAATATTGCCGGGCATAATCTGATGACTTTGGATGATGTGCGCCAGGCTCCGTTGCTGATTGGCTTTAGCCCTGAAATGCAGCAAGCGCAGCGCGCACTCAAAAAATTCTTGAATACGCATTTGTATCGTCACTATCGTGTTATGCGTATGAGCGCCAAAGCGCAGCGTATTATTCGGGATTTGTTTGGCGTATTTATCGCGGATCCTCGTTTGTTGCCAACGCAGTTTCAATCTGTTAAAACTCAAAGTGAACACGTTCATGCGCGTGTCGTTGCTGACTATATCGCGGGTATGACGGATCGTTATGCCGTACGTGAGCATAAAAGAATTTTTGCTGTTGAAGAAGCGGCTTTTTAAGTTGTTTTTCAGGGTGTCTGGTGGGGTTGAGGCGCTTATATTTTGTGCGAGGTGTGCCTGTTTGGTTGCCGATATTCATGATTAGAGGTAATATTCCAGCCCTTTTGCGTTTGTATTTGTGCAGGGTTGGTAGGTATGACGACGTGTGTCGTCATTTTTTGCGTTAATTAGCGCGTTTAAATGGAGGCGGTATAGCCGCAGTTCTGTTTTTTTGACGCTCAGTTTGATTTGATTGAGGTATGCCGTGGTTAATTTGCCGATGCAACAAGGTTTGTATGACCCGCGTCAAGAGCGCGATGCCTGTGGAGTGGGTTTTGTCGCTCACATTAAGGGTAAAAAAAGTCATGATATGGTTAGTCAGGGTTTGCAAATACTGGAAAATTTGACGCATCGAGGGGCAACGGGTGCGGATCCGTTGGCAGGAGATGGCGCGGGTATTCTATTGCAAATCCCGGATGCATTTTTCCGCACACAATGCGCAAGTTTGGGATTTTCCCTGCCGGAATCGTATGGCGTGGGGATGTTGTTTTTGCCAGTCGATCATTCGGCACGTGTAGCGTGCGAGCAACTTATCGCTGATAAGATTGCGGCAGAAGGTCAACACTTGTTAGGTTGGCGTGACGTTCCCGTGGATAGTTCAATTTTAGGCGAGAGCGTTAAATTAGTTGAGCCGTTGGTACGCCAGGTGTTTATTGGTCGAGGTGATAATTGCGCCGACACAGATGCATTTGAACGCAAGTTGTTTGTGATACGCAAGACCGCCGAACATGCGGTGAATAATCTGCCTGGCGCACAAGGACTTGGTTTTTACATTCCGTCTTTGTCAGCTCGCACGATTGTTTACAAGGGAATGTTGCTGGCGGATCAGGTGGGCAAATATTACCCGGATTTGCAGGATAAAAGTTTGATCAGCGCATTGGCGCTCGTGCATCAGCGTTTTTCTACCAATACCTTCCCGACCTGGAATCTGGCACACCCCTTCCGTATGATTGCGCACAATGGTGAAATCAATACCGTGCGCGGCAATGTGAACTGGATGGCCGCACGTCATGCCGCGATGTCATCGAAACTCCTGGGTGAAGATTTAGAAAAGCTCTGGCCGCTGATCGTAGGTGGTCAATCGGATTCAGCCTGTTTTGATAATGCACTGGAGTTGCTTGTGGCAGGTGGTTATTCCTTGCCGCACGCGATGATGTTGCTCATCCCTGAGGCCTGGGCGGGTAATCCCTTGATGGATGAAGAGCGTCGCGCATTCTATGAATACCATGCCGCGCTCATGGAGCCGTGGGATGGTCCGGCTGCCGTGGCCTTTACCGATGGACGTATGATAGGTGCGACGCTGGATCGAAATGGTCTGCGTCCTGCGCGCTATTTGATTACTGACGATGATGTGGTTTTGCTCGCCTCTGAAATGGGCGTGCTGAATATTCCTCAGCATAAAGTGGTCAAGAAATGGCGTTTACAACCAGGCCGTATGTTCCTGATCGATATGGAAGCCGGTCGTATCATTGACGATAATGAGCTGAAAAATCAATTGGCCACGGCTAAGCCTTATCGTCAGTGGATAGACGAGTCGCGTTTTTTCTTGAGCGAACTTCCTTTGACGATAAGCGAAACTAAACTGGCTGCCTCATTGCTAGATACCCAGCAAGGCTTTGGCTACTCACAAGAGGATATCAAGTTTATTCTGGCGCCTATGGTGAGTGCGGGCGAGGAGCCGACAGGGTCAATGGGAACCGATGCGGCACTGGCTGTGTTGTCGAACAAGAATCGCTCGTTCTATGATTATTTCCAGCAGTTGTTTGCCCAGGTAACGAATCCGCCTATCGATCCGATACGTGAAGAAATCGTGATGTCGCTCACTTCTTTTATCGGCCCTAAGCCTAATTTGCTTGGGATTGATGAGACCGTCCCTTCGCTGCGTCTTGAGGTGCATCAGCCGGTATTGTCTAATGACGATATCGCCCGATTGCGCAATATCCATCAACTCACGGAAGGGCGTTACCGTTCTTTGGTTCTTGACATGACTTACCCTGTCGCTGAAGCGGTGACAGGCTGCGAAGTTGCTGTGAGGGCGCTGTGTGCGGCAGCGGATAAAGCGGTTGCGGATGGTTACAATGTATTGATTTTGTCAGATCGCGCGATGTCGGCGGAGCGCGTGGCGATTCCCGCTTTGGTTGCTTGCGCTAAAGTACATCAACATTTGGTTGCTGAGGGTTTGCGTACCAGTACGGGCTTGGTCGTCGATACGGGATCAGCACGCGAAGTGCATCACTTTGCTTTGTTGGCAGGTTATGGTGCGGAAGCTGTGTGCCCATGGTTAGCATTTGAAACGATCACGGCGATGAGCGTGGCGTCAGGTGCGGATGCAAAGAATGCCAAGAAGTACTTCATCAAGGCGATCGACAAGGGTTTGATGAAGGTGATGTCCAAGATGGGTATTTCTACCTATCAATCTTACTGTGGTGCACAAATATTTGAAGCGGTTGGTTTGAATGCGTCATTCGTGTCGGAATTTTTCACCGGTACGGCAACTCAGATTGAGGGTATTGGTTTGCGCGAGGTGGCTGAAGAAGCCTTGCGTGCGCATCGCGACGCGTTCGGTAATAATCCTGTTTTGGCTCATGCGTTAGAAGCAGGGGGCGAATATGCCTACCGCGTGCGTGGTGAAGAACATATGTGGACACCGGATACGATCGCTAAATTGCAAATGGCGACACGGACCAATAATGCGTCAACTTACAAGGAATACGCTAAGCTGATCAACGAGCAAAGTACCAAGTTGAAAACGCTGCGCGGACTGTTTGAGATTAAACCGGCAGGTGATGCCGTTCCTCTGGCAGAAGTCGAATCGGCGGCAGACATTGTTAAACGTTTTGTCACGGGTGCCATGTCCCTGGGTTCAATTTCAACCGAAGCGCACAGTACCCTGGCAATTGCGATGAATCGCATAGGCGGCAAGTCCAATACAGGCGAAGGCGGTGAAGATGCTGCGCGCTTTGCGGTGTTAAAGGGGGGCGAAATGCTCTCTGATATCATCGGCAAGAGTCGCATCGAGGCGGATCGTCAAATGTTGCCGGGGGACTCCCTGCGCTCGAAGATCAAACAGGTGGCATCCGGTCGTTTCGGGGTGACTGCGGAGTATCTATCCAGTGCAGATCAAATCCAGATTAAAATGGCGCAGGGCGCAAAACCCGGTGAAGGCGGTCAGTTGCCTGGTCACAAGGTGTCGGAATACATCGCTAAATTGCGTTTTTCAGTGCCCGGTGTCGGGCTGATTTCTCCGCCGCCGCATCACGATATTTATTCGATCGAAGATCTGGCGCAACTAATACATGACTTGAAGAACTCGAATCCTTCCGCGTCGATTTCGGTCAAGCTGGTGTCCGAAGTGGGCGTAGGAACGGTTGCTGCCGGGGTGTCCAAAGCCAAGGCCGATCATATCGTGGTATCCGGTTTTGACGGCGGCACAGGTGCATCACCCTTGTCCTCGATTAAGCATGCAGGCACGCCGTGGGAATTGGGTCTGGCCGAAGCGCAACAAACTCTGGTGCTCAACCAGTTGCGAGGCCGTGTCGCCTTGCAAGTGGACGGTCAGTTGAAAACCGGCCGTGATGTGTTGATAGGTGCACTTTTGGGTGCGGACGAATTTGGCTTTGCTACTGCACCGCTGGTTGTGCAAGGTTGCATCATGATGCGCAAATGTCATCTCAATACCTGTCCTGTCGGTGTTGCGACACAAGATCCTGAGTTGCGTCGCAAATTTACCGGTCAACCAGAGCATGTGGTGAATTACTTTTTCTTTGTCGCCGAAGAAGTGCGTGAATTGATGGCGCAGATGGGTATACGACGCTTTGTTGATTTGATAGGCCGCTCCGATTTGCTGGATGTAAAACACAGTATTGCGCACTGGAAATCACAGGGTTTAGATTTCTCCAGGGTATTTCATCAGCCAAACGTACCCGTTCATGTGGCACGTAAACACGCGGAACAGCAGGATCATGAATTAGATAAGGCGTTGGATAATATTTTGATTTCTCAGGCTTCTGCGGCTCTAGCCAGTGGATCGCCTGTTATTATTGATAGCCAAATTCGCAATGTTAATCGCACGGTTGGGACGATGCTTTCGCATGAGGTCGCTAAGCGTTACGGTAATGCAGGTTTGCCTGCTGATACCCTGCGCGTAAACTTTACAGGCACAGCGGGTCAGAGTTTTGGCGCTTTCCTGGCGCATGGCATTTCATTTGAATTGCGTGGTGAAGGTAATGATTACGTCGGCAAAGGATTGTGTGGCGGTCGTATTGCCATCATGCCGCCTAACGAGGCCAACCTGGTTGCAGCGGATAATATTATCGTCGGCAATACCGTATTGTATGGTGCGACTTCCGGTGAATGCTATTTAAATGGCGTCGCGGGCGAGCGCTTTGCGGTGCGTAATTCGGGCGCGATTGCCGTCGTCGAGGGGTTGGGTGATCATGGCTGTGAATATATGACCGGTGGCATGGTGGTTGTGTTGGGGCAAACCGGACGAAACTTTGCGGCGGGTATGTCGGGTGGTGTGGCTTATGTGCTTGATGAAACCGGAGATTTCGAACAACGTTGCAATTTGACAATGGTCGATTTGGAGCCGGTTGAAGAAAGCCTGGGTGACGTTGAAGATGCGTTCGCAGGTCGTGTTCATTTTAACCATTTGAACAAGGCGGATGAGCAGGCATTGCGTGAGCAGATTGAAAAACATTTGCTCTATACGAATAGCGAGCGGGCCAGACTGATTTTGGAAAACTGGGTAACTTATTTGCCCAAGTTTACCAAGGTTATGCCTACCGATTATCGCCGTGCGTTGCAGGAGCAAGCGGCGCAAAAACTAAACCAAGGGGAGGCTGCATAATGGGTAAGCCAACGGGTTTTATGGAGTTTGGGCGTCTGTCTGAGGTAAGCCTGCCAGTTGATGCCAGACTGACTAATTATCAAGAATTTGTATTGCATTTAACGGATGATCAGGCGAAGACGCAAGGTTCGCGTTGCATGGATTGCGGTATTCCTTTCTGTACCTCGGGGTGCCCTGTCAATAACATTATTCCTGATTGGAATGATCTGGTCTATCGCGGTAACTGGCGTGCTGCGCTGGATGTTTTACATTCGACTAATAATTTTCCTGAGTTTACCGGTCGTTTGTGCCCTGCCCCTTGTGAAGCGGCCTGTACGCTAAACATCAACGATGATGCGGTGGGTATCAAGTCTATCGAGCACGCTATTATCGATAAGGGCTGGGAGCAAGGTTGGGTTACCCCGCAGATTTCAACAATAAAAACGGGCAAGACCGTGGCAGTGGTGGGGTCCGGTCCTGCAGGGATGGCGTGTGCGCAGCAATTGGCCAGAGCCGGTCATGATGTAACGCTGTTCGAGAAGAATAGCCGTGTCGGTGGACTGATGCGTTACGGTATTCCTGATTTTAAGATGGAAAAGTCCCACATCGATCGTCGTATCGAGCAGATGGAGGCGGAAGGCGTTACATTTAAAACCTCAATATTTATTGGTACGGAATGTGAGGCCGGTGTTAATAATCAGGCAGTCGAGACAATTACGCCTGAGCAGCTATTGGCTACCTTTGATGCGGTGGTGTTGTCCGGTGGCGCTGAAACGCCGCGTGATTTACCGGTTCCGGGACGTGAATTAACGGGTATTTACAACGCAATGCAGTTTTTGCCACAACAAAATCGTGTTAATGCGGGTGATGAATTACCTGAACAGTTGCGCGCAAGCGGCAAGCATGTCGTGGTGATTGGTGGTGGTGATACGGGTTCTGATTGTGTAGGCACTTCAAATCGTCATGGCGCAGCATCGGTTACCCAGATTGAAGTGATGCCAAGGGCGCCTGATCAAGAAAATAAACCGTTGACCTGGCCGAATTGGCCGATGAAATTACGTACTTCAAGCTCGCATGAAGAAGGTTGTCATCGTGACTGGGCCATTGCAACCAAGGAGTTTATTGGTGCAGAGGGTAAGCTTGAAGGTTTGCGTGCCGTTCGGGTCGAATGGGTGGCCGGTAAAATGGTTGAAGTCGCAGACAGCGAATTTGTACTGAAAGCGGATTTGGTATTTCTGGCTATGGGCTTTGTCAGTCCTGTGCAAAAAGTACTGGAAGCGTTTGGTGTGGAAAAAGATGCTCGTGGCAATATCAAAGCCAATACGGATGATTATCGCACCAGTGTGGATCGCGTCTTTGCCGCAGGCGATATGCGTCGCGGCCAGTCGCTCATTGTATGGGCGATACGCGAAGGTCGTCAGTGTGCACGTTCTGTGGATGAGTTCTTGATGGGCTCGTCTGTTTTACCGCATTAACTTGTGGGAGGCGGCAGGTTTTCCGTCTATATAACAATAAAGGCTCTACATGAACTTCAAACTAAAGAACGATACTTTTCTGCGCGCCTTATTGCGTCAACCGACTGAATATACGCCGCTGTGGATGATGCGTCAGGCAGGGCGATTCTTGCCGGAATACCGTGCAACGCGCGCGCGGGCAGGCAGTTTTCTGGGTTTATGCAAAAATCCTGACTTTGCCACTGAAGTGACTATGCAGCCGCTGGATCGTTATCCATTGGATGCGGCAATTTTGTTTTCGGATATTTTGACTGTGCCGGATGCAATGGGGCTGGGCTTATATTTTGCAGATGGTGAAGGTCCGAAGTTTGAACGTCCATTGCGTGATGAAACCGCTATTATGGCGTTGCAAGTGCCAGATATCGACAAGACCTTGCGTTATGTGACGGATGCGGTATCGCAAATCCGTAAAACACTCGATGGCCGTGTTCCTCTGATTGGATTTTCAGGCAGCCCTTTCACGCTTTCATGTTATATGGTTGAAGGCGGCGGGAGTGATGATTACGCGCGTGTAAAAACATTGATGTACAACGAACCGAAATTGATGCATCACATTTTGGAAGTGACGACACAAGCGGTGATTGCCTACCTGAATGCACAGATAGAGGCCGGTGCGCAGGCCGTGATGATTTTCGATTCCTGGGGTGGCGTATTGTCTCATGCGGCTTACCATGAATTTTCACTGCCTTATACGCAGCGCATTGTGGAGGGTTTGATTAAGGAAAAAGACGGCGTACGCATTCCTAATGTTGTATTCACCAAGGGCGGAGGTCTTTGGATAGACAGTATTGCGGCGACAGGTTGTGATGCGATCGGGCTGGATTGGACAATGGATATTGGTATTGCCCGTCAAAAAGTAGGCGATAGGGTCGCGCTACAAGGCAATCTGGATCCGGCGGTGTTATTTGCCAATCCGAATGCGATTCGCACTGAAGTCGAAAAGGTACTGAGCAGCTATGGTTTTGGTAGTGGCCATGTGTTTAATCTGGGTCACGGGATTTCGCAACACACCAATCCAGAGCATGTAGCGGCCATGGTGGCGGCTGTGCATGAGTTAAGTCGTAAATATCACTAAGTCTTGATATGGCCCACAAAAAACCGCAGGTTAACCCTGCGGTTTTTTGTGGGCGGTGGGTTACGGTAAGTCATACAACAATTTATGCGCATTTTAACGATAGGATAAGTATGAAACTGCATCATTTTTTGCAACAACTGCAAGATGCTCCTGGCAGCATTGCTTTTAGTGATACGGTGGGTGTGATCGACTCGCTATACACTTTTACCCCGACGACTTTTAGTAATGGGGGAATGGTGAATGAGTCGGGACAAAACTCAGGCTCTTGCAAGATCTTTTCATTTGCCAGCTTGCATGGATTGTCAGAACTGAGTACCTTAAACTGCTTTGGTGCTTATTATCGCGTTGATGTTCTAGAACACCCGCAAGGCAGCGATCACCAGAATATCAGGCGCTTTATGGTCTCCGGTTGGGCCGGGATCGTGTTTCAGGGGGATGCATTGAAACGAGTCGATTGACAGCGCGGGAGAAATCGCGGAAACTTCCAAACAGTGCCGATTTGTCATCAGCTTGCGGGGCACTCTAAATATACTAGCTAAAGCGAGGAAACCCGTTTTGGCACAAGCTGAGCGGGTTTTCTTTTGGAGCTGATTTGAGCAATTCTGTAGGGGTGGTGGCAACAAAACGCGCTGTATTTGAGATGCCGCTGAGATTTCGCAGCGGCGCTGTTTTGCCGCGTTATGAGCTGGTATATGAAACCTATGGCACATTGAATGCCGATAGGTCTAACGCCATTCTGATTTGTCATGCCTTGTCAGGCCATCACCATGTAGCAGGTTACTACTCAGATGCGCCAAACAATATTGGTTGGTGGGACAATATGGTAGGTCCCGGTAAGCCGATCAATACCGATAAATTTTACGTTATCGGACTGAATAATTTGGGCGGTTGCCACGGTTCTACGGGCCCGTCATCGATCAACCCTGAAACAGGGCTGCCTTATGGGTCAAGTTTTCCCGTTATTACGGTGGAAGACTGGGTGGAATCTCAGGCGCGACTGGCTAGCGAGCTGGGTATTGACTGTTTTGCGGCTGTGGTTGGGGGGAGTTTAGGTGGGATGCAGGCATTGCAGTGGTCGTTAGCTTATCCTGAGCGGGTACGCCATGTATTAGCCATCGCCAGTGCACCGAGACTGACTGCTCAGAATATTGCCTTTAATGACGTTGCGCGCAATGCAATTTTGACGGATCCTGATTTTCATGGCGGTGACTTTTACCTTCATGGTGTGGTGCCGACGCGTGGTTTGCGTCTGGCGCGTATGCTGGGGCATATCACTTATTTATCAGACGATGCGATGGCTGATAAATTCGGCAGAGAACTTCGAACCGGGCAATATAATTATGGTTATGAAGTGGAGTTTCAAATTGAGTCTTATCTGCGTTATCAGGGCGATAAATTCGCGGCCTATTTTGATGCTAATACCTATCTGTTAATGACTAAGGCGCTGGATTATTTCGACCCTGCACAAGATTATGAGGGGGATTTAAATAAAGCCTTTGCGCGTGCGCGTGCCAATTTCCTGGTGATTTCGTTTACGACCGATTGGCGTTTTTCGCCGCAACGCTCGAGGGAAATCGTCCGCCCTTTGCTGCATAATCATCGCAATGTCAGTTATGCCGAAATTACTTCCAACCATGGGCACGACTCTTTCTTGATGGATGACTCTCAGTATATGGATGTCGTGCGCGCCTATCTTGCCAACATTCGTTGCGGGGTGAAAGTATGAGTATAGAATCGTTGGCTGCGGAACGTCCAGATTTCGAAGCCATTGCGGCCTGGATTCCCAAGGGCGCCAAAGTGTTGGACTTAGGTTGTGGCGATGGTAGTTTATTGCGCTATCTGAAGGATACACGAGGGGTGCGGGGTTACGGTGTGGAGATACGCGATGTCGACATTGTGATGTGTGTCGCGAATGGTGTGAATGTCATTCAGAATGACTTGGATTCGGGGTTGTCCGATTTTGAGGATAATGCTTTTGATTTCGTCATTCTTTCGCAGACCCTCCAGGCAACACGTCATACTGAGGCGTTGATGCAGGAAATTATGCGCGTCGGACGCGAGGGTATCGTTAGCTTTCCAAACTTCGGCTATTGGCGCAGTCGACTTAATGTCGTGCTGGGTAATATGCCCGTGTCGCGCGAATTACCTTACCAGTGGTATGACACCCCGAATGTTCATTTGTGTACCCTCAATGATTTTGAGAATTTCTGCAGTTTGTATTGCATCAGTATTACTGAACGCCGTGTGATGACCGGTGGGCGTGAAGTCGGTTTTTTGCCTAACCTGCTGGGCAGTACTGCGGTTTATCGCTTTCAACGCGGAGTATGAGCGTTATCAATCAGCTTTTCACCCGCCGCATGGCAATCTGTGTGTTCACCGGTTTTAGTTCGGGTTTGCCGCTGTATTTATTGTTCAATTTGTTGCCGGCCTGGCTGCGCAGTGAGCACGTCGATCTTAAAACCATAGGTCTGTTCGCGCTGATCCAGTTTCCCTATACCTGGAAGTTCATCTGGTCGCCGTTGCTTGATCGCTATGCCTTGCCAATGCTGGGACGCCGTCGTGGTTGGATGGCGCTGACGCAGATTGGTTTGCTGGTTGTTATTGCAGGTATGGGCGGGTTTTCGCCAGCGAGTCAGCTTTCTACTATCGCCTGGTGCGCGACGCTGCTGGCCGTGCTGGGCGCAACTCAGGATATTGTTCTGGATGCCTATCGCCGTGAGTTGCTGGCTGATACGGAGTTGGGTTTGGGTAATGCCGTTCATGTCAATGCTTACCGTATTGCAGGTTTGGTACCGGGTTCTTTGTCGCTCATTTTGTCGGATTTTATGCCCTGGAGTATGGTATTTATCATTACTGCCTTGTTTATGTTGCCCGGTATAGTGATGACGCTGTTGGTGCAAGAGCCGCCACTTGTAATTGCGCCGAAGACTTTGCGTGAGGCGGTAGTTGAACCTTTCCGTGAATTTATCAATCGCCAGGGTTTACGCAGTGCATTGTTAATACTGGCTTTTTTGTTATTTTATAAGTTGGGTGATAGCCTGTGTACCGCGCTCGCCACGCCGTTTTATCTTGATATGGGTTTTTCCAAAACCGACATAGGCTTAATTGCTAAAAATGCAGGACTTTGGCCCGCGGTGATAGGCGGTATGCTGGGTGGGCTTTGGATGGTGAAAATCGGCATCAACCGGGCGCTATGGTTGTTTGGTGTAGTACAAGTGCTGGCAATATTCGGCTTTGCCTGGCTGGCCTCCATAGGCTATCACGCTGAAATTGGTGCATTGGAACGCATGCAACTGGCGGCGGTGATCGGACTTGAAGCGCTGGGCGTCGGTTTAGGTACGGTTGCCTTTGTCGCCTTTATCGCACGGACTACACACCCGGCATATACCGCGACACAGTTTGCTTTGTTCACTAGTTTAATGGCGATGCCCCGCACGTTTGCCAATGCGGCGACAGGCTGGCTGGTCGAGGTTATGGGATGGTATGGCTTTTTTATGTTGTGTGCGCTGATGGCTGTCCCGGGTATGCTGCTGCTGTTTAAAGTCGCGCCCTGGCAAGTCGCTTCATCGGGAGATTTAACCGGCCGCGCATAAAAAACGGGCGGGGATGGAGCCAGTCCGTTGCTGTGAGACGCAGAGCAGGCCGTAAACCGCCCGCTCTGGGAAACCTTTAACAGACCGTCATAATCAAGATCAGAAGAAGCCGAGTCTTTGTTCGCTGTAGCTGACCAGAAGATTCTTGGTTTGCTGGTAGTGATCAAGCATCATCTTGTGCGTCTCGCGACCGATTCCCGATTCCTTGTAGCCACCAAAGGCTGCGCCGGCTGCGTAGTCATGGTAGCAATTAGTCCATACGCGACCCGCCTTGATGGCGCGACCCATGCGATAGGCCACATTGCCGTTGCGGCTCCATACGCCTGCGCCCAAACCATACAAAGTGTCGTTAGCCAATTCCAGCGCTTCAGCCTCATCCTTGAAGGTGGTGACAGCCAGCACCGGCCCGAAGATTTCTTCCTGGAAAATGCGCATCTTGTTGTGGCCTTTAAATAATGTCGGCTGTACATAATAACCGCCAGCCAAATCGTCACTCAGATTGGCTTGTGCGCCGCCTGTCAGCACTTCGGCCCCTTCTTGTACACCCAGTTCAAGGTAGGACAATATTTTGGTCAGCTGCTCTTTGGATGCCTGTGCACCCATCATGGTGTCGGTGTCCAGCGGATTGCCGTGTTTGATGGCAGCGACGCGTTTCAATACACGCTCCATGAATTTGTCGTAGATGGATTCATGAATGAGTGCGCGCGATGGGCAGGTGCACACTTCCCCCTGATTGAATGCAAACAGCACCAGACCTTCAATCGCCTTGTCAAGAAAGCCGTCATCCTTATCCATCACGTCGGCAAAGAAAATATTCGGTGACTTCCCGCCCAGTTCCAGTGTGGCGGGAATCAAATTGTTGGCAGCGGTCTGGGCAATCACACGGCCTGTGGTAGTCGATCCGGTGAAGGCGATTTTGGCGATGCGACGGCTACTCGCCAGAGGCATACCGGCTTCGCGACCAAAACCATTGACGATGTTCAGCACGCCGGGGGGGAGCAGGTCGGCGATCAGCTCCATCAGGATCAAAATGCTGATCGGTGTGGACTCGGCGGGTTTGAGTACCACGCAGTTACCTGCACCGAGCGCCGGTGCTAGTTTCCAGGCCGCCATCAGAATAGGGAAGTTCCACGGAATGATCTGGCCGACGACACCCAGCGGTTCATGGAAGTGATAGGCAATCGTTGTCTCGTTGATTTCGGACAAATGGCCTTCCTGTGCGCGCAGGCAACCGGCAAAGTAACGGAAGTGATCGACGGACAAGGGAATATCAGCATTCAATGTTTCGCGTATCGCTTTGCCATTGTCTACGGTTTCGGCGTAGGCCAGGACTTCCAGATTGGCTTCGATGCGGTCGGCGATTTTCAGCAAGATGTTGGAGCGTTCGGTGATGGAAGTCTTTCCCCATTGATCTGCAGCAGCGTGTGCTGCATCGAGTGCTAATTCAATATCCTCTGCACCGGAACGTGCGGCTTTGGTGTACACCTTTCCGCTGATGGGCGTGATGACATCAAAGTATTCACCCTTGGTCGGGGCAACCCACTTGCCGCCGATGAAATTGTCGTATTGGGTTTTGTATTGAATCTTTGCGCCGGCGGCACCTGGAGCTGCATAAATCATGATATTTTCTCCTCGTTATATTGAATGACGATCAATCAGATCGCGCCTACTGCTGTCCTGCATACCCAGTTACGCAATTAACAGGCCAGTACGGCCTTAATATGCTTGCCATTGATTGTATTAGAAAAAATATTAGACAGACTTGTTCGTACAGATGGGTGTTACGTTTCAGTTTGATACAGCTGTCACAAAACGAGACAATCGTAGCTATTTTGAGGGCTAAGCTATTGCAGCGCTGTGCCATTCCTCTATACTTCGAAAAAAGTTCCATTGCATCAACTTGGGGAGATCGTATGACTCAATCAGCATTAGCGTTGCGCCAGGCACGCTCGCATCTGTTGCAATATGGCGAATGCCCCGATGGCACGCTGGATGAGCGGATCGCGCGTTCCTGGCGGCGCAGTCTGGATGCGGGTGTGTTACCGGCAGGCAGGCTAATGGATGTTGATCCGATCACCGGCAATACGTTGCGTTATGCGCTGGCAACGAATCATGACCTGCTGGCGCATTCACGCCCCGTCATGGAATATCTGCATCAACAGGTCAAGCACAGCCAAAGCATGGTGATTCTTGCCGACAAGCATGCCACTCTGATGCACACCTTGGGTGATGTGAGTTTTCTTAATAAGGCGGAACGCGTTGCGCTCTCTACAGGCTCCAGCTGGCAGGAACAATATCGCGGGACGAATGCTATCGGTACCGCACTGTCTGAGGCGAGTTCTGTTGAAGTGCATGGTGCGGAACATTTCCTTGAGCGCAACGGATTCCTTACCTGCGCGGCCACGCCCATCATGTCGGCGGACGGAAAATTACTGGGCATTATTGACATTTCAGGGGATCACCGCCATCGTCATCCTCACACGCTGGGTTTGGTCAGTATGGCAGCAAGGATGATAGAAAACCGTTTAATGCTGGCGAATTGTCAGCGCCATACCCGTTTGCATCTGCATGCCCATCCAGAAGGTATTGGTTCGGTGGCGGAAGGTATTATTGCTATCTCTGCCGATGGCTGGGTCGCGGGTGCGAACCGGACAGGATTAGAGATGCTGCATTTGTCGCCAAACGATATTGGCAGTGTAAAGGTCGCTGATGTACTGGATGTGCGGTTGGATGAGTTGCTCGTGCGAAATCAGCAACGCATGATGGCCCCCAGACCAATCCATTTGTATGACGGTACGCCATTGTTTATACAGGTACATGCAGCGGAAGACAGGGTGGTATCTGTCCGTTCTGCTTCCCCATCGGCAGACGCCTTGTCCAAACTCGATCTGGGCGATCCACTCTGGCACAGTGCTACTGATAAAGCGCGTCGCGTTGCAGGTAAACCCATTCCTTTGCTGCTGTATGGCGAGTCCGGTGTGGGTAAGGAGTTATTTGCGAGGGCTGTGCATGAGAGCGGGCCGCGTCGTGACCAACCTTTCGTCGCCATCAACTGTGGCGCGTTGCCCGAGCAACTGATAGAGGCGGAATTATTCGGCTATGTGCCCGGCGCGTTCACGGGCGCCCGTCGTGAGGGATGTATCGGTCACCTGCGCGAGGCACAAGGCGGTACGTTGTTCCTGGACGAAATCGGCGATATGCCGCTCACAATGCAAACCCGTCTGTTGCGCGTGTTGCAAGAGCGTCTGGTGGTGCCGCTCGGGGGGGGGAAAGCTGTCGAAGTCGATTTCAGTCTGATCTGTGCGTCGCATCGCAAGTTGCGCGAAGATGTAGATAAAGGCATGTTCCGTGGGGATTTGTATTATCGCATCAATGGCTTGACGGTGAATCTGCCCGCCTTGCGTGAACGTGTGGACTTTCAGGCGCTTACGGAGCGCATATTGGTCGAACACAATCCAGAGCATGCCGTCTATTTGAAGCCGGAACTACTCGTGAAATTGAGCCGTCATCCCTGGCCTGGCAATATTCGTCAATATTCTAGTTTATTGCGTACCGCAAGCGCCATGCTGGATGCGCATGAAAACTGTATCGACTGGCAGCATCTGCCGGATGATCTGATGGATGAACTGGCAGCAGATGCGGAGAATATTTTGCCTGGCAGCACCGTTCCTCAGAACCTGAAAGAACTTTCGCTCGCTGTAATTCAACAGACCCTTCAAGACAGCCACGGGAATGTGTCTGCTGCGGCTCGCCGTTTGGGCATCAGCCGGCAAACGCTGTATCGCAAGATAGCGCTTGTGTGACAACGTTCAGTCTTCTGATTTTTATAAATTAACAGTAGGCATTGCTGGTATGGCTAATGAAAGGATGTAGTGAATTTGTGTAAAAACTGCAAGAGATCCTTGACGATCAGATTGAGGTAGAGGCAAGATGCGTCTTACGGTGATTCGGCACTATCGAATCGTTTTAATTTTTTAACAGGAGTGCATTTATGAAACAGGCATTATTCGCAATGTTGTTGATGTTCGGTGTGTCCGGTAGTGTGTTTGCCTGCGATGGCAGCGGTCATCAAACGAAATCAACGACTGCAACACCGGCAGCACCCGCAGCACCGGTAAAGTAATTGCGTCGTTAATTCGGTTTATAGCGAGGTCCGGGAAACCGGACCTCCTTTTTTCTGGGGTGCAGATTGAAAATCCAATAAATTAAGGGGATGCCCGGTAATGCCCTTGTTTACAAATAGCGTATGGGTCAGATTTCTCTGACAAATACTTTGGATTTTCGCTGGTAATTGTATAGTGATTTTTTCTGTGCGGGCAGCGCAGTGACGGGGCTTTCGACAAAGCCACGTTCTAAAAACCAGTGTGCGGTCCGTGTCGTTAATACAAACAACTTTTTAAGTTTTTGCGATTTGGCCAGCACAGCCATGTGATCGAGAATGGCTTCACCATAGCCTTTATCCCTGCATTGCATATCCACAGCAAGGCAGGCAAGTTCGGCGGCGGCTTCGTCAGGGAAGGGGTAGAGCGCGGCGCAACCGACAATGCGGTGGTCGTGCTCTAAAACCACGAAGCGCTCGATTTCCTGCTCCAGCAATTCGCGCGAGCGTCGCACCAGTATGCCCTGCTCTTCGAGCGGACGTAATAATTGTAAAATTCCACCGACATCTTCGATAGATGCATCGCGCAGTGTGTTGAGGGTCGATTCGACCACCATCGTGCCAATACCTTCATCGCTGAATAGTTCTTGCAGCACCGCGCCGTCAGTGTGCCGGCTGATCAGATGCGTGCGTGCGACACCGGCTTCACAGGCGCGAATGGCGCAGGGTAGAAACAGGTTAACGTCGTCTGATTGAAAGCGCTGGGAGGACAATTCATTTTGCGCTTGGGCGACGGTCAATACCCTGATTAACTCATTTTGTTGTCCTTGCACCCCATCGGTATCCATTAGGAATACCAGTTTGTCGGCATCTAAGGCAATCGCTGTCGCGGTTGCAACATCTTCCAGGGTTAAATTGAACACTTCGCCCGTGGGTGAAAATCCAAGCGGTGAGAGCAATACCACTTCGCCGTAGTTTAGGCGATTGTTAATAGCGGCGACATCAATCTTACGAACGCTGCCGGTATGCTGCAGATCAATCCCATTGATCACGCCTATCGGTTGTGCTGTGATGAAATTGCCGCCAGCCACGCGTATGTCGGCATTCGCCATCGGTGAGTTGGCCAGCCCCATCGAGAGCAGAGCCTCAATTTCAACTCGCACGCGACCGACGGATTCTTTTACGCATTGCATGGTTTCGGCATCGGTTATGCGTATCCCTTGATGGTAAAGATCATCCAGATTTTTACGTGCCGAGTGTTGTTCAATTTGCGGCCGGGCACCATGAACTAAGATCAGTCTGATTCCCAGTGCGGCTAATAGGTTGAAGTCATGGGTCAGTGCGACAAATTTGCCATCTTCGACCATTTCTCCACCGAAGGCGATGACAAAGGTTTTACCCCGAAAGCTATTGATGTAGGGTGCGACTGAGCGAAACCAGGAAACAAAATCAGCAGGTGTTGTTGTGATTGGCATTGGAGTCCTATTCAGTGGGTGCGTATCATGCCGTCTGCTTGTTTGAAATAAGCAATATTGCTACGGAGCGGTTTGCTTAACAAAAATCGCCCCAGAGGGTTTGCAGTGCGGACAATCCGGCCACAGCGGCGGTTTCGGTGCGCAATACACGCGCACCCAGTTTGATGGGTGTAAAACCGCAAAGCAGCGCGGAGTCACTCTCGGCGGCGCTAAATCCGCCTTCTGCGCCGATTAACAGTACGGCAGCGCCATCCGGTTTTTGCTGCGACTGGAGTGATGCTGCACCCTGAGGTAGCAGGATAAACTTGCTGTGAGTGCTTCCCCGTATTTTTTGCAGCCACACCATGATGTCCAGGGGCGCATGAATAATCGGCAATACATTGCGCCCGCATTGTTCACAAGCGGCAATGGCCACTTGTTGCCAGTGCTCGGTGCGTTTTGTAGCACGCTCAGCCGAGAGTTTGGCAATGCTGCGCTCGGTTGCCAGCGGCTGGATTTCGCTTACACCCAGTTCAGTGGCTTTTTGAATGACCCAATCCATTTTTTCACTGCTGGATAAGGCTTGCGCCAATACCACTTTCAAGGCTGATTCCCGGTTGATATCTGTATGAATAAGATTGCCGATGATAACGTGTTTGCCGGGTAAACTTGCAATCCGGCCATGGCATTCATGCCCATTGCCGTCAAACAATTGTACGGGATCCCCCTCGCGTAGACGTAATACCCGACTGGCATGGTGTGCTGCATCGGCAGGCAAACTATAAGTATCAGTGGACGGCAGTGGCGGGAGGCAATAAAAGCGTGGCATCATGAACCTGTTATGAGTGGTGTATGGACATGATAATATACCGCAGCGGCTAAAAATGGCTACGCAAGTTTAACGATAATTTTTTTTCAGGAATGTGAAATGGTTAGTTTGCAACCGCCACTATGTGATTTTGGCAAGAAGGCTCAGGATTTTGATTTGTTGGGTGTAGACGGGGTTAGATATAACCTGGCTAATGCGCGCGGCAAAAATGGCTTATTGGTAATGTTTATCTGTAATCATTGTCCTTACGTGAAATCGATACGCGATCGTCTGGTGCGAGATACGCATGAATTGCAGCAGTTTGGCATCAATAGTATCGCGATTATGTCCAATGATATTGCCGATTATGAAGAGGATTCCTTTGAGAACATGAAGCGTGTGAGCCAGGAATATGGATATCCTTTCCCTTATGTTCTGGATCCGACCCAACAAGTGGCGAAAGATTACGGTGCGGTGTGCACCCCTGATTTTTTTGGATTCAACGCCAATCTTGAATTGCAATACCGTGGCCGTTTGGATGCTTCTCGTAAGGAAGCCATCGCGCATGCTCCGCGCGATTTGTTTGTTGCCATGCGAGAAATTGCACAGACCGGGTGCGGTCCGCAGGTGCAAATGGCAAGTATGGGATGTTCGATTAAATGGAAAAGCGAGTGATGGATAAGCATATTCTGTCCAAAGCAGGCTCTTCAGGGATGAGCGCCTGGCTTAAAGCGACCATCGCAGCCGTTAAGCTGGTCGCGGCCGAAGAGATTATGCCGCGTTATCTTAAAGTGGCGCATCAGCATAAAATTGATGGCAGTCTTTGTACTGAGGCCGACATTGCCACGCAAACTGCGTTGATTAAAAAGCTGCAGGTAATTTGCAATGTGCCTGTGTTGGGTGAGGAAATGGCCGAGTCAGAGCAGCAGGCAATCTGGCAGTCGTCTCAAGACGGGTTGTGGTGTGTCGATCCGATAGACGGGACATCTAATTTTGTGCATGGATTGCCCTATTTTGCGGTCTCGGTTGCCTTGCTGCGCGGCGGGAAGAGCGTGTTGGGGGTGGTATATAATCCCGTGTTGGATGAGATGTTTGCCGCTGAGTTAGGTAAGGGCGTCTACCTGAACGGAGAAAAGCTTTGTACCCGCCTGTCCGGTGAGACCATGGCGCAGGCCTTGGCCAATGTTGACATGAAAAGATTGGATGTTGCGCTGGCCGCATCACTCGCGGCGCATCCGCCCTATGCCTCGCAGCGCAACTTTGGTGCGAGTACGCTGGATTGGTGCTATACGGCGATGGGGCGTTATGACTTGTATCTGCATGGCGGACAAAAGCTGTGGGATTATGCGGCGGGTATGCTTATTTTTTCAGAAATGGGGGGATATGTCAGTTGCATCGACTCGGATGATTTTGCTGCGGGTGATGTCTGGCAGCGTTCCGTCATTGCTGCGTGCAATGAGACGCTGTTTAATGAATGGAAAGCCTGGATACGCGCTCAGCGTTTGTCTGAAAATTAAGGGAATGCCGTGAAAATATTGATATTGGGTGCGGGACAGGTTGGTTCTACCGTCGCTGAAAGTTTGGTGAGCGAAGCCAATGATATTACGGTGGTCGATTCGGACGCATCCAAGCTCGCTTTGTTGCAGGAACGATTGGATCTGCGTACCTTGACGGGCAATGCTTCTCATCCTTCTGTGCTGGAACGGGCAGGGATTGCAGATACGGATATGTTGCTGGCCGTAACACAAAGCGATGAAGTGAATATGGTAGCCTGTAAACTGGCATTCAGTCTTTATAACACCCCCACCCGTATTGCACGTATACGCTCCACGGATTTTCTGGCGCGACCGGAATTGTTCAATAAAGACAATTTTTGTGTGGATTTTTCGATTTGTCCCGAGCAAATTCTGACGGATTACATTAGTAAACTGATTGAGTTCCCGGAAGCCTTGCAAGTGCTGCGCTTCTCCCAGGGCAGGGCGTCTTTAGTGGCCGTTCGTGCGTTTAAAGGCGGTCCTTTGGTGGGAAATCCGCTGAGTATGTTGCATGATAATATGCCTCATATTGACGCGCGGGTTGCTGCTATTTTCCGTAAAGATGGCCCGTTGATCCCTAAAGGCGACACCGTCGTCGAAGAGGGGGACGAAATATTCTTTATAGCTGCGACCAATAATATCCGCAGTGTGCTCAAAGAAATGCGCCGTATGGATAAGCCTACCAAGCGTGTGATGATCGTCGGTGGTGGCAATATTGGTCGTCGTTTGGCGCAAGCCTTGGAGCATGATTATCAAGTCAAGCTGATTGAATACAACAAAAAATCGTGTGAAATGCTGGCTGAAGAATTGTCCAATACGCTTGTGCTCAATGGTGATGGCACCGATGAAAAACTCATGCAGCAGGAAAATGTCGGCGAGGTCGATGTGTTTTGTGCGCTGACCAATGATGACGAGAACAATATTATGTCGGCCTTGCTGGCCAAACAAGGGGGGGCGCGTAAAGTCATCGCCTTGATTAATCGCAGTGCTTATGTAGATCTGGTGCAAGGCGGGAAAATTGATATTGCCCTGTCGCCGGCACATGTCACGATAGGCTCTTTGTTAGCTTATGTGCGTCAGGGGGATGTGGCTGCGGTGCATTCGTTGCGCAGAGGTGCGGCGGAGGCGCTGGAGCTGGTCGCTCATGGTGATCGTAAATCTTCCGGCGTAGTGGGTCGGCGTATCGATGAAATTGATTTACCTAAGGGCGCGACTATCGGCGCCGTGGTGAGAGGCGAAGAAGTCATTATGGGTCACCATGATGTCGTTATTGAGAGCGAGGATCACGTCATCGTATTTGTGATCAATAAAGCGATGGTTAAAAAAGTTGAGAAACTTTTTTTTGTTAACATTGGATTCTTCTAATGCGACGTGCACTTACCGTTATTCATGCGTTAGGATTGATGCTGGCCGTATTTAGCCTGGCGTATTTGATGCCCATATTGACAGCGCTGATTGAGGGTCAGATGGCGGTGCTGCAGGATTTTTTATTGGCGATGTTGTGGACCCTGGTTTCCGGTATTTTGATGTGGATGCTGACGCGTCGCTATAAGGGGGAGTTGTCAATCCGTCATGGTTATTTGCTGGTCGTGGCGATGTGGACGGCGATGCCGGCGGTCGCAACGCTGCCCTTGTTGTTGGTGTTGCCCGATTTGTCCTTTACCGATGCCTATTTTGAAACGATGTCGGGATTGACAACCACGGGTGCAACGGTATTGGTTGGTCTCGATACGCTTCCTTCTGCACTCAACATCTGGCGGCATGAGCTAAACTGGCTGGGCGGTATGGGTATTATTGTGCTGGCGGTAGCGGTTCTTCCTTTACTGGGTATTGGTGGACGCCAGTTGTTTAAAGCTGAAACACCAGGCCCTATGAAAGATTCGGCGTTGACGCCGCGCATCACAGAAACTGCGCGTAATCTCTGGTTGGTCTACGGGGGAATTACGATTGCGTGTATCGCAGCGCTGAAATGGGTAGGCATGAGTTGGCTGGATGCAATCTGTCATGCCTTTGCGGTAATGGGTCTGGGTGGTTTTTCGACTCATGATGCTAGTGTAGGTTATTTCAATTCTCCTGCCATTGAGGCTGTACTGATCGTATTCATGTTGCTTGCCTCGATGAATTTTGCGACACACTTTCTGGCTATACGCGCCAAAAGTCTCAGGCCTTACCGGCTTGATGTGGAGGGACTGTCCACTTTAGGATTGATATTGCTCAGTTGCATTGCTATTGCAGGCTTTCTTTGGTGGCAGGGTGTTTATCCCGGTTTTTTAACGGCGCTGCGCCATGCCAGTTTTAACCTGGTGTCGCTGGCTACGGATTGTGGATTTGCCAGTGTTGATTTTAATCAGTGGCCGATTTTTGCACCGTTGTGGATGTTGTTTCTGAGTTGTATCGCAGCAAGTTCCGGGTCCACAGGGGGCGGGATTAAAATGGTACGCACGCTGGTTTTGGTTAAGCAGGCGGGACGGGAGTTCGTTAAGTTACTGCATCCTGCGGCAATAAATCAGATGAAAATTGGCGGTCATGTTATTCCAAATACCGTCGTGTTTTCAGTGCTGGGTTTTATCTTTTTATATTTTATGAGCGTGGCTACGCTCACTTTCACGCTGCTCATCAGCGGCCTTGATTTTATTTCCGCTTTTTCGGCCATTATTGCCTGTATTAATAATGCAGGCCCCGGTCTTGGGGTGGTGGGGCCGGCCAGCAATTTTGGTGTATTGAGCGATTTTCAGACGTGGACTTGTACGATAGCGATGCTTATAGGTAGGCTGGAAATCTTCACTGTGCTGATTTTGTTTACCCCCCAGTTCTGGCGGCGTTAACAGTCTGTACCAGATGCAACGTTTAATATGCGATGCTTTGAATTGTGTTGCCTCACTTAGCCAGCTACAATAAGCCTATGTCTAAATTCGATCTTACTCACCATTTCCTGATTGCCATGCCTGCCATGCAAGAAGGTTTTTTTGCCGGCACACTGACTTATATCTGTGAGCATGATGAAAATGGCGCGCTTGGCATTGTCGTCAATCGCCCTATCAGCCTGACACTGTCGGATATGTTCAATCAAATCAATATTCCTCTGGATAATCCACAGCTCGTCAATAGACCTGTGTATGTGGGCGGTCCAGTGCAAGTTGAGCGCGGCTTTGTGCTGCACGATACCCGGCAGGATTGGCAATCTACCTTACGGATTACCGATCAGCTGGCACTGACGACGTCCAAAGATATTCTTGAGGCTATTTCTGAAGGTAGAGGGCCTGCGAACTTACTTGTGACACTGGGTTACTCAGGTTGGGAGCCCGGTCAGTTGGAACACGAGATTAACGAGAATATCTGGCTCACTGTGCCGGCTACGGAGCATATTTTATTTCACTTGCCCGCAGAAGAGCGACTCGGTGCTGCCATGGCATTGCTGGGAGTAAGTTATTCGATGCTGGTTGAAGATGCCGGTCATGCGTGAAGCGGCAGGATCGCTCGTTAATTCTGTCGTTGGAACGCTGCTCGCTTTTGATTTTGGTACGCAACGCATAGGTGTGGCTGTCGGTAATACATTTTCATCCAGCGCCGAGCCGCTGATCACCATCTCCGAAGAAAAAAATGAGCTGCGCTTCGCGGCTATTAGTGCACTGGTGCAAGCGTGGCAACCCTGTGCGTTAGTGGTTGGCTTGCCTTGCAGCGATGACGGTACGCAGCATGAATTGACGGCGTTGTGTCAG
Source organism: uncultured Nitrosomonadales bacterium (assembly GCA_903861075.1). GTDB lineage: Bacteria > Pseudomonadota > Gammaproteobacteria > Burkholderiales > Gallionellaceae > Gallionella. The sequence goes on from CAIOSY010000009.1 coordinate 38,696, forward strand.
CGTTTTGCCAAGCGATTGCACGGTCGATATGGTCTGACGACCTTGCTGGTCGATGAGCGCTACTCGTCGCTGGCCGCCAGCGAACAACTCAATAAACAAGGCATACGCGGGCGGGGGCAAAAAATTTTGCTCGACCAGTATGCCGCACAACAAATTTTGCAGGCCTATTTTGATGAACCCGCCGCCTGCGTTGTCGTCAATGCTGATAGAGGTATCCATGAAAAATCCGCAGCTTAATAAACACGGCGAACTCCAGCATTTACTCACCACGGAAGGATTGCCGGTGCGCATCATGCGCGACATACTCGACCGTGCAGCGGGTTTTTTAGATCTGGATGAAGGCCGCGAAATCAAGAAAGTGCCTTTGCTGCATGGCAAGTCGGTGTTTAATGTGTTCTTCGAGAACAGCACCCGCACCCGCACCACCTTTGAAATCGCTGCCAAGCGCTTGTCGGCGGACGTGGTCAATCTGAATATCGGCTCGTCCTCCACCAGTAAGGGTGAAACGCTGCTCGATACAGTCGATAATCTGTGCGCGATGCATGCCGATATGTTCGTGGTGCGCCATTCACAAAGCGGTGCGGCGCATCTGATTGCACGCCATGTGGCACCGGAAATTCACGTCATCAATGCCGGAGACGGGCGTCATGCGCATCCGACGCAAGCTTTGCTCGATATGTTTACCATCCGTCATTACAAGAAGGAATTTCACAATTTGCGCGTGGCGATAGTTGGGGACGTGTTGCATTCGCGGGTGGCGCGCTCGCAAATTCATGCGCTGACGACCTTAGGGGTGCCGGAAGTGCGCGTGATTGCGCCCAAAACCTTGCTGCCTACCATGGTGGAAAATCTGGGCGTGCAGGTGTATCACGACATGGCGAAGGGTTTAAAAGACGTCGATGTGGTGTTGATGTTGCGCTTGCAAAATGAACGTATGCAGGGTGCGGCGCTGCCATCCGGTCAGGAATACTTTAAAAATTACGGGCTGACCGAAGAGAAGCTGGCCTATGCCCGTCCGGATGCCATCGTCATGCACCCGGGCCCTATGAATCGCGGTATTGAAATTGATTCTCGCGTCGCCGATGGTTTGCAATCGGTGATTCTGTCGCAAGTGACCTTCGGTATCGCGGTGCGCATGGCGGTGATGAGTACCCTGGCCGGGAGCAATAAATGAATATCCATATCAAAAATGGTCGATTGATCGACCCGAGAAACAACCTCGATGCGCAATTGGATGTGTTCATCATAGATCAATACATCGCGGCAATCGGCAATGCCCCTGCGGGATTTAAAGCCGCCGAGGTGATAGACGCGACTGGTCTGATTGTCTGTCCGGGTCTGATTGATCTGGCGGCGCGCCTGCGTGAACCGGGGTTTGAATATATGGCCACACTCGAATCCGAAATGGATGCGGCCGTTGCCGGTGGTATCACCAGTCTGGCTTGTCCGCCTGACACAGATCCGCCGCTGGATGAGCCGGGTTTAGTGGAAATGTTAAAGCATCGCGCTAAAAATCTTCATCAGGCGCGCCTTTATCCGGTCGCGGCACTGACCACGGGCCTGATGGGAAAAGAACTGACCGAAATGGCGGAGCTGGTTGATGCGGGTTGTGTGGCCTTCAGTCAGGCGGATGCGCCACTCACCGATACCCGTGTGCTTTATCGTGCGATGCAATATGCTGCAACATTTGGTTATTCGGTATGGTTGCGGCCCCAGGATAGTTATTTGTCCAAAGATGGCGTGGCGCACGATGGTGAAGTTGCGACGCGCTGCGGTCTGCCGGCGATTCCTGTGTGTGCCGAAACCATTGCACTCTCCACCATGTTGATGCTGGCAAAGGAAACGGGTGTGAAGCTGCATATTTGCCGCGTTTCCAGCGCAGCCGGTGTGGAGATGATTCGGACAGCTCGTCAGCAGGGGCTTGCGGTGAGCTGTGATGTCTCGATGAATCATGTGCATTTGTCTGAAATGGATATAGGTTTTTTTGATCCCAATTGCCGTTTGACGCCACCGTTGCGCAGTCTGCGTGATAAAGCCGCGTTGCGTGCCGGATTGCTGGACGGCACGATAGATGCAATTTGTTCGAATCATGCGCCGGTGGACGAAGATGCCAAACAATTGCCTTTCGCTGAAGCCGAATCGGGTGCAACGGGGTTGGAATTGCTGTTGCCGCTGCTTTTGAAATGGGCGGAGCAGGATAAAGTCTCGCTGGCCGGGGCGCTATCGCGTGTTACGGCGCAGCCGGCACAGATCCTGGGTTTAGATGCGGGGCATTTGAGTGTGGGGGCGCTGGCTGATGTCTGTGTCTTCGATCCGGAAAAGTACTGGAAAGTAGAGGCTTCTGCGCTGAAAAGCCAGGGGAAAAATACTCCCTTTACCGGGCACGAAGTGCAAGGACGTGTACGCTACACGCTGGTTGATGGCAAGATTGTGTATGCAAATTAGGACTGAAACGACAAGGTGCGGATAGTGAAGGGCAGAAAGTATGGCTAGTTATGTTGATGACAATCTTATTCAGGGCGAAAAAGTAAATTACGCTACGCATCCGCACTGGATTATTTTTGTGTCGATGAGAGCGTTGTTAACCTTGTTCATTGCGCCTTTTATCGAGATGTACGCCAGCGAATATGCGATCACCAATCGGCGGGTGATTGTGAAAGTCGGGTTGATTTCCAGACGCACGCTGGAGATGAATCTTTCCAAGATTGAATCAATAAAAGTCGATCAGAGCATCTTCGGCAGAATTTTGGGTTATGGTGATATTGTGATTGTAGGCTCCGGAGGGACAAGTGAAGCGTTTGATACGATTGCCGCACCGCTCGAGTTTCGTCGTCAATACCAGCAAGCTTTGTATCAGATGTCCGAACCGTTCAGCAATAACGCATCGCAAGCAACGCCCCAGTCAGATACGCTTTTTTGTATGTCATGTGGCGCAAAATTAAGTGAAAATGCCGCTTTTTGTGCATCGTGTGGCGAAAAGGTCGTGATGTCGTGATTGCCAAATCACCCACCTTAAAAAGGCACCATTGTGTATGCCTCCCATTGCGACGTTTCTGGTCTTTAAGTTAGGCGGGCGTTGAGTGTCAGTCATTCCATAGTAAAATATAAATTGCTTTCCTACTGAATTTCACCTGGCTTATTTATGAATCCATTGCTCGACTTTTCCGGTCTGCCGCGTTTCGCACAGATCCAACCTGAACATGTTGCACCGGCGATTGATGCGTTGTTGACGGATTGCCGCGAACTAATCGCGGATTTGTTGGCCGATAGCCGCCCGCCTACCTGGCAGAATTTTGTCGCTCCTATGGAAGATGCGCATGAACGTCTGTCGCGTGCTTGGGGGCCGGTAGGTCATTTGAATGCAGTGATGAATTCACCGGAATTGCGCGAGGCTTACAATGCCACGCTGCCTGCGATGACACAGTATTATGCAGAGCTTGGTCAGAATCTGGATTTGTTCAATAAATTCAAATTATTGCGCAGCAGCGTCGAATTTTTAACTTTGAGCGCGACCCGTCAGAAAATCATCGAAAATGAGTTGCGCGATTTTCGTCTGGGTGGCGCTGAATTGCCGGAAGCGAAGAAGTTGCGTTATTTGGCTATTCAGGAGAAGCAATCGGAATTGTCGTCGCGGTTTTCCGATAATTTGCTCGACGCCACCAATGATTTTACTTTGCTCATCGAAAATAAGGATGAATTGGGTGGTTTGCCCAACGATGTGTTGCAAACGGCGCAAGAGGCGGCGACGGAAGCTGAAAAAACCGGCTGGTTATTTACCTTGAAAGCGCCTTCCTATATGCCGGTAATGCAATTTTCCGACAATCGTGCGTTACGGGAAAAAATGTATCGTGCCTATGCGATGCGCGCCTCGGAATTTGGTAATCCTGAGTGGGATAATTCAACGCTGATGGAGGAAATTGTACAGTTGCGCAGTGAAGAGTCGCGTTTGCTGGGCTTCGCCAATTATGCTGAATTATCGCTGGCTGCCAAAATGGCCGAAACACCCGGGCAAGTCGTCGATTTTATGCGCGAGTTGGCAAAACGTGCCCGCCCTTATGCTGAAAAGGATTTGGGTGAACTACGTGAATTTGCAACGCAACAAATTGGGCTTGCTGAATTGCATTCCTGGGATGTTAGCTATGCCAGTGAGAAGTTGCGCGAGCAGCGTTATGCTTTCTCTGAACAGGAAGTGAAAGAATACTTCCCTGAAGATGCCGTGTTGAAAGGCTTGTTCAGTTTGGTTGAAACTTTATATGACCTGCGTATTGTTGCGTCTATCGCGCCAGTGTGGCATGAGAGTGTGCGTTTTTTCGATATTCGCGACGCACAAGGTTTGCTGATAGGACAGTTTTATTTTGACCTGTATGCCAGAGCGAGTAAACGGGGTGGGGCCTGGATGGATGATGTGATCACCCGTCGTCGCGTCGATGCGCTGATTCAAACGCCCGTTGCCTATATGAACTGCAATTTCGCTGCCCCTGTTGGCGATAAGCCTGCCATGTTTACGCACGACGATGTTATTACCTTGTTCCACGAATTTGGTCATGGCTTGCATCATCTGCTTACCGAAGTGGAAGATTTGGGTGTGTCCGGCATTAATGGCGTGGAATGGGATGCTGTCGAGCTTCCTAGTCAGTTTATGGAAAATTACTGCTGGGAGTGGGACGTGTTGTGCGATATGACCCGCCATGTTGATAGCGGCGCATCATTGCCGCGAGCGCTGTTTGATAAAATGCTGGCGGCAAAGAATTTTCAAAGCGGCTTGCAAAACTTGCGTCAAATTGAGTTTGCTTTGTTTGATATGTTGATGCACAGTGATTTTGATACGGATGGCAATAAATCAATTTTGCAGTTGCTCGATGAAGTGCGCCGCGAGGTCGCCGTACTTATTCCGCCTGAATATAATCGCTTTCCGCATAGTTTTTCACATATTTTTGCCGGTGGTTATGGTGCCGGTTACTACAGCTATAAATGGGCGGAAGTATTGTCGTCGGATGCCTACAGCCTGTTCGAGGAACAAGGTGTACTCAATCCTGCAGTCGGTGCACGGTTTAGAGCCGAAATATTAGCGGTTGGCGGTTCTCGCCCTGCCATGCAGTCGTTCTCCGCTTTCAGGGGACGTGAGCCTGCCATCGACGCGTTGTTGCGCCATAATGGTTTGGCTGAAGCGCCTGACGATGATCGCGGGCCGTCAGCATGAATACCGCTCCTGTATAATTGCGCTCATACACCCGCCATGCCTCTCAATGATGCACACTTTGGCGGGTCTTTTGTTTCAGGATGCCCGCAATGACAACTGAACCTAGCAATTTCGCCATGCGGCTTCATGTTGAGTTCTCGACGTATTCAAGCAAAAGATTACCGCTGACTGGCTGGAAGATTTTTAGATTTTGCATAATGGTGAAATATATATCGGCATTTTTGGATAGATGCCACACATGAACTGCAATGACTGCGCAATTACCCCACAATACGCCCCACGAAATAGAATGACAGAAATGAATATCAATATAATCAAATGGATTTGCAATATATGAAACTTGCGACCTGGAACGTTAATTCGTTAAAAGTGAGATTGCCGCAGGTGCTAGACTGGCTGGCCGCTAATCCGATCGACGTGCTGTGTTTGCAGGAAACTAAACAGCAGGATGCCGACTTTCCCGACACTGAGCTGGCGGCAGCCGGTTATCACAGCGTGTTTATCGGCCAGAAAACCTACAACGGCGTGGCGATTTTAAGCCGTGTACCGGCTACGGATGTGCAAACGGGTATTCCTGATTATGTGGATGAGCAAAAGCGCGTGATTGCCGCCACTTTCGGCGATATGCGTGTCATCTGTGTATATATTCCTAATGGTCAGAGCATAGATTCCGACAAATATCAGTACAAGCTTGGCTGGCTGGCCGCTTTGCATGGCTGGTTAAAAGAAGAGCGGGTGCGCTATCCTAAGCTCGTGCTGCTGGGCGACTACAATATCGCACCGGAAGATCGTGATGTGCATGATCCGGCCGCTTGGGTCGGTAATGTGCTGGTCAGTGAGCCTGAACGCGACGCCTTCAAAGCCCTGCTGGCACTGGGGTTGACGGATAGTTACCGCTTATTCGAGCAAGCCGATAAAACTTTCAGCTGGTGGGATTACCGCATGATGGGGTTTCGCCGAAATCTAGGCATGCGCATCGATCATATTTTGATCAGTTCACCGCTGGTGGCGCAATGCAAAAGCTGCGTGATCGACAAAGCACCGCGTAAACTTGAGCGCCCGTCTGATCACACGCCGGTGGTGATTGAACTGTAGATTAACCGTTTGCACCGAACATCATACGTTTGGCGACAAACTTTTTGGCAAAGGGCAGGCAATCTAGTGCGGTGAGCGAAATGCCGCGTGCCGTATCAAGCACAGCCAGGTCATTGGAAAATAGGCGTACCAGCGTATCCGTAAAGCGGATACCTGCTTCCCTGTCTAAACGGCGACGTCCTTTGTAGTCTAATAGCATCGCCGCTGAGCCCAGTGATTCGGGAGCCGCATCCAATATTGTTTGTGCGAGCTCCCACGCATCTCGTAAGCCCAGATTAAATCCTTGTCCGGCCACCGGATGCATGGTTTGTGCGGCGTTGCCCAGTAGTACGGTATGCGGCATAGGCGATTGGTCAGGTGCGCGTTTTAATCCCAACGGGAAGCTGCTGCGTTTTCCCGCAGTTAAAAACTTACCGACACGATCACCGAAATGCTGCTGCAATTCAGACAAAAAATGTGCATCATCCCAGGTTAGCATGTCATCGATGTGTTTATGGGGAGCCGTCCACACGATTTCGTAACCTTCTTTATAGGGCAATAAGGCAACCGGACCCTGGGGGGTGAAACGCTCAAATGCGGTGCTGACTTTGGGCAAGGAGCACGTTATGTGCGTGATGAGAGCACTTTGTCCATAGTCATGTATTGCAGGTGGGAACTGTGCATTTAGCAATCTTCCCCCATCGGCGACGACGGCTAAGCGAGCGAGCAGGGTATGTTGTTCACCGATCAACTGGTAGCTAATCCGTGTATGATCCGCTTCGGGCGCAAGCTCGGTGACACTTGCGTTATGGATGGTGCGTATCCTGTCATCGTGAAGCCGGGTGAAAACGTGTACGGCGTCGGTCAATGAATCTTGCAATGTGCTGTACGGCAGTACGTAGCCTAGGTCTGGCACAGCGAGTTCAGTCGAACGCAATATCGCACGGCCAAAACTTTGTTTTTGTGAGATGTGTATGGTGCTGATGCTGGAAACTTCCTGCATCTTGTTCCATACGCCCAAGCGTTCGAGTAATAAGCGACTACCGTAGGACAAGGCCAGCGCACGGGTGTCGGTGCTGGCACCAGCAGGGCGAACTTCCAGCAGGCAGATTCGGAGTTTGCTGTTGCGCAAGGCAAGAGCCAGAGCTGTGCCGACGGGCCCACCGCCTATGATGGCGATATCGTAGTTGGAATCATTCATGTCGCATGACCTCCTCGATCTCTTTAATTGTTTTGGGTGCCGCCAAAGTTAAGATTTCATTGCCTGTACGGGTGATAACGATATCGTCCTCGATACGGATGCCGATGTTCCATAAGGCCATTGGAACGTCATCAGCAGGACGTATATAGCACCCCGGTTCGACTGTCAGTACCATTCCCGCTTGCAAGGCGCGCCAATTCCCGTCGATTTTGTACTCCCCGACATCATGTACATCCATTCCTAGCCAATGACCGGTGCGATGCATATAGTATTTCTTGTAGTCGCCACTTTCCAGTATGCCATCTACGCTGCCATGGCAGAGTTTTAGATCGATAAATCCTTGTGCCAACACGCGCAACGCCGCATTGTGCGGATCTTCCCAGTTTTTTCCTGGTGTTGCGGTTGCAATAGCCGCAGCCTGAGAGGCTAATACGATTTCATATACATCTTTTTGTGCACCTAAAAATTGACCATTAACGGGATAGGTGCGGGTAATGTCAGAAGCATAGCCGTTAAATTCGCAACCCGCATCTATCAGCAATAAATCACCATCATGAAGTTTGGCATTGTTTTCAATATAGTGCAGCACACAGGCATTTGCACCGCTTGCCACAATTGAGGTGTAGGCGGGATTGCGTGCCCCGTGGCGGCAAAATTCATGTAAAAGTTCGGCTTCAACCTGGTATTCAAATTGACCCGGACGAGTAAATTTCATCGCGCGCTTATGTGCCGTGGTCGAAATTTCCGCTGCATGACGCATGATCTTTAGTTCATAGTCATCTTTGAATAAACGCATTTCATTGATAAAGGTGCGTACATCCCGAATTTCACCGGGTGCGCTGATGCCGATACGCGACTTTTCTTGCACCGTTTTACGAAGGTTTAGCAAGCGTTGATCCCACGTACTACTATTGCCCATGGGATAAAACAAGGTAGGTTGATTGCCCATGAGTTCAATCAACTTCTCGTCCAGTTTGCTGATCGGATAAGCTTCGTCGAAGCCGTGGTTGTCACGTGCCGCTTCAGGGCCTGATCGATAGCCATGCCAGATTTCACGTTCAGGGTCTTTTTCACGACAAAATAAGATAGACAGCGGGCGTTGGCCTGCGATGAGAACCAGGACGGATTCAGGTTCTTCAAAGCCGCTCAGATAATGAAAGTGACTGTCGAAGCGGTAAGGGTAATCCGCATCGGCATTGCGTTGTTGCAAGGGCGCATTGGGGATGATCGCGATACCTTGCTGCATTTTCTGGAGCAGGTAAACGCGACGTTCGGCATATTGCAATGTATTTGTCATGGCTTGGTCGTGCGTAATTGTCTGTCGAGTGTTTCTAAACGTTGTGGTGTACCGACATCGATCCAGGTGCCCGAGTGATATTCGCCGCTGACTTTATTTTTCACTATACTTTTACGCAGTAAGGGTGCTAACGGAGCAATACTGCCACGGGGAATAGGGCTGAAAAATCGGGGGTGATACAGTCCGATACCGCTGAAAGTCAGGCAGGATGCAGGATGCAGCGTGACAGACGGTGTCCGAAATGAAGTGATGCGATTCGCTGTCAGGCAAAAGTCCCCATCGGGGTGATGTTCAGGATTGTCTACCAGTATCAGATGAGCATCATCATCGCAAAAGTGCAGTGCGGCGGCGCAGTCGGGTAGTCGGTTGAAATCATAATCACAATAAATATCACTGTTAATGACGGCAAAACAACGATCGTCCAGCAAGGGTAGCGCTTGGGCGATACCGCCTGCCGTTTCTAAGGCGGCAGTTTCTGGCGAGTAGGTGATTTGTGCGCCAAACTGATGGCCGTTGCCCAATGCGGTTTCAATTTGAGCGCCCAAATGCGCATGATTGATAATCAATTCAGTGATGCCCGCAGCAACCAGTTTTTCGATATGCCATACGATGAGCGCTTTGTCCGCCACCTTGAGTAAGGGTTTGGGCGTATGGTCAGTGAGCGGACGCATCCGCTCACCTCGTCCTGCGGCAAGTAGCATGGCTTTCATCGTGCCTCCCCCGGATTAAAACCCATAACCGGTTGGTGCTTCTAATGGCGGTTCCAGTTCGTTGAGCAGGTTTAACAGGGGCTTGAGGTCTACATACCGTGCCGCCGTGGCACGCAGATAGCTCATCACCAGGGGCATATCTTTCAAATATCCTTCTTTACCATCGCGATAGCATAGCCGTGCAAAAATCCCCAATACCTTGAGGTGGCGTTGGGCACCCATCCATTCAAAATCCCAATAAAACTGACCAAAGTCTTCGTGTACAGGGAGTCCTGCGCGACGCGCATTTTGCCAATAGCCGATAAGATGGTCGATAATTTGTGACTCGTCCCATTTGATATAGGCATCCTTGAACAAGGAGACCAAGTCATAGCTAATCGGGCCGTACACTGCATCCTGAAAGTCGATGATGCCGGGATTAGGTTCAGTGACCATCAGGTTGCGCGAGTGATAGTCGCGGTGCACATACACGCGCGGTTGCGATAGATTGTTGGCGACAATGCGGGCAAATACAGTTTCCAGCTTGGTGTTTTGTGCTGGCGTTAACGTAATATTTAGATGTTTGTTGATGTACCACTCTGGAAATAGTCTCATCTCGCGCAATAACAGTGCTTCGTCATAACAAGGTAGTTCATCTTCTTTGGAGGCGAGTTGAATTTTAATCAGAGCATTGGTCGCATCGGTATACAAAGTGCGCGCATTTTCAGTTGTTAAGGCTTGTAAATAAGTGGTGTTGCCCAAATCTGAAAGCAGTAAAAATCCTTGCTCTAAATTCTTAGCGTAAATATGGGGCACATGAACGCCCGCGTTCTCAAATAGACGCGCTACGTGTAAGAATGAACGGCAATCTTCATGTTCGGGAGGGGCATCCATCACGATTAAGGTGCGGTCAGCGTAGCCGGCCCGGAAGTAGCGGCGAAAGCTGGCATCAGCTGACGCGGGCGTCAGATTAAAGATTTCACTCGGAAATTGGCTTTGTAGCCAGGTGGTCAATTGTTGTTGTCGTTGCATAGTAGGATTTTAAATAGATCTTAATGGTAAACTTGCAAAAGTTTACCACCTTATTAATATTATGCGGTTTCGTCTTAAGCCTGTTGCACTCACTTTGTTGTACCTTTTTTCCCATTCTGTCATGGCGGAATCCTCGCGGGCGTCTGAAACTGTTGCGCCGGAAGAGCCAGTGTTTTTGGAGGCGGACAATCTGACAGGCGATAAGCAAAACCAGGTTGTGGCGACGGGTAATGCTATTTTGCTTAAAGCGGATCAGACTGTAACGGCTGATCGTTTGTTGTATGACCAGGAAACAGCGGATCTTGAGGGCTCAGGTTCGGTGGTTGTGGCACAAAAGGGCAGCACACTGAGCGGACCCCATTTGAAACTGAATATGGATACGCACGCAGGCTATATGGAATTGCCGGTATTTTTCTTAAAAGAAAATGACGGGCGAGGTTCAGGCGATATATTGCATATTCAGGATCAACAGCATTACAGCCTGGATAATGCGAGCTATACCACGTGCCCGGCTGATCAGCAGGATTGGTTGCTTAAAATGAACAGCCTGGAAATAGATCGAGATGAGCAAATCGGTATTGCGCATCACGCCTGGGTCGAATTCATGAATGTGCCGATTTTGTACTCGCCGTGGATGGACTTCCCGCTGAACGATCAACGCAAATCGGGTTTTCTGTCGCCCGTCATTGGTAGTACCAGCAAGGGGGGGAGTGAACTGACGCTGCCTTATTATTGGAATATTGCCCCGAATTATGATGCAACCCTTGCGCCACGTTTCATGACGAAGCGCGGGCTCATGCTCAATAGTCAATTCCGCTATTTGCAACTGGACTCTAAAGGGGAAGTCAATATCGATGTGTTGCCGGGTGATGTGTTAACGAACAGCAACCGGGCTCGTTTTGGTCTTAAGCATAGTGAAGTACTCGGGGGCGGCTTCAGTGGCCAAATCAATTTTAATCGTGTTTCCGATAATGCTTATTATCGTGATTTGTCGAGCCTGATCAACACAACGTCGCAAGTCAATCTGCTACAGGATGCATCGTTAACCTACGCTGCCGGATGGTGGAACAGCACGGCGCGAGTACAACGCTACCAGACGTTGCAGGATCCGCTGGCACCGATCGGTGTGCCCTACGCGCGCTTGCCTCAACTGACGTTAACGGGTTCGAGAAAGTATGACGCTGCGACGATAGCCCTGTCCGCCGAGTATGTCAGTTTCAGTCACCCTACGGCATTGAACGGTGAGCGTATGGTAATCGCGCCTAGTGTCAGTTATCCTTTACTCAGTTCGCCCGCTTATTACATCACGCCGAAGTTTACTTTACACGCTACCGAGTACGCGATGGGTGTAAATAATCTGACACAATTGCAAAATGCGACACGTACTTTGCCGCTGCTGAGTGTTGATAGTGGTATGGTGTTTGAACGGGATCTTAATTTGTTCGGGCGGGACTATCTTAATACCTTAGAGCCGCGTGCTTATTATGTGTATGTACCCTACCTGAATCAGAATTCATTGCCTGTGTACGACTCGGCGCAAGCCCCCTTTAGCTTTGTTCAGATGTTTACCGAAAATCGTTTTTTTGGTAATGATAGAGTAGGGGATGCAAATCAGGTCACATTGGCAGTCACCTCGCGTTTTCTTGGTCAGGATAATGGCGCGGAGTATTTGAAGCTGACGGTGGGTGAACGTTTTAGTTTTGCCACGCCTCAGGTTAATCTGGTTGCTCCGACGACCACGACAAATAAGTCGGATATTTTGTTGGCCGCGTCAGGGCGTGCTAGCTCGACCTGGTCGTTTGACAGCGAGTTACAATACAGTCCGAGTGTGGCGAATATTCAGCATTATAACCTCATGACGCATTACCGCCCTGAAGCAGGGAAGGTGTTGAATCTGGGTTATCGTTTTGTGAGTGACACCGTCGGCACCTTGATTCCGGGTGTGGCGACGGCGACAGGTTCAACGACCATCAATGGCGTGATCTATCCGACTGTTGGGGGCGTGCCTTATACCACAATCGGTGGGAATAATTATTCGGTCGCAGCACCTCTGTTGCGCCAAATCAATGTTTCCGGGCAATGGCCGTTGTCGCGTAATTGGCATGCGGTGGGGCAGTGGAATTATTCCTTTCCCGATAAGAGGCTGCTAAATGGCGTGGCGGGTCTGGAGTATGAACAAAGTTGCTGGATGTTGCGACTGGTGGTGCAAAGTTTTACGGTCGGAACACAGCAAGCTAATACGAGTATTTTTGTGCAGCTTGAACTGAATGATTTGGTGAAAATTGGTTCAGATCCGCTGACCTTGCTGAAGCAAAGTGTGCCCGGCTACAAAAAGCTGAACGACAAACCCAATTAAAGCGCTAACAGTTAAATAATCTGAAGAGATGATCATGTTGAAAATTAAAATTTCTGTATTGCTAAGCGTTTTCCTGTTAACCACCAACGCGCTTTTTGCCGCCGAACTGGCTCATATAGACCCACAACACCAAGTCGCGATGATAGATGCGGTTGTGGCGGTGGTAAATGATGATGTTATTACGCGCCATGAATTAGAGGAGCGGACGCAAACCGTTATTGGACAGTTGACAAAACAGGGAACGCCCTTGCCTGATCAGACGGTACTCGAAAAGCAAATCTTAGAGCGCATGATCGCCGAAATGTTGCAGTCGCAATATGCAAAGGAAACGGGTGTGCGTGTGGATAATACTCAGTTGGATCTGGCTATTACGCGGATAGCACAGCAAAATAACTTTGCGACTATGGCCGCATTTCAGGCTAAGTTGGAATCAGAAGGTGTGAATATTAAAAAATTTCGTGAAGAAATTCGTGCCGAAATTTTATCCACTCGTTTGCGTGAGCGGGAAGTTGAAAGCAAACTGGTTATCAGTGATACCGAGGTGAATAATTATCTTGCCAATAAGTCCAGGATGGGGACTGAGAATGAAGAATATCATCTGGCACATATTCTGGTTGTTGTGCCCGAACAAGCCAGTGCGGAAAAAATTCGAGCAGCACGTGAGCGCGCAGAACAGGCGTTGAGCCAACTTGTTGCAGGTGCAGATTTTGCTCAGGTAGCGGCAGGATTTTCAGATGCGAAGGATGCTTTGACCGGGGGGGATTTAGGCTGGCGTCAAGGAGATCGCATTCCGCCTTTGTTTTTAAATGAATTGCAGACTTTAAAGTCGGGCCAGCATACTGCCGTGTTGCGCAGTCCCAGTGGTTTTCATGTTCTTAAGTTAGTTGAGCGACGCAATAGCAGCGCTCCCGTGGTGATTACCCAAACGCATGCGCGGCATATCCTGATTAAAACCAGTGAGATTGTCACGGAAGCCGAAGCTAAAAAGCAGATTTTGGAGATTAAGCTGCATATTGAAGGGGGCGCGAGCTTTGCCGATCAAGCTAAACGCTATTCCCAAGATGGTAGTGCACAGCAAGGGGGGGATTTGGATTGGTTATCCCCAGGGCAGACTGTGCCCGAGTTTGAGGCTGCTTTTACAAAGTTACAGATTAACGAAGTCGGCATGGTGCAAACGCAATTTGGTTGGCATTTGATTCAAGTGTTGGAACGGCGCAATACCGATGTCAGTGATCAGCAAAAACGTCAGCAGGCACGTGTTTCTATTGGTACGTTCAAGTCTGAAGAACTCTATCAGGATTGGGTGCGTCAGTTACGAGACCGTGCGTTCGTTGAATATCGATCCGAAGAAAAATAAGTGGACGCGCGCTATTCTCCTTTGGTGGTTACGGCAGGCGAACCTGCGGGTATAGGGCCAGATTTGTGCGTGCAAATTGCTTCCGCCCAACGGAGTATTGTGGTTATTGCAGATAAGGCTGTGTTGCAGCAGCGTGCGCAGCAGTTGGGTCTGGATCTGGACGTGCTCGAGTGGGATCCTCGTAAGTGGCAAGCGGGCCGTGTTGGTGTACTTTTTGTTATTCATGTTCCGCTGGCCGTGCCGTCTGTTGCGGGGGCGTTAAATGCAGCGAACAGTCCTTATGTGCTGGCGACTTTACGCCGTGCGGCACAAGGCTGCTTGTCGGGTGAGTTTTCTGGTATGGTGACCGCGCCGGTGCACAAAGGCATCATCAATGACGCCGGAATCGCATTTACCGGGCATACCGAATTTTTAGCCGAGCTGACCGGGACTGTGCAGGTCGTCATGATGCTGGTCGGGGGTGGGATGCGCGTGGCATTGGTGACGACGCATATTGCGTTGAAAGATGTGCCGGATGCGATTACGGGGCCTTTGTTGGAGCGCGTTGTACGCATTATTTATCGGGACTTGCGCAGCCGTTTCGGGGTGAGAAATCCGCGCATACTGGTCGCGGGCTTGAATCCTCATGCTGGCGAGGGCGGTTATCTGGGGAGAGAAGAGATTGATGTCATGATCCCCGTGCTTGATAAATTACGTGCCGAGGGCATCAATGTGAGCGCGCCTTTGCCGGCTGACACGCTGTTTACACCCGAGAAACTTTCACAATGTGATTGTATTTTGACCTTGTACCATGATCAGGGCTTGCCGGTTTTAAAGCATGCCAGTTTTGGTCAGGGTGTGAATATCACGCTGGGTATGCCCATTATCCGCACCTCTGTCGACCATGGTACCGCGCTGGATCTGGCTGGAACGGGTCGTGCGCATAGCGGTAGTTTGCTAGAGGCGCTCAAAGTAGCCGAACACATGGCGCAATTTTCACACTCCTCCTTTTAATGAATATTCAAAGCGTCGTGTTTTGGTGATTTTCTCAGGTTTATAAAATGCATAAGGCAAAAAAGAAATTTGGCCAGAATTTTCTGGTCGATCAAAACATCATCGAGGATATTATCGGTGCCATTCGTCCCCAAGCCGAAGATAATCTGGTAGAAATAGGCCCGGGTTTAGGGGCTCTGACGCGACCGTTACTCAAAAAATTATCACATTTGCATGTGGTCGAAATTGATCGCGACATTATTGCGCGTCTGGAAGCGGACTACCCGCAGGATAAAGCGGATACAAAACTGATTATTCATGCAGGGGATGCGCTCAAGTTTGATCTTGCGACTTTAGCTGCGCCGTTACGTATTGTTGGCAATCTGCCCTACAATATTTCGTCGCCGCTGCTGTTTTATTTTGCCGAATATGTAGAGCGTATTACCGATATGCATTTTATGTTGCAAAATGAAGTGGTCGAGCGCATGGTGGCGGATCATTCTACGCCGGCGTACGGACGTTTGTCAGTGATGTTGCAGTACCGTTTCTATATGGAGAAATTACTGGATGTGCCGCCGGAGTCGTTTCGTCCTGCGCCTAAGGTGAACTCCGCTATTGTGCGCATGATTCCTTTACCTAAGGATAAAATAATTGTAAAAAATGAAAGGCTGTTTGGTGAGATTGTCGGCACGGCCTTCGGTCAGCGTAGAAAAACTTTACGTAATACTTTGCGTAGCTATTTGAATGAAGAGGATTTTTCTGTTCTTGGCATCAATTCTCAGTTGCGCGCCGAAAATCTAGCCGTTATCGATTTTGCTAAGATAACGGCCTATCTGGATGAGTCAACCTCGTAAATAGCACGTTTAATCTGACATTCATGTATATGCTGGAATAAACTGATGTTACTGTAAGCCGTTTGTCTATGTCTATTGTTCGTGTTGCCCTCGATATTCCCCTGCATACCTTGTTCGATTACACGGTGGATGAGCCTGTTGTAGTCGGGCAGCGCGTGATAGTACCGTTCCGGCATCGGTCTATGGTTGGTCTGGTCATTGAGTGTGAGGACACTACTTCCGTCTCCTTGACACGCATCAAACCGGTCAGCCGTGTCTTGCACGATATTGCGCCGATTTCTGATAGTTTGCTGAAAATAATGAAATTTTGCAGCGATTATTATCATTATCCTATCGGTCAGTCTGTCATGTCGGCACTTCCCGCATCGCTACGCGGTGATAAGCCCATCCCGATTAAATCTGTACCGAATTATCGACTGCGCGCAGATATTCCTTCATTTGAGACGGTTTCTTCGCGTAAGGTTGTCGCACGTCGTTTATTGGAAAAATTGGCTTTACATAGTTGTACTCGCGATCAGTTGAATAGACTATCGACAAGTGCAAGTGCTCAGTTGAACTGGCTGATCAAGGAGGGTTGGGTTGAAGAATTTGATTCCCCTGTTCAGCGTCAGTCCATTCACACCTTTTCGTGTGCGCATAAACTGACCGGTGAGCAGAAACTGGCAGTGGATGGGGTCACGAAATCATCCGGGTTTCATTGTTTTTTGTTGCATGGCATTACAGGTAGTGGAAAAACGGAAGTGTATGTGCATTTGATGGATGAAGTGCTGCATCGTGGCGGTCAGATATTGCTGCTGGTGCCGGAAATCAATCTCACCCCGCAACTGGAGGGGTATTTTCTGAGCCGTTTTCCAGATACGGCGCTGGTTAGTCTGCACAGTGGCATGTCGGATAATGCGCGTTTTCAAAACTGGCAGCGCGCGCAAACAGGTGTAGCGCAAATTATTCTGGGCACGCGATCATCCGTTTTTACGGAACTGCCGCAGTTGGCATTGATTATCGTAGATGAGGAGCACGATAGCTCATTTAAACAACAGGATGGTCTGCGTTATTCGGCAAGAGACGTGGCTATTTTTCGTGCGAATGGGGCAGGCATTCCCATTGTGTTGGGCTCGGCTACGCCTTCGTTTGAAAGTTATCACAATGCAAAAACGGGGCGTTATAGCCTTTTGACCTTGACGGGGCGCGCTCAAATAGAGGCCCGGTTGCCTGAAATAAAGTGTATCCAAATCAAGCAAACCGTTATGCATGAGGGGATCAGTGTCGTGTTGTTGCACGATATTGAGCGCTGTCTTGCACGAGGTGAGCAGAGCTTGCTGTTTATCAATCGTCGCGGCTACGCACCCGTCATGATGTGCAGGGAATGTGGCTGGTTGTCCGATTGCAAGCATTGTGCCGGCAAAATGGTATTACATCTCAAAGAGAAGCGGTTGCGTTGTCATCACTGCGGTTATCAATTACGTATGCCAACGGTGTGTCCCGGATGCGCGCACCCGGAATTGCATCCTGTAGGTAGTGGTACGCAGCGTGTGGAAAGTATATTGCAGTCGCGTTTTCCTGACGCGCGTATTTTGCGGGTAGACAGAGACAGTACAAGAAATAAGCGAGCCTGGCAGAAGATGCGAGATCAGATTCATGCGAATGAAGTGGATATTTTGGTGGGCACGCAAATGCTCGCTAAAGGACACGATTTTCCTGCGCTGACCCTGGTTGGCGTACTTGATCCTGACGGTGCGCTATATAGTGGCGATTTCCGGGCAGCCGAAAAACTATTTGCCCAATTGATGCAGGTGGCAGGAAGAGCGGGGCGTTCGGATAAACCGGGCACTGTACTGATACAAACTGAATTTCCAGATCATCCTCTCTTTCGTTTTTTGCAGAATCATGATTTTGACGGGTGGGCCGCATTGCAACTGGCAGAACGTCGCATGGCGGGTTTTCCGCCCTTTGCCTTTCAGGTGATATTGCGCGCCGAGGGTATGAGTGAGTCTGAGGTTTATGCCTACCTTAATCAGGCCAGGCAGGCAGCTTGTGAATTGAAATATCCGGTTGATATATTGGGTGTCGTGCCGGCTACGCTTGCGCGTCGAGCCAATCATATACGCGCGCAATTATTGATACAGGCTGATACGAGACGCGATTTACAACAGTTTTTACATGCCTGGCAGCCTCATTTGGATAGCATCGCAATGCAAAAACTGCGTTGTTCACTGGACATTGATCCGTTAGAGTTTTAAAGTGACACATTAAATTGGAGAATTAGTTATGGCAGCCGTAGAAGGTTATATCGTCCCGAAACGTTTTTATGATCGTACCGTGAGTGAGAAATTACTATATACCTGCTTCCTCTTGCTGGTGGGGTTAGGTTATTTAATGGCATCATCCTATTTGTATGTGTCGCACGAAATGAATGATGGTAAGCCGGGTTTGTCGGTTGCAGATGTGGCAAATAGCTACTACGGTAATCGTAGTGGAACGCGTTTGGAAGCGGCGATCCGGGGTCCTATGGCGGGAAATATTAGTGATGAGGACCGTGGCGTAATGGTCGCCTGGCTAAAAGATGGTGCTGAAGAAGAGCACTATCTCAAAGACATTAAACCGATTCTGGATAAAACCTGTTTAGCATGTCATCAGCAAAGTTCGGGAATGAATTTGCCTGACTTTAGTACTTACGAAGGGATACACAAGTTTGCCCAGGTGGATACGGGTATGTCGATGTCAAGCTTGCTCAAATTGTCTCATATTCATCTGTTTGGTATCAGTTTGCTGTTGTTTATGTTGGGTTCCATTTTTATTCAAACAGAAATTAACGTGTGGTTTAAACGTTTCCTCGTGGTGTCTCCTATGCTGGCTGTTTTTGTGGATATTTTGTCGTGGTTTTTGACTAAATATGATTCTCATTACGCTATTATCGTGATTGCAGCGGGTGGACTATTGGGGATGTCGATGGCGCTGCAGATCGTCATTTCACTTTATCAAATCTGGACCTTAAAAAGACCATAATATTAAATGCCTACAGACTTTATAGATGCCTTGTTGGGAGTGGTGCCGGGGGTAGAGCTGTTGTCGGGTGAGGCGGCTATACCTTACTGCGTCGATTGGCGCGGTCGTTATTCTGGGGTTGTGCTGGCGGTTGTCTTCCCTATCCATACCAGCGAGGTCGCCGAGATTGTTAAACTTTGTGCATCCCGGCGAATTGCTATTGTCCCGCAAGGCGGTAATACCAGTCTGTGTGGCGGTAGTGTTCCTTTGCCTGAGGGGGAACAGATTGTATTAAATTTATCTCGCATGAATCAGGTGAGAGACATAGATCCGGTCAATTACACCATCACTGTTGAAGCCGGATGCACGCTTGCCAGTTTGTATCGGCTGGCAGAGTCTGTAGATCGTCTGTTCCCCCTGGGTCTTACGGCGATAGCACAACAATGTGAAATTGGTGGCAACTTGTCGACTAATGCAGGCGGGATTGGGGTGCTGCGTTATGGTAGTGCAAGAGACCTGGTGTTGGGGTTGGAGGTCGTTTTACCCGATGGACGGATTTGGAATGGTCTGCGCAGATTGCGCAAAGACAATACCGGATATGATTTGAAACACCTGTTTATCGGGGCTGAAGGAACCTTAGGCATTATCACAGCGGCGGTGCTCAAGCTATATCCTCGTCCGCAAGCGACCGTGACGGGGTGTGTCGCGATTGCCAGTCCTGATGTGGCCGTACGGTTGTTGTCGTACCTGCGTTCGGTGTGTGGTCAGGCTATCAGTGGCTTTGAAATTATGTCCCGAAACTGCCTGGATTTGGTATTTGAACATATTCAAGATACGCATGAACCCTTTAGTCGTCCCTATAACTGGTATTTGTTGATAAAGCTGGATGTCGCCGCCAAGGATGCGCCGGATGGCGTTTTGCGTAGCGGTTTGACTCGTTTTGGGGGCGAAATTCTGGAGTTTGCTATCGCTGTCGCGCCTACTCAGGCTCAGGCATGGTGGAAGTTGCGTCAGAATATTAGTGAAGCGCAAAAACGCGAGGGTTTGAGTATTAAGCATGATATTGCAGTGCCGGTGAGTCGGGTGGCAGAATTTATTGGGTTGGCCGATACGGCATTAAAGCATGCCTTTTCGAATATTCGTATCGTTGCCTTCGGTCATATGGGGGATGGTAATATTCATTACAATCTTTCTCTGTGTGACGCAAAACAAAATAGCAGTTTTATTGACCGGAATGAGCATGAGGTGAATCGTATTGTGTACGGTATTGTTGCTCAGTTGGCGGGCAGTATCAGCGCTGAACACGGTTTGGGGCAACTTAAACGCGAAACAATACACGCGTATAAGGATCCTTTGGAGTTGGAACTCATGCGCACGATCAAACAGGCATTAGATCCTAAAGGATTGATGAACCCGGGGAAAGTAATTTAAAGTCAACGTTAAGCGGCCAGGAAAAATAGTCATGTGTTCCCGTTGTTTTAGGCTGCTGCGTTCATGTTTTTATCCGTTCTGTGAGGTGCTGTTTTGAATGCAGTCTACGCTTCCCAGTTGGCTTTTTTTGCCGTACATGCGCCGTTTGACCGTATGGAAATGGCGCATTTGTTGTGGATGATAGCGCGGCTAAAACTGGGCTATTATGCGCAAGGCGAGGTGATTGTTGCGCCTGAACAGGGTGTGGTTGAACGATTTCTGGTCATTAAGCAAGGCTTGGTGCAGGGTGAGCAAAGCGTCGCTCATGCAAGTGATGCCGATACCTGGCTGGAGCTGACCGCAGGCGAATGTTTCCCGTTGGGTGCATTGCTTGCACATCGCCCCGTGGCGAGTCTTTATCGTTCAGTGATGGACACCTTTTGCTATGAATTACCGCTGGCAGATTTTCATGCCCTGCTAGGCTTGAGTGCGCCCTTCCGGGATTTTTGTACCCGTCGTATCGCCAATTTGCTGGAGCATTCCAAGCAGGTTATTCAAGCGCAATATACCCAATCCTCTGCTGAACAACAGTCGTTGACCAGTCCGCTGTCGTCCATTATCTGTCGTGCGCCGGTTACCTGTACGCCCGATACGTCGGTGCGTGATGTGCTTGCACGTATGCACGAATTACGCGTAGGCTCAATGATTGCGGTTGATGAGCAGGGTCGGCCGTTGGGCATACTGACTTTGCCTGATGTGCTCGAACGTATTGCATTGCCGCAAATTGATATTGATCAAGCCGTGATCGGTATTATGACGACACAGCTTACCTTTTTGTCTCCGCAAGCCTTGGCATACGAGGCCGCGTTAACGATGGCTAAGTTGGGTTTTCGTCATGTGCTGGTGGTCGAGAATGAGCGTTTGGTCGGTTTGGTGTCTGAAAAAGATCTGTTTGCTTTGCAGCGGGTGGGATTGCGCCAAATTGGCTCAAGCATACGGCATGCAAAGACTTGCCAGGAATTTCAGCAGTCTGCTGCCGATATTCGTCGCATGGCTCATAACATGATGGCGCAAGGGGTGACGGCCGAGCAACTAACCCAGTTTATTTCAACTTTTAATGACCAACTCGCGGCGCGTATTGTCGAGTTGGAATATGCAGCCAGTGGTGTGAGTGATTCGCCCTTTGCGGGGCGGTTATGCTGGATGGCCTTGGGTTCTGAGGGGCGTTTCGAGCAAACCCTCAGTACCGATCAGGATAATGCATTGATTTTTACCGTGCCTGAAGGTATGACCGCAAACAACGTGAGGGAATGGATATTGCCTGTTGCTCGTCGTATCAATGAAACCCTGGCTTTATGTGGTTTTCCGCTGTGCCGGGGTAATGTGATGGCATCGAATCCGGAGTGGTGTTTGTCGTTGGATGAATGGAAGCGAAAATTTTCCGATTGGATCGTTAATGGAACGCCACTCGCCTTGCTGCACGCTTCGATATTCTTTGATTTTAGATCTGTGCAGGGTGCGCATGATTTGGCCGAAGGCTTGCGCGGCTGGCTTATGAAGGTTGCGGTTGAGAATGCCCGTTTCTTACATCAAATGGCAGAAAATGCGCTCGTTATTCGCCCGCCCTTGGGGCTGGTGCGCGATTTTGTGGTGGGAAAAGAACATAAGCTAGATCTTAAACTTAGCGGTATTACCCCTTTTGTGGATGCGGCGCGTATTTTTAGTCTTGCGACGGGTATAACGCAGACCAGTACGATACAGCGTTTGCGGGCGAGTGCAGCGAGTTTGAAAATTCATCCTTCAGAAATCGAAGCATGGGTAGATGCGTTCATGTTTATTCAGGTTTTGCGTATGCGTCATCATGATGAGGGGCAGGCGCAGGGTTTGGGCGACGATGAGCTCGATAATCTTATTGACCCGGAATCTCTGCATGAGCTGGACAGACGTATTTTGAAAGAGGCTTTTCGCCAGGCGCGCAAGTTACAAGCCAGATTAGCGCTGGAGTATCACCTGTGATAGGCCGTTTGCTAGGCTGGTTGCGCAGTCAGCATAATTTGACGCAGGTGCAACAACATAAACTGTCCGACTGGCGAGACATCCCCTCTGTCACAAGGCCTCGGGCAATAAATTCGTCGCGTTGTGTGGTGGTGGATGTGGAAACCAGCGGTCTGAATTTGTGGGAGGACAGGTTGATCTCCATTGGTGCGGTGGCAGTGGTCAACGGGAAGATTGATCTGGGCGATTGTTTTTATAGTGTATTGCAGCAAGAAACCGCGAGTGACAGGGAAAATATTTTGCTGCACGGGATCGGGGTTTTCGAGCAGACTGAGGGGGTGCCGGCAGCGGATGCCTTATTGGCATTTTTACATTTTTTGCAAAAAGACCCGTTGATCGCCTTTCACGTAACCTTCGATAAAACCATGATTGTTCGCGCCATGCGCAAATATCTGGGCTATTCTTTCAATCATCTTTGGTCTGATATGGCGTATGTTATGCCTGCGCTCAATCCGGAGTTGGCTTCACGTTACCGTTCACTGGATGAGTGGCTTGGCCACTTTGATATTCGTAATGATGCACGTCACAATGCGCTGGCGGATGCGCTGGTTACGGCGCAATTATTTCAAGTCGGTGCCGTTCAGGCGAAAAAAAGAAATATCATCGATTTTGTTGCGCTACGCGATTTGGAAAAGGCACAACGCTGGGTGAGTGAGGTGGGTTGATCCATCATTACCTTGCATTGCAGGCCGCCTTAACGTAATCTCACGCTTGTTGTTTATAGTGGGTCAGGATGTCTGACTAGTCGATTGTCTTCAGGGAGGAAGTATGTCAAAACCAACTATTAATTGGGCGGCCATTGATGCCAACCCAAAATTTCAGGCATTGCACCGCAAAAAAACTTTTTTCTTGTGGGGCTTGATGATTTTTTCCATCATTTATTATTTCATGTTGCCAATTGGTGCTGCTTATTTTCAGGCGTTATTCAAGGTCAAGGTTTGGGGTGTTGTTAATTTTGGATTGCTGTTTGCTTTGTCGGAGTTTGTCGTTGCTTGGGTGATTGCTTTTATGTACTCAAAGAAGGCCAATGGTGAATTTGACGCAATGGCACAAGAAATTATTAATGAAACACAGGGAGCATAAGCATGACAAAGCTAAATAAGTATGCTTTATCCGTTGCCGCCTTGTGCAGTAGCGGTGCGGCATTGGCAGGTACAGGCGCGGTTGCAGATGAATTCAAATGGATGACCTTTTCGGTATTTGGCGTGATTATCGCTATTACCATGGCCATAACTTTTTGGGCTGCGCGTTCTACACACACTACGTCCGAGTTTTACGCAGCGGGCCGTTCGGTGTCCGGTATCCAAAACGGTTGGGCGATTGCGGGGGACTATCTGTCAGCCGCTTCATTTTTGGGTATTGCCGGACTGATCTCTTTGTATGGCTATGATGGTTTCATGTATTCAGTAGGCTGGCTGGTTGCCTACATTACCGTGTTGCTGGTGATTGCTGAACCTTGCCGTAACATTGGCAAATACACCATGGGCGATATTCTGGCTTTCCGTAATGATCCTAAAAAGACCAAAACGGTTGCTGCACTTTCGACGATTACCGTGTCGACTTTCTACCTGACCGCACAAATGGTCGGTGGGGGTGTGTTGATCAAAACGCTGATCGGTATTGATTATGAAGTTTCCGTAATCGGTGTAGGGGTGTTGATGTTGGCCTATGTGGTATTCGGCGGCATGAAGGCCACAACATGGGTGCAAATTACCAAGGCCGTCCTGCTGGTGATCGCGTCAATCATACTGGTGTTTTTGGTCTGGTCTCCTTATGGCTTTAGCTTGCCCGATTATCTGCAAGCGGTTATTGGTGATGAGAAAGTGGTCGCACAAGTCGCTAAGCTGTTGGGTGACTCTGCTGCGGGCATGAGCAAAGAAGAACTCGGTCAGCGTTTCTTAGAACCCGGTTTGTTCCTGAAGAACCCGATAGATCAGATTTCACTGGGTCTGGCGTTGGTGCTGGGTACTGCCGGTATGCCGCATATTCTGATGCGTTTCTTCACCGTTCCTACGGCACAAGCTGCGCGTACTTCAGTAATCTGGGCGATGGGTATTATCGGCGGTTTCTATGTGCTGACTCTGTTCCTGGGTACGGGCGCTGCGATGCTGGTCGGTTCAGCCAAGATTGCATCCGTTGATGCAGGCGGTAATATGGCAGGCCCCTTGCTTGCCCAATATCTGGGCGGGGGTGAGAACTCACTGCTGGGTAATTTCTTCCTGGCTTTTGTTGCTGCCGTTGCCTTTGCAACAATCGTTGCGGTGGTTGCCGGTCTGGTATTGGCTGCCGCTTCTGCGATGGCGCATGACATTTATGTCGGCGTGATCCGTGGCGAAAAAGCGACACCGAAGGAGCAGGTTGTTGCGGCGCGTGTTTCTTCTGTCATCGTCGGTGTGATCGCGATTACCGTCGGCATTATGGCTAAGGGTCAGAATGTGGCTCATCTGGTTGCGTTGGCGTTTGCGGTTGCCGCATCGTCAAACTTGCCGGCCGTGTTCCTGACACTGTACTGGAAGAAGTGCAACACCACGGGGATTATCCTTGGTATGGTGGTCGGTTCACTGACTGCTATTGGTTTGGTGATGATTTCTCCTAATATGACTTATCCCAAGGCTGTCATCGCATCGGCTAAAAAGGTGATTGATGGAGAACCTGTGCAAGCCGCTAAAGAGGCTAAGCCCGCTGTTGTTGCATCAAGCTTTGTTTGCGAATTGTTTGCCATGGAAGGTTGTATCGCTTCAGCCCCTGCCAAACCGGCATCACCTGAAAAGGCGGCTAAATTACCAGTAGCGGAAAAGCTGGCTAAGTTGAACGAAAAGGTGATTTCAATAGAGGCCGCGTTGCTGAATGTTTCTTCGGATCTGGTTCTGCAAAAACAGGTGCAGGATGAGCTGGCAAAGACGAAAAAAGATATTGCCGCAGCGGAGAAAGCAAAGGCTAAGGCTGAGGATGATTTGAAGAAATTTGAAGGTCAAACCACCAGCATCATGGGTCTGGAAAAACCTTTCTTCCTGCTGAAAAATCCAGGTTTGCTGTCTATCCCCCTGGGATTTTTGATGGTAATTTTAGGCTCTATCTTCACACGTGATAAACGTGCCGAAGAAATGTGGGATGAGTTGTACGTGCGTCAAAATACGGGTATTAACTCTGAGCAAGCATCGGTTCATTAAACGGCGGTTGTTCACTAAAAACTCCCCTGGGAAACTCGGGGAGTTTTTTGTTTTAAGGGGTTAAAACCAATCTCGTGTTGTAAATTGGCTGGCCGCTCGTTATTGGAACATTATGAAACCGCTTCATCATTCTATTGAGACGTTTTATGCTCACTTGCACAGCTCTGCGCAAGGCTTGACACAGGCTGAAGCGTTACGCCGGCAGGGGCGTTATGGTGAAAACCGGCTGGAAAAAATTGCTGGAAAATCCTTGCTGCTTCGTCTTGTCAAGGAGTTCACGCATTTTTTTGCGCTAATTTTATGGTTGGCGGCGGGGCTGGCCTTTTTTGCTGAGTGGCGCGATCCGGATCAGGGCATGGCGATGCTGGGTTACGCGGTGCTGGGTGTGATTTTGATCAATGGTCTATTTTCATTCTGGCAGGAATACCGCGCAGAAAAGGCGTTGGCCGCCCTGAGTAATTTGTTACCGCATCACACTACCGCATTGCGCGATGGACATGCGGTGCAATTATTGGTGGCGGAATTGGTGCCGGGCGATGTGGTATTGCTCACGGCGGGCGACGATGTGCCGGCGGATTGCCGGTTGATCGAAGCGTTCGGGGTGCGTGTCAATGCGGCTAATCTTACCGGTGAGTCACGCCCTCAGTCGCGCGACACCAAGGCTGAACAGGAAGATCAACCCGCCTTGCGCCGCGATATTCTGCATGCCGGCACCTCGCTGATTTCGGGAGAGGCGCGCGCCATAGTGTATGCCATCGGCATGCATACCGAATTTGGCAACATTGCGCGCCTGACGCAAACCGCCACTGAGCCGTTGTCGCCATTGCAAAAAGAAATCGCCCACTTGTCGCGGCTGATTGCCTTATTCGCGACCTTGCTCGGCGCGGCATTTTTCCTGATCGGACAGTGGATGGGCTTGTCGTTCTGGGAAAATCTGGTGTTCGCGATCGGCATTATTGTCGCCAACGTGCCGGAAGGATTGCTGCCCACGGTTACCTTGTCGCTGGCGATGGCGACGCAGCGTATGGCAAAAAAGCAGGCGCTGGTACGCCATTTACCTGCCGTAGAAACACTGGGTGCGGCCAGTGTCATTTGCAGCGACAAAACCGGTACGCTGACACAGAACCGGATGAGCTTGCGGCAACTCTACATTTCTAATCAATATTATTCTGTCGGGCAACTGGCTGGCAGCGAGCCGCTGTTTGCGGTGATGCGTAACTGTCACGATTTGCGCCGTGTTGAGCAAGAAGGTGATCAGGTATGGCTGGGCGATGCCATGGAAGTGGCGTTGTTGGAAAGCGTGCCGTCAGGCGACGTGGCATTTCAGCGGCTGGACGAGATTCCCTTCGATACCGAACGCAAACGCATGTCGGTGATTTGCCAGCTGCCGCAAGGTACGATGCTATATTGCAAAGGTGCGCCGGAGTCGGTAGTGCCGTTGTGTAATTCGCTGTGGTTACACGGTGAGATAGTTGTTCTCGATGCCGTTGGCCGGGATAACTTATTCGCTATTCAAGAACAAATGGCGGAGCAAGGTTTGCGTGTGCTGGCGCTGGCATATCGGGATTTGCCAGAGCATGCTGTGCAAAGTGAAGAAAATCTGATTTTTGCCGGTCTGGTCGGGTTGATTGATCCTCCGCGCGATGCGGTGCCGGAGGCGATTAAAACCTGTCATGCCGCTGGCATACGCGTCATTATGGTAACCGGCGATCATCCGCATACTGCCAGTGCTTTGGCCCGCGAGATCGGACTGGCCGTGAATCCGGTGGCGGTGACTGGCGATACGTTGCGCCTGATGTCGGATACTGATTTGCAATTGCTGCTCGACGAACCTGAGCTGATTTTTGCGCGCACGGCGGCCGACCAGAAAATGCGTATTGTCCAGGCCTTACAGCATCGAGGCGAAGTTGTGGCAGTAACGGGTGATGGCGTGAACGATGCGCCGGCTCTGAAGTGCGCGGATGTCGGTATTGCGATGGGCGTGTCCGGCACGGATGTTGCCAAGGAATCAGCGGATATTATTTTGCTTGATGACAATTTTGCGTCCATCGTCGCGGCCATCGAGGAAGGGCGGGCCGTGTATGATAATCTGCGCAAATTCCTCACTTATATTCTTACCTCAAACATTCCTGAATTGGTACCGTATCTGGCTTTCGTGTTGTTCAAAATCCCGTTGCCGCTCACCATTATTCAGATTCTTGCAGTGGATTTAGGAACGGATATGTTGCCCGCATTAGCGTTGGGTGCGGAAAAACCGGATCCCGATACCATGCAGCGCCCGCCGCGCTCCCATCGCGAACGCCTGTTAAATTGGGGAACCATGCTGCGCGCCTATTTGTTCCTCGGTCTGCTGGAAGCGATGGCATCCATGGCCGCTTTCTTCTATGTTTTGCATGGTGGCGGGTGGCATGGTGGTGGAATGCCGGGCGCGCACGACAGCCTGTATTTGCAAGCCACGACCGCCTGTTTGTCGGCGATTATCGCGATGCAAGTTGTTAATGTTTACCTGTGTCGTCATCCTAGTTTGTCACTGTTTAGTCGCGGTCACCGACGCAACCGCTTGATCTGGTATGGGATTGCTTTTGAGCTCCTGTTGTTACTATTGATTGATTACACTTCGTGGGGAAACGCGCTATTTGGCACCGCGCCGCTAAGATATGACGTATGGTTTTATATTGTGCTATTTATGCCCGCCATGTTGCTGATTGAAGAGTTGCGCAAGGTGCTGGTGCGTAAAATGAAGGCAAGGGGAAAATAAGATCTTCTAGGCAGTAGTTTTTTAAGTGTTAATTGCGGTAAGCTATGCGCTTTCTAAAATAGCACAGCAAAATCAAATGGCTCAATATGTAATGTCTATGCTCCGTGTGAGCAAAATTGTTCCTCCTAAGCGCCAGATTATTAAGGATATTTCATTAAGTTTTTTTCCGGGTGCCAAGATCGGCCTGCTGGGTCTGAATGGTTCAGGTAAATCTACCGTACTGCGTATCATGGCGGGTGTAGACAAGGAATACGAGGGTGAGGTGCAGCATTTACCGGGTATTCGTGTTGGCTATCTGGCGCAGGAACCACAGCTCAATCCTGAGAACACCGTGCGTCAGGAAGTCGAAGAAGCATTGGGTGAAGTGATGCAGGCGCAGGCGAAACTTGATGAAGTGTATGCCGCCTATGCTGAAGAAGATGCGGACTTCGATGCGCTTGCCGCCGAGCAGGCACGTTTGGAAAATATCATTGCGGCAGCCGGTTCCGGTTCGGATCAGTTGATGGAAATTGCCGCCGATGCCTTGCGTTTGCCTGAATGGGATGCGGTTATCAAAAATCTTTCCGGTGGTGAAAAGCGCCGTGTAGCGCTTTGTAAGCTGCTATTGGATAAGCCCGATATGCTGCTGCTCGATGAGCCGACCAACCATCTGGATGCGGAATCCGTCGAATGGCTGGAGCAATTTTTGGTGCGCTTCCCCGGCACTGTGGTGGCGGTTACCCATGATCGTTACTTCCTCGACAATGCCGCCGAGTGGATTTTGGAGCTGGATCGCGGTCACGGCATACCGTGGAAGGGTAATTATTCCTCGTGGCTGGAGCAAAAGGGCGCGCGGCTGGAGACCGAAAACAAACAGATGGATGCGCATGCCAAGGCGATGAAGCAGGAACTGGAGTGGGTGCGTCAGAATCCTAAGGGACGTCAGGCCAAATCCAAGGCGCGTATCGCCCGCTTCGAGGAACTCAATTCGCAGGAACACCAGAA
>CAIOSY010000010.1 GCA_903861075.1 uncultured Nitrosomonadales bacterium
GGCTGGTTCAGAGGAATTCTGTTACGTAAAACAGCCTGAATATTTTTTTGCATACCCGGATGTTTTACAGTGAGAATTCTTTAAACCTATTAAAAGCATTTATCCGCAGATTACACAGATTAAAACCTATTAAAACAAATACTTGCAATAAATCCTATGGCAACCCATCAGGTGAAAGCACCAACAGCTGTAACTGTTTGAAAATCTGCGGGAATCTGCGTAATCTGCGGATTGAACTGAGGTTTTAAGGTTAAAACAACCCTGAAGTCAAATCACGACGACAAAAAAGCCGGAGTATCCCCCGGCTTTTTTGTCGTACACGCTAACTTAGAACGAGTATGAAACGCCTGCGTTCACAACGGTTGCATTGCTGTTTTGCTTAACTTGCGAAATTGTTGCAGCTACGCCGTAGACATCAACACCTAAACGACCGGTAATCACTGGCGTAAATTTGTATTCAACACCAGCACCGAATGTAGGTGCGAAGCGACTGGTCTTTTGTTCGCCAGCAACCGCATTGTTTTCTGATGAAGCACTGGCAACACCCAACTTACCGAATACCGAAACGGAATCACTAACAGGCATCGTACCAACAGCGGTCATCGCCAAGACGATTTGCTTATTTAATGTACGCGCACCACCGGTAGGCGTGGTGTAAATGTAACTCGCACCGGTGTAAGCCAGTTCAACAGCCAGATTTTTATTGTAACGATAACCACCAAAAACGCCATAAACTGGCTTGCTCTTTGGATTTTCTACTGTAACGGCAGCAGCAGGTGCAGCAGGTGCTGAGAAATTCGCATTACCTACACCTAAAGTTGCACCAGCGTAAAAACCAGTCATATCTAAACTACCGGCAAAAGCAGGAGCCGTAGCAGCGGATAACAGAACAACAGCAAGAATCTTCTTCATTTTTCTAGTCTTTCTTTTATTACAGATTAATTGAAAATTGCAAATCAAACTTTATAACGCACATAAATAGTCAGTGTCATAAATTGCAGCGGTCAATTGACCCATACAAATAAATAAAGTTCCCTGCTTATAAATTTAATCTGCATTGCCTACGCCTCATCAAACACGAGATCTCCCCCTGCCACATCCTGCCCCATCTGCATTCCTTTAAAATCAAACAGTGCGCCATCGAGCAAATGAGAAGGGGCGACATTTTGCATAGCAGTAAAAATAGTTTGGCTGCGCCCCGGATATTGCTGCTCCCACTTGTTTAGCATCTCCTTAATATTCTGCCGTTGCAGATTCTCCTGCGAACCACAAAGATTACAAGGAATAATTGGAAATGCCATCCCTCGCGCATAACGGGCAATATCTTTCTCAACACAGTAAGCCAATGGGCGGATCACAATGTGATCGCCTTTGTCAGTGACCAGCTTAGGCGGCATTGCTTTGAGTTTCCCTGCGAAAAATATATTCAGGAATAATGTTTCTATCATGTCATCGCGATGATGACCCAGCGCAATTTTATTAGCACCCAACTCACCCGCCACCTTGTAGATGATGCCGCGCCGTAATCTTGAACACAGAGAGCAGGTGGTTTTACCTTCAGGAATCTTATCTTTGACAATAGAATACGTATCCTGTGTTTCAATATGATACTCAACACCCAGTGATTTTAAATAATTGGGCAAAATATCAGCAGGGAAACCGGGCTGTTTTTGATCCAGGTTCATCGCCACAATACGAAAATCGATGGGGGCGCGTTTGCGTAAAGTGATCAAGATATCGAGCAGTGTGTAGGAATCCTTACCCCCTGACAGGCAAACCATGACGGCATCGCCTTCCTCTATCATATTAAAATCAAAAATTGCCTTGCCCACTTGATGCTCCAGGCGGTTCTTGAGTTTATTGAAATTACCGGAAGCCTCAAAATGTATCGGTTGTGCAATTGTGTTCATAATAATTCCAATTAAATATTGATACTTCTGCCACCATCTACTGAGATGATTTGACCTGTAATGTAAGGGGCGTCGTGTATTAAAAAGCTCACCGTTTTAGCAATATCATCCGGTTCACCTTCGCGTTTGAGCAAGGTATGTGCCACAATGTGACGACGCTGCTCGTAATTTTCCCAATCGGGGGTGTCGGGCCAAAGAATAACACCAGGTGCAACAGCATTCACTCTCACCTCAGGCGCCAACTCTTGAGCCAACGAACGCGTCAAAGCAACCAAGCCCGCCTTGGCCACGCTATACAACAAGTGCCCGCGCATAGGCCGCTCTGCATGAATATCGACAATATTAACGATACATCCTCGCTGACGGCGTAATTCACCGGCTGCAGCCTGAGCTAAAAACAAAGGGGCTTGTAAATTACTACCCATTAAATCACGCCATTGCGCTTCATCTATGCTATCGAGCGGCGTAGGATAAAAACTTGAGGCATTATTAACCAACGCATCAAGCCTCCCAAACCGATTGATTACTTGCTCTAAAAGAAGCGGTAAGGCGTGAATATCCAACAGGTCTGTGCAAAAAATAGCGGAACTGTCTGCGCGTTGCGCATTGAAGGCTGCTTGCAATGCCAATGCCGGCGCAACCGAGGTGCGATAATGCAGCGCGATCGTTGCACCCTGCGCGTGTAAACGACGGCAAATTGCCGCACCTACCCGTTTCCCCCCGCCTGTCACTAAGATTACTTTGCCTTGCACCGCGCCCTCCATTAAAATAAATGCCTCTTGCGAATTATACCTGACCATGCCGACTCTACCTGACGCGTCCCTCCCCGAACCTGATGCAGAAGCCGCAAAACACAGCGCCCAACTCATTGAACATATACACCATGAAATTGATGCACAGCAGGGCTGGATTTCTTTCGCACGCTATATGGAACTTGCGCTTTATGCACC
Source organism: uncultured Nitrosomonadales bacterium (assembly GCA_903861075.1). Taxonomy (GTDB): domain Bacteria; phylum Pseudomonadota; class Gammaproteobacteria; order Burkholderiales; family Gallionellaceae; genus Gallionella. The sequence goes on from CAIOSY010000010.1 coordinate 2,861, forward strand.
TGGTCTGGGCTACTACACTGCAGGCGCTAACAAATTCGGCGAGGCGGGCGATTTCATAACGGCACCCGAACTCTCCCCCTTATTCGGACGAACATTAGCTAAACAATGCATACAAATTATGCAAGAGAGCGCCCCCCATATTCTGGAATTGGGCGCTGGCAGCGGTAAATTAGCCCTGGATATACTCAGCGAACTGGAAAACCACGGGCTTTTACCTGAAAGTTATCATATCCTTGAAGTGAGCGCAGATTTACGCGAACGTCAACAGGCTTTACTACTACAACGCATCCCCCACCTTTTTTCTCTCGTTTCATGGTTGGATACGCTGCCCTCCACGTTCAACGGGGTCGTGCTTGCCAACGAAGTATTGGATGCACTCCCCGTTCACCGCGTTCAATGGCACGGCGAGACGCTACAAGAACTCGGTGTTGCCTGGTATGAAAACAGGTTTATCTGGCAAGCCAGGACAATTACGGATGGCACTTTGCTGGAGGCAGCACAAAAAATAAAAGTCCCGGACGATTATGTCAGTGAAATCGGTTTGGCCGCACGCGGCCTGATCAACAGCATCGCCAGTCGTTTAACGCAGGGTGCGCTGATATTCATCGATTATGGATTTGGCGCCAAAGAATTTTATCATCCTCAACGCGCTGAGGGCACACTAATGTGCCACTACCGTCATCGGGCTCACGCTAACCCCTTCTATCTGCCCGGTCTGCAAGATATAACGGCGCACGTCAATTTTACCGATATAGCTGAAACAGGGATAGATGCGGGCCTGATGCTGATGGGTTATACCAATCAGGCATTTTTCCTGATAAACAACGGGATTACTGAACTGCTTGACGGAATATCACCTGACAACTTACGGGAATTTTTGCCCCTTTCTTCGCAGTTACAAAAACTCACCAGTCCCGCCGAAATGGGTGAGCTATTCAAAGTTATTGCCCTTGGTAAAGATTTAAATCCGTCGCTAACAGGATTTTCACGGGGCGATTTGACCCGATTGCTGTAACTTGACAAGGGGTTCAACAATATTTTGCGCTGGGATTTCAGCTTGAGATGCTGAGTTACCCACGGCACGCACATAATCTGCGATTTCCTTAAGGGTTAATTGACCATCATGATTTTTATCAATTGCATCAAAGTTCGCACTGATATTGGGTAGAGATTGCGCCTCCACTCTAGATAACTTGCCGTTATTGTTTTTGTCTGCCTTCGCCAAATTCTGCAAAAACTGACGTTGTCTATCCAGCGCATCCAGAAAATCCTTCACTTCTTTCTTGCTTAATCCACCATCATGATCTACATCTATCTTGTCAAAATTCTCGGCCAATGCCGGCGCTTTAAACTGCACCTCTGTCTTAGAAAGCGCACCTGAATGATTGGTATCAACACTATTAAAAACCTGATCAAATTTTGCAGCATTATCAGTATGTTCGTCTGACCATGCCACAGAAGGTGTCATAACCAACAGAAACAGGATCATAAATTTACGCATTACTTTGCTCCTTTTGCTGATTAACAATCGTTTCAATTGAACGAATACGCGCTTGTTCAACTGCCAGCGCAATCGTACTTTTATCCGTACATAAACCTGCAATCAAGCCCGCATTTACCGCTCTAGCCGTATCCAACAACGCGATCAAATAGGCCGCTTGCGGATAAGTTGCCTGCTCGTGCCCCCACCGCCCCCGTGCATCGCTGCGACTAACCTCAAGCAAGTGCGCAAAACGCGCCGGACGACGCCAGGCATCCGTTAAGCCAAACATACGGATAAGAGTATCTGCACGAAGTTCGAAAGCACGATGTATATCTCCGTGAAAGCGTGCCGCCAACTGTGCCAATTCGACACACTCCCCTGTTGCACGCACGCGCGCGGACAATTGTTTAACAAGAGGGACTCCCGCAACTTCATGTCCGAAATGCCGCGGCCAGTTAGCTACAGGTGTCACCCCTTTGCCCAAATCATGAGTGAGTGCCGCAAAGCGCACTTCAAGAACCGCATCGTTCCGGGCTGCATCGTCGATCACCAGCATAGTATGTAAACCCGTATCAACTTCAGGATGATAACGGACAACTTGAGGAACACCAAACAATGCATCGAGTTCAGGCATAATCTTAGCCAATGCACCACAACGACGCAAGGTCATAAAAAAAAGCGAAGGTTGACGCTCCATCAAGCCCCGCGCTAACTCCTGCCAAATACGTTCAGGTACTAACGCATCTACCTCTCCGTTATCTACCATGTCGCGCATCAAGTTTAACGTCTCTGGTGCAAGGCTAAAACCAAAACGCGCCGTAAATCGCGCCGCGCGTAAAATACGTACGGGATCTTCGTTAAATGCGCCGCTGACATGTCTCAACACACCCGCATGCAAGTCCGCAATCCCGTGATAAGGATCAATCAAATTCCCTGCGCTGTCCCTAGCGATCGCATTCACCGTAAAATCACGCCGCAACAAATCCTGCTCCAACGTAACATCCGGTGCAGCATGAATCACAAAACCCGTATAACCCGGTGCGGTTTTTCGCTCCGTTCGTGCCAACGCATATTCCTCATGCGTTTGCGGATGTAAAAAAACGGGAAAGTCTTTACCCACCCGAATAAATCCTTGTTCCAGCATCAATTCCGCTGTGCCCCCCACCACCACCCAGTCGCGATCCTTAATCGGCAAGCCTAACAAACTGTCACGAACAGCCCCGCCGACGCAATAAGTTTTCACGGTATCAGTCACTCGATGCTCCCGGTGATTTATCATCAGGCTGCCACCCCATTTCAGCCGCTTTAGCGCCGACAATACCGACACGTTGTTTCAGTGAACGCGATGGCGCACCGAACTGCTGAGCATAATAAACCGTATTGCTCATCACTTTTTTCACATAATCGCGCGTTTCATCAAACGGGATGGTCTCCGTGTAAATCGCACCTTCCAATGGTGTTTCGGCGCGCCAGCGTCTTGCGCGGCCAGGCCCGGCGTTATAAGCGGCAGATGCCAATACCGGACTATCGTCCAATGATGACAACATACTTTTCATATAGTATGTACCCAAGGTTAAATTGGTATCTAACTGATGGAGTAACGAATCACGATAGCCTTTTAAACCCAACTTTTTGGCTATCCATCGTGCCGTAGTCGGCATAACTTGCATTAAGCCGGACGCGCCCACGCCGGATTTTGCCGATGTCACAAACCGGCTTTCCTGGCGCATCAAACCATACACCCAGGCTTCTTCAAGCTTATTGACCTCAATATGTTCGCGCATCGCTGCGCGGTAAGGCGCCAAATAGCGCAGACTAAAATCATGGATCAGAACGGTTTTATCAGCCGTATTGATAGCACGGTCATACATCTCGTGCTGCCGTGCCACTTCAGCGGCAGCCAGCAACTGCTGATCATTAAAATTGCGAATCAGCCAACTCCATTCCCGCATTGCATCGGTACGCAGATCCATACGATATAAGGCCAAGGCACGTCGTACACCGGGCAGCTTTTCTATCGTTTCAACGTCTTTCTTAGTCGCCTGGTAACTTGAAGGTAGCGCACTTAAGACCGCCGTATTCCCTAACGCTTCCGCTGCCAACTGACCATAAAAACTATGCTCCAAGCTTAAAGGCAGAAACAATTTTTCGGCCTCCCCGTCCCGCCCCGTCTCTAGTAACGCATAACCGCACCAGTAACGCCACGCAGATTCACGCTGTTGAGTCTCTGACATCGCGTGTATCGCAAGCAAAACATCCTGCCAGTTCTTTACACGTAAAGCGGCACGAACCCGCCAAGCCAACTGCTGTTCATTCAACTGGCTGGTGCCTGCCGTTTTATACCACTGTACAGCACGCACATCATGCTTACGTGCCGCTTCATAGGCTAACCAGCCAAAAAAATAACGATGATCCTTCTCAGAAAAATGTTCCGCGATTGAATGCCACTTTCCCCATGCCAAATCAGGTGATGAGCGCGCGAGACGTTGTAAGGCAAATAAGGCCACCGTACGTTGCCCCATAGTCTCTAGTGCTGGTTTATCCAGGTAATGTGCAGGATCATCCATCGCACGGTCTAATATCACGGACGACAAACTATATGTACCGTTAAGTCGTGGCGCAAGTAATTTGGCCAGAGGAATATTCGCCGATTCTAAAGCAAGTCGAAGTCGCTGCCAAATATCCTGCTGAGTGATAATGCCGGTATTGATGGCGGACTCGAATACCACAGAACAACTTTCTGGCAAGTCACGTGCACTGAACCAAAGGGCATGTGCTTCTTGCAACACAAGTGACTCTTGCAACCCCATGCGTGATTGCATCAAATCGCAATTTATTTCGGCATCAGTGACGATCAGATGAGGATATTCACGATCAAACAGCCCCCATTGTTGCTTTCTAGCCAGCATCTTTAGCCAATCAGCACGCAACCGATCTATTAAAGGCGTATCGTCAGTTCGTGACAAATAGGATAGTATTTCGCTCACCTCTGCCGTATCCAACCTCATTTTCAACTGGTAATAAGTTGTATAAACTTCGAAAGGAGTATTTTTTAAGCGCTGAGCCATAACAGCCAACTTAGGAACGTCCCCCGCCCGAAATGCATCACGGGCTACCAGGAAGTCATCATCCTGATTAGCAAAAGCAACATGGGCATATAGCCACAACACACATAAAATAAATTTCATCAAGTAAAAAGACTCATTAAACTATTGATTAGCATACTATAAGGACAACAGTAGGAATTTACATACTGATGACATTCTACCAAACTTAAGTCTATGCCATGTCCAATTGCGTATAATCCAGCGTTTTTGAGGAAAGCATGCCATGTGGTTTAAAAATATCTTCATCTACCGTCTGCCCTCCGAGGGTGCCATTACCGCTGTATCATTGCAGGAAAAGCTTAGCTTGAAACCGCTACAACCGTGTAGTGGACTAGACAAACAAAGCCGTGGATGGGTTTCCTGCCGGGGTGATGAGTGCCTGGTTCACACTGCTAATGGACATATACTTTTTGCGCTCGGAGTTGAACAAAAACTTCTACCCGCGACCATTATCAATCGCTTTGCTAAAGAACGTGTTTCCGAGATCGAGGCACAACAAGGCTATAAAGTTGGCCGCAAAGAGATGAAAGACATAAAAGAAGCCGTAACTCAAGAGTTACTGCCCAGAGCCTTTGCGCTGCTACGCACAACCTATGCCTGGATAGATCCCGTTAACGGTTACCTAATCATTGATGCAGCCTCCAGCGTGAAGGCCGAAGAACTACTGGAATTTCTAAACAAATCCGTCGATGATTTGCCAGTCAAACCACTACACACAGAATTATCCCCCGTGTCTGCCATGACAGACTGGCTAGCGAGTGAAAATGCACCTAGCGGGTTCACCATAGATCGCGAATTAGAGCTACGTGCCACAGGTGAAAGTCGTGCCACCGTGCGTTATGCCAACCATGCGCTAGAAGGTGAGGAAATTTTAGCGCATATTGCGGCAGGTAAACGCGCCACTCGCTTAGGACTCACTTGGAACGACCGAATTTCCTTTGTTTTAACCGAGCAGTTGCAAATAAAGCGACTTGAATTCCTGGAAATTATTAAAGAGGAATCGACTACGCTAGCAGATACTGCAGAAGAAATGTTTGAACTGGACTTTACGCTGATGACAGGTGAGTTAGTAAAAATGCTCACCGACTTAACCTTTGCTCTCGGAGGAGAAGTGATTAGCAAATAGGAAATAATATTTTTTATATTATGCATTGAACTTTATTGATATGTGCTTGCCTGAGTATCCAGATAGCACAAGCTTTTACCCATTTAGTTCCCTGAATGAGTATCTTAACTCCTCCCAAATTGTTAAGACCTTTGCCCCTAGCGTTAACGGCTAGGGGCATTTTTTTGGTTCGCCCTGACGTGCGCGCCAAACAAAACC
>CAIOSY010000011.1 GCA_903861075.1 uncultured Nitrosomonadales bacterium
CCGTTCATCGGCGTACGTATTTCATGACTCATATTCGCTAAAAAAGTGGATTTGGCATGGTTGGCGGCATCGGCCTGTAACAAGGCTTGCTGTAAATCATGGGTTTTCACACTCACCATTTCTTCGAGTTCGGTGCGATAACGTTCCAGATCCTGTTCATTTTTCTTGCGTTTGGTGATGTCTGTGCGTACTGAAATATAACCTGCGGGCTTGCCATCCTCGCCCAAAAAAGCACTAATTGTGGTTGCCATCCAGTACAAGCTGCCATCTTTTGCGCGGTTGCATACTTCCCCACTCCAGGTATTTCCTCGCGCAATGGTATGATACATCTGCTTGAAAAAGTCTTTTGTATGCATGCCGGATTTGATGATACGGTGGTTTTGTCCCAGTAATTCTTCCCGTGTATAACCGCTGATTTGGCAAAAGAGATCGTTGGCCGAAATGATACGGCCTGTCACATCGGTGGCAACAACAACGGCATGCTTATCAAGCGCTTTGAGTGTATTGGTGAGTGCAATTCGCGTGCTCATCCGACTTTTTTCGACTCTTTGTTTTAATTTGCTGTATTTGTTGGATTTTTCCTGCAGTTTTTCCAGTTGCTGATGGAGCTGTTTCGAGATGGTTTTTTTAAGTAATAAAAAAATTGCCAGTGCGGTAATCGCCGTGATCAATGATGCGAGCTGCCACAGTGCTTGTACATTATGTTGATGCAGGTGGCTGCGATTCAGCTCGATAATGATAGCGCCCAGGGGGTGTGCTGAGGGGGGGGGATCAAAATCATGTTCATCCTGAACGGTTTTGGGTGTCCAAACAGGCTGATAAAGCAGGATGCTGTCGCCTTGATCAAACAGGGTTTTATCCTGATTGACATAGCTGAGCAGTTCTGCGATTGAGGCAGGGGTCAAGGGGGTCTCTTTGGAAGTGCTAATTTTCTCAGGGGTGTGTCCGGCCATCGCCATGAGTTGCGACTTGGCATCCAGTATGAGTACCGAGCTTACATTGGCTTGTTGCAGCAGGGTGTCAGCGCTGTCCTGCAGTTGAGTTTTGTTGTCGGCGTACAGTGCGAATTCACTTAATAGTGAAAGTTGTTGACCCATTAATTTACCGCGCGCCAGAAGTTCACGCTCTTGATCCTGGGCGCGGTCCAGTGCTATGTAGCCGCTAAAGCCAACTGACGCCAATAAACAGCATAGCGTAAGAAAAATTAAGGATTTGATTGTTTGAGATGGTGTATTCATCGAGCTAAATATAGTGCCTTCATTCTGCTAAATATAGAATTTCCACACTTGTAAGCGGGAATATATTTTATGTAAAGTGGGGAACTTTGTGCGCGCGGGGAGGGGCTAAAACGCTGAACGCTGAACTTATTTCTGTAATACGCATTTTTCTCATTATACCGGTTCTCGCACTAATTACCAACTATTTTACATTGGTTATGGACGTATCATTGCGTACAAAGCGTTTGCGGATAAGACGCAGCACTGTTATGTCGGTTTAGTGCTTTATATGCGTATTGTCACAGATAATTTCTGCGCGCCAGC
>CAIOSY010000012.1 GCA_903861075.1 uncultured Nitrosomonadales bacterium
GCCAGTGGGCAACCGCCAGCTACCTCGGCCCCTATCTCCCCGACATCCTGTCTTCACTGGCGGCCATGTCTGCCCTGGTGGCGCTGCTCCAGGTCTGGACTCCAAAAGAAACCTACGTCTTCGATCACGAGGTTGCCAGCACCGGAGTCGAACAGCACCACTACACCGTCGGAGAGGTCTTCCGCGCCTGGTCCCCGTATCTTGCCCTGACTGTGATGGTTCTGCTGTGGGGCATCCCCTCCATCAAGGCTGAACTCGACAAGAGCAAGGTTCATGGGGTAAAGACTGCCGGAGCGTCAAACTGTTGGAGCGTAGCACTGTCACTCACAATACTTCCGTCATGAAACCTCACCTGGCGTTTAGCATGGTTTGCAATATCATTTTCGTGTGTGACCAACACGATGGTAATTCCTTCCTTATTTAAGGCTTCAAACAAAGCCATAATTTCCTCACTGGTATGACTGTCCAGGTTACCCGTAGGCTCATCCGCCAACAATAGACTGGGATTATTTACCAGGGCACGCGCAATGGCCACGCGCTGCTGTTGTCCGCCTGAAATTTGGCTAGGCAGTGAGTTTTCTTTACTGTCTAGTCCCACTTTGATCAGCATTTCGTGGGCGCGCTGTGAGCGTTCCGCGTATTTTACGCCTGAATAGATCAGGGGCAGCGCGACATTGTCGCGTAAAGTCATACGTTGCAGAAGATTGAATCCTTGAAAAACGAAACCTAGCATGCGGTTGCGCAACAAGGCGAGTTCATCACGATTTAGCGTTGCTACGGAACGACCATTTAACTCATAGACGCCTTCAGTTGCCGCATCAAGACAACCCAAAATATTCATGAAGGTTGATTTTCCTGAGCCAGATTGCCCCATGATGGCAACAAACTCACCAGATTTAATGGATAAATTAACCTTTTTTAAAGCGCAAAACAGTCCGGCTGAAGTCAAATATGACTTACTTAAATCCTTAACATGAATGACGTCATGATTCATTAAAACATTCTCATACGAGGTGAGCTGGCTGTTTGTGGGGGAGGGGATGATGGCGCATCGCTCAGAATAAGCTGATCACCGATTTGCAACTCTCCCGATATAATTTCCGTATTTCGACTGTCTGTAATACCCGGCTTCACGTTGACGCTCATCAACTGACCTTTTTTCAAAATATAAAGCTTCGCGAAACTGCTATCGTGTTTAGGTTTGTTCGCACCAGGTAATTTTGCAGCCATCGTTTTGTTGGCGACAGGCTTAAAACGCAAGGCCGCATTCGGTACAAGTAAAACGTCATGTCGCTCTGCCACGGCAATATTGACATAAGCTGTCATACCGGGCATCAGGATTTGCTCGGGATTGGCGACGTTAATCACGACATCGTAGGTGATGACATTCTGCACATTGCTAGGATTTAACCGAATGAGACGTACTTCACCTTGGAAGTTACGATTAGGATAAGCGTCTACCGTAAAACGCACGGCCTGGCTCATGCGTATGCTGCCAATATCGGCTTCGGCAAAATTGGCATCGATCTGCATTTTGGATAAATCTTGAGCAATTTTGAACAAGGTGGGTGTTTGTAAACTAGCCGCAACCGTTTGACCAATGTCGACCGACCGATCTACGACTACGCCGGATACGGGCGAACGTATTACCGAGTAGGCTAAGTTAGCACGGTCTTTTTCGACTGTTGCAAGACTAAGGTTAAGTTGAGCCAGGGCAGATTTTTTGGCTTGAACGGCGGTGTCGAGTTCCAGTCTTGACGCGTATTCTTGAGTGTAGAGACTGCGCGTACGCACCTCATTGGCAATGGCTAATTCCAGTTGTGCGCGAGAGTTTTCCACATTGGCTAAATCTTGTTTGAGCTGGGCCGCGAGTAAGGCATCATCTAGTTCGAGCAGAATCTGCCCTTTTTCGACGCGACTGTTAAAATCGACATAGAGCTTTTTAACGGTACCTGAAACTTGTGTCCCCACATTGACCAGTGTGACGGGATTGATCGTGCCGTTAGCTGAAACGGTTAGACTAAGATTCCCTTTTTCAACTGCTTGCAAGTTATATTGCAGTTCAAGACTTGCTGAATTGAAGTGCCGGTAAGTTAAATACGCTGACGCGCCAAGTCCGGCAAGAATCAGCAATATAACGAACGCAGATCTTTGTTTTATTATCATAATTTATATAAGAACATAATATTTTCAATTGTAAATTTACGCTTAAAAAATTCAATTTGCTAAAGCAAAGGATTTGAGGAAAGCCGCATTCAGGTTTCCCATCGTCTGAGCCAAAATGACTCGCGTGATATTCCAGTTTAAAACGGCTTGTATACGTTGCTGGCGAGCACTCGCCAAAACACTTTGCGCGTTGAGCAGATCCAGCATAATGCCAACCCCCGCCCGATATCGTCCCAGTGCAACGAGTTCAGACTGTTCTGCGCTAAACAATAAATCCTCAGTAGCTGACAGGTTTTGTGCGGCGGTATTGAGATTTTGACAGGCATTCGAAACATCCAGCGCGACTTGCAGGCGCAATTTGTCACGTTGCGCTGTTTTGGCATCAATCTGAGCTTCAGCAGCTCGTATCCTGTAAGTTGGGGCGTAACCTGAAAATAGCGGTACGCTCAAGCTCATACCCAGTGATGCACCTTGTGTATTTATCCCTCCACTTTTACTGGCTGTATTGAGCGCATTTAATGATATGGTCGGTTTTCCCGTCGCACGAGCGGCATCTGCAAGTGCTTTTGCAGAATTTAATGTGGCTTCGGCCGCCTGCAAATCAGGGCGTGTTTTTCTTGCTGTTTCGATGAATTGTGCTATGTTTTGCTCTAGATTCTGAAAAATCTCAGTTTGCGGCTTTAATAAATCTCCCTTTTGCTGAAAAGTGCTTACATCTGACAATACCAGATTATGATCTGCATCCAAACCCAGCAGATTGGCAAGCACCCCCCGGGAAATTTTCATTGCACCATAAGCGGTGATGCGATTCAGTATGGCTTGTGAGTAGGCTGTTTTTGCTATCAATTTGTCAGCTGGCGTGGTTGAGCCGGCTAGATATTTTGCATTAGCGGCTGAAAAACTTGCCTGTGCGGCATGTTCTGACACGATAGAGGCATCAAGCGCAGCCTGTGTTGCATGAACTTGATAAAATGCTTGGACGGTGGCGAGAAATAGAGCTTGTATGGCGCTGTCATGGGCGGCTAAAACGGATAAAAGTAATTGTTCCGCACTCTCTAGATTGGCTGCGCGGGCACCGAAGTCATAAAGCAAATAGCTCATGCTGAGATTAACAGTACGCTGTATATTCCCTGGCAGATTGTGCGTGTCTGTAGCGTTTAAGTTTAAATTAGGTAAATAATTGGCAACGTTTATGCCTACCTGAGCTGCTTGTGCGCGGGTGTTGGCCCATGTTTCGTGGGTGCCCGGATTTTTACACAAGGCGATATTTACAACACTTAATAGGTTTAGTGTGGATTCAATTTGTAACGAGGTGCAAGGCTGTAATAGAGGCTGTGATAAATTTGCTTCAGTTGAAAAAGGATCATAGGAGTCGCTTGCCATAACAGCTGTACAGTTTAACCCCGCACATAACAATATCGTTAGTGGCAAAGAGTAAGTCTGTATCAGGCATTTTAAATAAGCGGACATGGAGGTTAAGCCGAACTTTAAAAGTGCATTGTAAAGGTTAGCGCCCGTAAGGGCGGCTAAATGAGCGATATTTTTCTAAATATTCGGAAGAAAATTCCCTGCTTAACGGTGTTGCTTAGCGTTGCAGCGATAATTATTAATCTGTGGGGAAGCTTGTTAGTGATAAAAGCTTGGCTGAGTTTTAAATTTAAAAGAGCGGGGGATTTCAGTAAATACCCCCGCAGCTAAGTATGGTAACTTCGATGGTTAGAAAATCAAGACTTATCTAACTGCATTTTTAAGTTGTTCCAGAATGGCGGGATTTTCCAGGGTTGATACATCCTGAGTAATTTCTTCACCCTTGGCAAGAGCACGTAATAAGCGACGCATAATTTTGCCGGAGCGGGTTTTAGGTAAATTTTCTCCAAAGCGAATTTCATCAGGTTTAGCAATCGGCCCGATTTCCTTACCTACCCAATTACGCAGTATTTCGGCAATTTCACGCGCTTTTTCCTGAGTATCAGGATGCGCGCCTTTGAGTACTACGAAGGCAACAACAGCTTCACCTTTGATTTCATGTGGTTTTCCAACAACAGCCGCTTCGGCAACCAGCGGATTGGCAGCCAAAGCGGATTCAATTTCCATAGTACCCAAGCGGTGGCCTGAAACGTTGAGCACATCATCAATGCGTCCCATAATCCAGAAGTAGCCATCTTCATCGCGCCGTGCTGAATCACCCGCCAGATAAGCACCGTGCATTTCTTCAGGGAAGTAGCTTTTCTTGTAACGCTCAGGGTCGCCCCATATCGTACGAATTTGTGAAGGGAAGGGACGTTTTATCACTAAAAAACCACCGTCAAGATCACAAACTTCATCACCGGCTTCATTCACTATCGTTGCCATAATGCCGGGCAAGGGAAGTGTGCATGTACCCGGCTTAATTGGCATAGCCCCCGGTAGCGGCGAGATCATGTGGCAACCTGTTTCAGTCTGCCACCATGTGTCAACGATAGGGCATCGCGCTCCACCGACCGTGTTGTAATACCACATCCAGGCTTCCGGATTGATAGGTTCGCCCACTGACCCCAATAATCTCAGGCTGGATAAGTCATATTTCCCGGGCAGATCCCCGCCCAGTTTAATGAGTGAACGAATTGCGGTTGGGGCGGTATAAAAAATGGTAACCTTATGATCCTGTATCATTTTCCAGAATCGACCGGCATCAGGATAAGTTGGGATACCTTCAAATATCACTTGTGTGCCACCCATTGCAAGCGGGCCATATGCGACATAGCTGTGACCTGTAATCCAGCCTACATCGGCAGTACACCAGAAAATATCCGTATCCTTGTAATCAAACACCCATTTCATTGATAGCATTGCACCCAGCAGATAACCGCCGCTGGAATGTTGTACGCCTTTGGGTGAACCTGTAGAGCCTGAAGTATAAAGGATGAATAAAGGATGTTCAGCGCTTACCCATTCAGGTTCACAGTCACGGCTTTGATCCGCGACCAGATCATGCCACCAGATATTGGTGGATTGATTCCAGGCAACATCACACGCGGCACGTTGATAGACAATGACGCTATGCACATAATCGCAGTTGCCTAAAGTCAGTGCTTCATCGACCGCCGGTTTGAGTGGCATGGTGCGACCGCCGCGCATTTGTGCATCAGCGGTGATAATGGCACAGGCTTTTGCATCGCTGATACGCTCATGCAGGCTTTTTGAGGAAAATCCACCGAATACAACGGAATGGATTGCACCAATACGTGCACAACCTTGCATTGCAATGACGGCTTCAATGCTCATGGGCATATAAATGATAACGCGATCACCTTTTTTGATGCCGCGGGATTTTAGTCCGTTGGCAAATTGGCACACACGTCCATGTAGATCGCGATAGTTAATTTGAGTAACCTGACCATCATCAGCTTCAAAAATAATGGCGGTTTTCTCCGATTGTGTTGCCAGATGCGTATCCAGGCAATTATAAGAAACGTTTAATTCACCATCATCGAACCACTTGTAAAAGGGGGCATTACTTTCGTCCAATATTTTTGTGAAAGGTTTTTTCCATTGCAGCGTGTTACGCGCCAAATCTCCCCAAAATCCGGTGTAATCCTGTTCGGCTGTGTGACGAAGCGCCTGATATTCCTCCATCCCTGAGACGTTGGCTTGTTTGACAAACTCAGCGCTAGGGTGAAAAACACGATTTTCATGCATTACAGATTGGATGTTGGACATACGTTCTCCCGATGAGTGGTAAGTTTATTCTGAATTTTTGAGAATGTAGTTTTTTAAGTGTCCTATGTCAATCATTGACAGTGAGGACAAAGAAAAATAGTGGATTCTTTGCTATTTTGACGTATGGATTTTGAGGGCGAGTAGTTTTGCGGTATCATCGTCCCTTACGAAAAACTTTTTTTGGACACCTGCATGACCAAGTACATTTTTATTACCGGCGGCGTTGTCTCTTCTCTTGGTAAGGGTATTGCTGCGGCTTCGCTTGCGGCTATTTTGGAGTCACGTGGATTGAAAGTCACGATGCTCAAGCTAGACCCTTATATCAATGTCGATCCAGGCACGATGAGTCCTTTTCAGCATGGTGAGGTATTCGTTACCGAAGATGGTGCTGAAACTGATCTTGATTTGGGGCATTATGAACGTTTTATTTCTGCCAAAATGCGTAAGGCCAATAATTTTACGACAGGGCAAATTTACGAGAGTGTCATTCGTAAAGAACGTCGCGGCGAATA
>CAIOSY010000013.1 GCA_903861075.1 uncultured Nitrosomonadales bacterium
GTCGGCATCGGAGCGTAACCTGTTTGAAGCATTCCTGGATATGGCTGATAATCCGCTTTGGGATCTGGTTTCGGGAAAAAATGAACCTATTGCAGGTGAGCAAGCCAATTTGTTGAAGAAAATTAAGTCCGTGTAATAAAAATCAATATTGGAAATAATAATGACACAAGAATTAAATCGGAAACATCGTGTTGCAACGCTTACATTGGATGATGGTCGCCAGATTGAATTGCCCATGATGTCTGGCACGCTGGGACCGGATGTAATCGATATTCATAATCTTGGTAAGTTGGGTATCTTTACCTACGATCCTGCTTTTTTTTCCACGGCCAGCTGCACTTCTGAAATCACTTATATTGATGGTGATGCGGGTTTACTGTACTACAGGGGCTATCCGATTGAGCAGTTAGCGGATAAATCTGATTTCCTGGAAGTCTGTTTTTTGCTATTGGAAGGTCAATTACCCACCGCGACGCAAAAATCCGAATTCGTAAAAAAAGTCACATCGCATACCATTGTTCATGATCAGCTCATGAAGTTTTTCAATGGTTTTCGTCGGGATGCACATCCGATGGCGGTCATGGTCGGTGTGGTGGGCGCGTTGTCAGCTTTTTATCACGACTCACTTGATATTAATAATCCGGAGCATCGTGATTTGGCGGCAACGCGCTTGCTCGGTAAAGTACCCACCATTGCAGCGATGGCCTACAAATATCACAATGGTTATCCGTTTATGTATCCCAAGAATAAATTCAGCTATGTTGAAAACTTCTTGTACATGATGTTTGCCACACCTGCTGAGGATTACGTACCTAATCCAGTTCTTGTTAATGCGCTGGAACGCATTTTTATATTGCATGCGGATCACGAACAAAATGCATCTACTTCAACGGTAAGGCTTGCGGGCTCAAGTGGTGCGAATCCCTTTGCCTGTATGGCATCCGGAATTGCGGCGCTTTGGGGGCCTGCACACGGTGGTGCAAATGAAGCGGCACTGACGATGCTGGAAGAAATTGGCGACTCATCGCGTGTCCCTCAATTTGTTCAGGATGTCAAAGATAAAAAGCGACTCTTGATGGGCTTTGGTCATCGTGTCTATAAGAATATGGATCCCCGTGCCTCTGTGATGCGTGAAACCTGTTATGAGGTACTTAAAGAGCAAGGTTTGGAAAATGACAAGCTCTTCAAATTGGCGATGGAGCTGGAAAAAATTGCACTAAGTGATCCTTATTTTATTGAACGTAAACTTTACCCTAATGTCGATTTTTATTCGGGTATCGTGTTGCGGGCATTGGGTATTCCAACCAATATGTTCACGGTTATTTTTGCGGTTGGTCGTACCATAGGCTGGGTGGCACAGTGGAATGAGATGATGGCAGCAAGTGATCGTAAAATTGGTCGTCCTCGTCAACTGTATATTGGCGCCACTCGGCGTGACTTTCTTTCAATGGATGAACGGTGAACTCAAATTTCAATAAAATGATGCAGGACAGCTCCGCACTGTTTGGTAGCAATGCGGTTTTCGTTGAGGATCTCTACGAACAGTACCTGAAGGATGCGGCGAGTGTAGTAAGTTCGTGGCGGCAATATTTTGATTCGTTACCGGCTTGGAATCAGTCCTCATGTGAACTGCCCCATAGTCCTGTGCAACGTTCATTTGAAGCTTTGCCTAAGGCGCTATCGGTCAGTACGCCCGATGCCGACTATGAACGTCAGCAGGTTAAAGTGTTGCAACTCATCAATGCACATCGCTTTCTCGGTATGCGGGTGGCCAGTTTAGATCCGTTAAAACGCTTTCCCAAACCCGTTGTACCTCAACTCGATCCGGTTTTTTACGGGTTTGGGGCATCCGATATGGATACCACCTTCGACACCGGTTCACTCGTTGCCTCAGCACGGTTGACTTTGCGTGAAATTATCAGCTTTTTGCGTCAGACTTACTGCGGGAATATTGGTGCGGAATACATGTATATGAATGACATGCCGCAAAAACGTTGGATACAACAACGTTTGGAAAGTGTACGTGCTACGCCGGACTATGATGCTCAGCAACGTCGTCGTATATTAGGTCGATTGACAGCAGCGGAAACCTTGGAGCGATATTTACACACTAAATTTGTCGGGCAAAAACGTTTCTCGCTCGAAGGAGGGGATACGCTAGTCCCGATGCTAGATCACTTGTTACAGCGTTGCGGGGCTCAAGGTGTAAAAGAAGCTGTGATCGCGATGGCGCATCGTGGCCGGTTGAATGTGCTTGTTAATATTCTCGGTAAACAGCCGTCTATGTTGTTCGATGAATTTGCAGGTATTCACGTCGATCATCTAACATCGGGCGATGTTAAGTATCATCAGGGTTTCTCCGCCGATATTTCTACGCCGGGCGGTACGATGCATGTGGCGCTGGCCTTTAATCCCTCGCATCTGGAAATCGTCAACCCTGTTGTTGAGGGGTCGGTTCGTGCGCGTCAGCACAAACTCAAGGATGTTGACGGGAATAAGGTTATTCCTATTGTACTTCACGGGGATGCGGCATTTTCCGGGCAGGGGGTAGTGATGGAATCGTTCAGTATGTCGCAAACACGCGGTTACCGAACGGGAGGAACTGTCCATATTGTTATAAATAATCAAATTGGTTTTACTGCATCGGATCCCCGGGATACTCGTTCCAGTCAGTATTGTACCGATGTGGCCAAAATGGTTGATGCGCCAATTTTTCATGTCAATGGGGATGATCCTGATGCAGTGATGCTCGTGACGGAAATTGCTTTGGACTACCGTATGCAATTTCATCGTGATGTGGTGATTGATATGGTGTGCTTCAGGAAATTGGGTCACAACGAACAGGATGAACCGTTAGTTACTCAACCTTTCATGTATCGCTTTGTACGTCAGCATCCCGGGACGCGAGCGCTCTATGCTCAGCGTTTGCTGGAGGCCGGGGTTGTTGCAGAGGGTGAGGCGGATGGATTGGTGGCGGCATATCGCTTATCCATGGATGAAGGGCGTAACTCTATTAAGCCTGCACTTGAAAAATTTGACAAACCGAAATCAAATTGGCTGCAATATAAAGGCGGTGATTCCTGGTATACCCCGGTAGATACCTCAGTATCACTGGCTAGGTTGCAAGCACTGTCTATACCGTTGACCACGATACCGGAAGGTTTTGTGTTGCAGTCGCGGGTGCAAAAAATTGTAGAAGATAGAAGGTCTATGGCTCAGGGTGATTTATCGCTCGATTGGGGGATGGCTGAAAATTTGGCTTATGCCACGCTGCTCACCGAGGGGTATCCGGTGCGGCTATCAGGTCAGGATGCCAGACGCGGCACTTTCTTTCATCGTCATGCAACCTGGAATGATCAAAATCGCGAGAACTGGAATGAAGGTGCTTATACGCCCTTAAAGCATTTATCTGGAGATCAAGCGGATTTCGTTGTGATTGATTCCTTGCTTTCCGAAGAGGCGGTACTCGGATTTGAGTATGGTTATGCAACGACAGACCCCAAGTCACTGGTTTTATGGGAAGCGCAGTTTGGTGACTTTGCCAATGGAGCGCAAGTTGTCATTGATCAATTTATTGCCGCAGGTGAGGCTAAATGGGGGCGTTTGTGTGGCTTGGTCATGTTGCTGCCGCATGGCTATGAAGGTCAGGGCGCTGAGCATTCGTCAGGGCGCATAGAGCGTTATTTACAGTTGTGCGCCGATTACAATATTCAGGTTTGTATTCCGTCCACTCCGGCTCAGATGTTTCACTTGTTGCGACGCCAGATGTTAAGATCAACACGTAATCCGTTGATCGTGTTTACCCCAAAGAGCTTGTTGCGCAGTAAGGATGCAGCATCTCCGTTGACTGATTTCACCGCAGGTGCCTATAAAACGGTTATGGCTGAAGTGGATGACCTGGATCGCGCCCGTGTTACACGTATCATTGTCTGTAGTGGCAAGGTTTATTACGATTTGCTCAATGCGCGGCGTGTGAAGGGGCTCAATACCATGGCAATTATTCGTCTGGAGCAGCTCTATCCGTTCCCGCATGCGGATTTTGCAGCTCAGGTGGCCTTATTTCCGAATGCCACTGAAATGTTGTGGTGTCAGGAAGAGCCAGGCAATCAAGGTGCCTGGCATCGTATACAGCATTACTTGCTGCGTCATATGCGACAAGGTATGCGTTTAGATTACGCATTGCGCCAGTCGTCTGCCGCACCCGCAGCAGGTTATCTTGCCGTTCATAATGAACAGCAGAAAGCCGTTATTGAAGCGGCTTTTCGTCCCGATCTTGATGTAAAGAATAATCCAGGAGCGCATCATCATGAGTCTCATTGAAATTAAAGTCCCGCAACTCTCCGAATCCGTATCTGAAGCAACACTGTTGACCTGGCATAAAAAAGTCGGTGAACGTGTGCTCGAAGGAGAGAATTTGATCGATGTTGAAACAGACAAGGTGGTAATGGAATTGCCTGCATCCAAGAGTGGGGTTATAACCCGTATTTTGAAGCAGGATGGGGATCAGGTGTGTAGTGAAGAGTTAATCGCAATTATTGACACAGAGGCCGTCGTTGCGCAGGCTGACGCACACCTTAACGCTGATCTGACATCTGCGGTTCCTCCCTCGGTGCGTAAGCTTGCACATGAATTAGATATTGATGCCGCCGCGCTACAGGGGACGGGTCGAAGCGGTCGTGTCACGCGTGATGATGTCTTAAACGCGATGGATAAAACAAGCCCGGCGCCGACTGTTATGCCTGTCATTCCCGCGCCCCAGATTATTCCTGCGATAGCGCCGGCCGGTAATCGCCCTGAGCAAAGGGTTCCGATGACGCGTATCCGTCAGCGTATTGCAGAGCGCTTGCTGCAGTCGCAACAAAATGCCGCAATATTGACCACGTTTAATGAAGTCAATATGCAGCCTGTGATTGATTTGCGTAATAAATACAAAGATAGTTTCGAGAAGAAACACGGGGTTAAATTGGGATTTTCCTGTTTTTTTGTTAAAGCGGCTGTTTATGCCCTGCAAAAATTCCCTATCGTTAATGCCTCTGTAGATGGAAGCGATATCATCTATCATGGTTTCTTCGATATCGGCGTTGCGATAGGCAGTGAACGCGGTCTAGTTGTGCCTATTATTCGCGATGCTGATAAATTGTCTTTTGCCGATATTGAGAAGCAAATTTCAGATTTTAGTGCGCGTGCCAAAGTAGGAAAGCTGAGTTTGGATGAATTGACCGGAGGCACTTTCTCTATATCCAATGGCGGAACGTTTGGCTCTATGCTCTCTACACCAATTATCAATCCCCCTCAGGCCGCAATTTTGGGGATACATGCCACCAAAGACCGTGCTGTCGTTGAAAATGGTCAAATCGTGATTCGCCCGATAAATTATTTGGCCGTTTCCTACGATCATCGTATTATTGACGGGCGCGAAGCTGTGCAATTTTTAGGTGCAATCAAGGAAGCATTGGAGTTTCCCGGTCGCATATTGCTGGATTTATAAATGTCACATTTCCGCGCGTACAGAATTTTTGAAGAAAATGGAATTTCGGCGGGTCGTTTGGTTGAGATGTCCTTAGATGATTTGGATGCGGGAGAAGTGGTCATACAAGCCCATTATTCCGGTGTAAATTATAAGGATGCGTTAGCCGCGACAGGTTCAGGGAAGGTGATTCGTCGTTTTCCTTGTGTCGGCGGGATTGATGTGTCAGGTATTGTGCTTAACTCTTCCGATCTGCGTTTTAAAGCAGGGGATGCTGTGTTGGTGACTGGCTACGGAATGGGCGTGGCTCACGATGGTGGTTTTTCTGAATATGTGCGCGTGCCAGCTGACTGGGTCGTGCCTTTACCCCGTTCTTTGTCTTTATTTGATGCGATGGCATTAGGTACGGCTGGATTTACCGCTGCGCTGTCTATCATTCGCATGGAACAAAATGGCTTGCGTCCGGCTGCGGGAAAAGTCATTGTGACTGGCGCGACGGGCGGTGTGGCAGGGTTGGCAATTGGTATGTTGGCGCAATTGGGTTATCAGGTTGTTGCGCTGACGGGGAAAGAAAATGTGCGTGATTATTTGCTATCCCTGGGGGCCAGTGAAGTGTGCTCTCGTCATGAACTTGTGTCAGGTGTGCGGCCTTTGGAGAAGGCGCTGTGGGCAGGGGCGGTAGATGCTGTTGGTGGCTCGACGCTTGGGTGGCTGACGCGTACCATGCAACAAAACGGGGTAATTGCCAGTTTTGGTAATGCGGCGGGTATCGAAATTAACACAACCGTTTTGCCTTTTATCTTGCGTGGCGTTAGTTTGCTCGGCGTGGATTCTGCTGCGACCCCTATGCCGTTGCGCCAGGAAGTTTGGCGGCGACTTGCAAGTGATTTATACCCGAAGAACATCAAGCAGGTAGCGCATTGCATTCCCTTTGGTCTTATCTCGCAAGTATTTCAGCCTTTATTGGACGGGACGTCGACGGGTCGTGCTGTCATTCAGTTTGCGGCGTCTGAAATGAATTCAACACGTTAAACGAATAATTTAGATAAATAAGTAATTTTGGCTTATAAGCTTGTGTTATAATTCGCGCCTTGCGAAAGTGGCGGAATTGGTAGACGCACTGGATTTAGGTTCCAGCGCCGCAAGGTGTGCAGGTTCGATTCCTGTCTTTCGCACCAAATAGAATCAATGAGTTAGGATGCCACGGTATGCCGTGGTATCCCTTCTTATCCCAGAATTTTCCATATAATTTTTCCATCATTTTCCATGAGTTTTACTCGCACATTCTTGCAC
>CAIOSY010000014.1 GCA_903861075.1 uncultured Nitrosomonadales bacterium
ACGCTGCCATAAAATGGCAGCTTACCCCTCTTTCGGCTTTACACCTTTACCCCTTCATTCAGAAACAGGCGCTTTAGCTCCGTTGTTTCCTGGGAAGATTTGATGGTCGAATGAATTCGACCCTACGGGGAATGGTTGAATAAAATCGCACATCTGGTCGAATGAATTCGCCCCTATCGGGGAAATACCCATGGTCGAATTTATTCGACCAACAATTTCCACCCACACGGAGTCATCATGTCCCGCGACGCATTGCTTAAAGGTCGTTACAGCGAATCGCACCGGGCCTATTTCATTACCACCGTTTTGGCGGAGCGGGAACGGCGCTATTTTGACGATTTTGATTACGCTCGGCGCAGCGAGTGAACGATTATCTGCACCGTGAAGGTAGTCTGTGGCAAAAGGGCTTTTACGACCATGCGTTGCGCGAGAATGAGAATGTGCAGGGCATCGCGCGGTATATCGTCGCCAACCCGTTACGCGCAGGGTTGGTTGAGCAGGTCGGCGATTATCCGTTGTGGGATGCGGTTTGGGTGTAGGTGTTGGTCGAATGAATTCGACCCTACGGAATTCGAATTTTTCCAGGATACACTTAAAAACCTCAGTTCGATCCGCAGATTACGCAGATTACGCAGATTACGCAGATTACGCAGATTACGCAGATTCCCGCAGATTTTCAAGCCGTTACAGCTATTGGTGCTTTTACCTGATGGGTTGCCATGGGCTTTCTTATAAGCATCTGTTTTAATAGGTTTTAATCTGTGTAATCTGCGGATAAATGCTTTTAATAGGATAAAAGATGAATATTCTCCGCTTGCTTGTCGGGCGTGCGCTTCGCGGCGGTTCCTGGAACAACGAACCACAGAACGTGCGCGCGGCTTACCGCAACAACAACGAACCGGCGAAACGGAACAACAACAACGGTTTTCGTGTAGCCAGTAGGCCTTCAAATGCCGGAGTCGGTATGTTTACGGACATATCGAGAGTGCCTGAGGGCGTCCACGGGCGGTCATGATGAGTGCAGCATCCCGCTCCTGTTTTGCCAACGTAAGCTGGAACAGGGGCGGTTCTTGTGTCAGGCGGAGATAATTTGAGTGTTCATAATATTCTCTTCCACCATTTGGGATTTGCACTGATTTACACCCGAATCAACGACTGCTCCCCATCTTATCGCTACCCGCCACAAGGCAACTCGACTATAGCCGGTATGTCTCAATTGCTATCCTTCGCCAAGTGCAGGTTTCGGGAAGTAGGATTTGAAAACGGCCACTGAATTTTCATTACCCGAAAGGTGCATCGGCTTCGTCATTTATAAAGAAACGGATTTGAGCATTACAGTTGGCGGGATTGCGAGCATTTATGTGTGGCGTTTTTGGAATATGATATGCGGCGGGTTTGGAGCATAAAACGTACATATATCCCTCATGTGAATGACTCGGTTTAGTTTGAGGCAACTTATAATCTGAGGATTGTTTATAATTGCAACTTGTGTCGAAGGAGTTATATGAAACCGTTGAACGTTGTTATTCTTGCTGCCGGTAAAGGCACGCGCATGTATTCAAGCAAACCTAAGGTGTTGCATACTCTTGCAGGTTTATCTTTGGTACAACATGTCTTAAACAGCGCTGCACAGTTACTTCCCCAAAATATCGTGGTGATTTATGGTCATGGTGGTGATGCAGTGCCCTTGTCGTTACAAGCTACAAACGCACAGTTTGTGTTACAGGAACCCCAGTTAGGTACAGGTCATGCTGTTCAGCAAGCCATGCCACATTTATCTGATGGTAGTCAAACGCTGGTACTGTACGGTGATGTTCCTTTGATACAGCACACAACCCTGCATAAGATGCAGCAGGCCGGTTCCGGCTTGATCTTGCTTACGGTTAATATGGAAAATCCGTCCGGCTATGGTCGTATCGTACGTGATGCCCAGCATAATGTGACCTGTATCGTCGAAGAGAAAGATGCCTCGGATGAAATTAAACTCATACAGGAAGTTAATACGGGTATTTTGTTAGCGCCTACTCTCCAACTTAAGAAATGGTTATCCGCTCTGCGCACCAATAACAATCAAGGTGAATATTATCTGACTGATATAGTGGGAATGGCTGTGGCGGATGGAATTCCTGTGCAAACGGTTCAGCCGACTCATGAATGGGAAATTCATGGCATCAATAATAAATCGCAGCTTGCCGTTTTAGAACGTACCTGGCAACAGGTTGAAGCGCATCGTCTTTTGCTGCAAGGTGTGACGCTGGCTGATCCGGCTCGTCTGGATGTACGCGGTAAGTTGGTGTGTGGACGTGATGTTGAAATTGATGTGGGCTGTATCTTTGAGGAATCGGTTACGCTAGGTAACAATGTGCAGATAGGTGCATATTGCATTATTAAAAATTCAACCATCGCGGATGGTACAAAAGTTGCACCTTACAGTCATATAGACTCGAGCATCGTCGGTGACAAATGTCTTATTGGTCCTTATGCTCGATTGCGCCCTGGAACCAGATTGCATGCAGATGTTCATGTCGGAAATTTCGTCGAGATTAAGAATAGTGAAATTGCACAAGCCAGCAAGGCTAACCATTTAAGTTATATTGGTGATACGACTATGGGTCGTCGCGTCAATGTAGGTGCGGGAACTATTACCTGTAATTATGATGGTGCAAATAAATTCAGAACGATAATAGAGGACGATGTGTTTATCGGTTCGGACACTCAACTTGTTGCTCCTGTGACAATTTCCCGTGGCTCAACTATAGGTGCGGGTTCTACAATTACACGAAATACCCCGCCTGATGAGCTTACGCTATCTCGCAGTAAGCAAATGACGATCAACGGCTGGCAGCGACCCAAAAAAAAGTGACAATTGACGATTGAAAACTATCAACTATCAACGGGATTTAAATTATGTGTGGAATCGTAGGCGCAGTAGCGCAACGCAATGTCGTGCCAATCTTGCTGGAAGGACTGCAACGTCTGGAATATCGTGGGTATGACTCAGCAGGTCTGGTCGTCATACAGGACGGACAATTGCAGCGCGAGCGCAGTACGGGGCGCGTAGCAGATTTGAGACTGAAAACAACGGACACTCACGGCACGCTGGGGATAGCACACACACGCTGGGCGACACATGGTGTCCCTAGTGAGCGCAATGCCCACCCGCATCTGAGCAATAATCTGATCGGTGTCGTTCATAACGGCATCATCGAAAACTACGAGTCATTACGCAATCGTTTGAGTGCTGCCGGTTACGTGTTTACCTCGGACACTGACACCGAAGTGATCGTTCACCTGATACACAGTCATTACAAGAACGGTACTTGTTTGCTGGATGCAACCCGCGCTTCATTGACTGAGCTGATAGGCGCGTATGCGCTTGGCGTGATTGCGCTGGATAATCCTGATCAACTGATCTGTGCGCGTCGCGGCAGTCCCTTACTGATGGGCGTTGGCGTGGGTGAGCATTTCATCGCATCCGACGTGTCAGCGCTGTTGCCGGTGACTAACCGTGTCATCTATCTTGAAGAAGGCGATGTCGCTGAGATCAACCGTGATAGTTACCGCATCTTTGATGTGAGCGGTACAGAACTTACTCGCCCTGTTCAGGTAAGTAAAATTAGCAACGAAAGCGTGTCACTGGGCAATTATCGCCACTACATGCAGAAGGAAATTCACGAGCAGCCTCAGGCTATTGCAGATACGCTGGAATCTGTTTGCAACAGTACCTCGATTATTCCAGGTGTATTTGGCGCAGAAGCGGCGGCCGTATTTTCCGATATCAACAGTATTCTGATCCTGGCCTGCGGCACGAGTTACCATGCAGGGTTGGTGGCGCGCTACTGGCTGGAAGAGATCGCTGGCATCCCTTGTACGGTTGAAATTGCCAGTGAATATCGTTACCGCACCAGTGTGCCTAATCCGAAGGCGCTGGTCGTTGTGCTCTCACAATCGGGAGAAACTGCAGACACTCAGGCGGCACTCAACTTTGCGATGTCGATGGGTCATATTCATACACTGGCGATCTGCAATGTGGCCGAAAGCGCGCTGGTGCGGCTCGCCAAGCTGCGTTTCCTGACGCGTGCAGGCCCGGAGATTGGTGTTGCCTCAACCAAGGCGTTCACCACACAACTGGTTGCCTTGTTTCTGCTGACGCTAGTATTGGCTAAGCAGCGCGGACGCCTGACAGAAGAAAAGGAGCGTCAGCACTTACATGACTTGCGCCATCTGCCTGCCGCCAGCCAGAAAGTATTAGACATGGAGCCTTTGATTGCAAAACTGGCTGAACAGTTCGCCAATAAGCAGCATGCTTTGTTTTTGGGTCGGGGTATGCATTACCCGATAGCCCTTGAAGGAGCGCTAAAGCTTAAAGAGATTTCCTATATTCATGCTGAAGCTTATCCGGCCGGTGAGTTAAAACACGGGCCGTTAGCACTTGTGGATAAGGACATGCCGGTGATTTCGGTTGCGCCTAACGATGTGCTGCTGGAAAAACTTAAATCCAACCTGCACGAAGTTCGTGCGCGCGGGGGGGAGTTATTCGTATTTGCCGATGCCGGTACGCATATTTGTGAGGAAGATGGTGTGCACATCATTCAAATGCCGGAACACGCGGGTTATTTGAGCCCGATTCTGCACACGATTCCATTGCAACTCCTGGCGTATTACGTCGCATTGCAAAAGGGAACTGATGTTGATAAACCGCGCAACCTGGCGAAATCTGTAACGGTGGAATAAATTTAGTTCGGGGGCGGATAACTCATTGAGAAATATGGGCTGATATTTTCACTGTCAGCCCAGCCCCGAACCAAATCAATACCTCCACGAACCACACCTCAGCCCACCGCGTTCTCTGCTTCACCTAC
>CAIOSY010000015.1 GCA_903861075.1 uncultured Nitrosomonadales bacterium
GAGCCCGAAAATACACGCGGCGCATTATTAATGCACTGGGCAAAAATGATGATACATTTTTAATTGATGATCGTATCTTCCAAGCCGCAGAAATCGGCAGAATTCATGCAAGATCAGCTTAAATTTTGGCGAAGGTATTGTCCTCTCCAATACGTTTTAATGCCAGATTAACGGCAAAACAGATATAAGGCTCATCTGGAAACCTAGATCTAAGATGAATAAGAGCGGCGCGAGAAGTTGACGTACCCACCTCGCCCAGCAAATCCACCGCTGTGGCGCAAACATTGATATGAGGATCATCCTCAATGACCCTATCTAGCCAAGTCTCGACCTGAAGATGCCGTAAAGATTCAAGAATATTCACCGCAAAAATACGCACATCCGAGTTCACATCGATCAGTAAACTGGTCATAATGGGTGCTACTTTTTCGGGTAACTGCTTCATCGCATCGACGACTTCATTGCGCAACGCAGCATCCTCGCTACGCAAGCACTCCACTAAGCCGATCACCGCGAAGGTGTCGCCAAGACTGATTAATGTTGTCAGTATCGCATCACGCACACTGATATCCCGATCTTGTTTTAATCGGTCTATTAGGATTTCAGAAGCACCCTGATGTTCCGCTAGATTGAGCGCTGCGCCCCGTCTGATGACGGGATTTTCATCTACCAGTTGCACAGCCAGTTCATTAAGATCACGAGAACAATCATGCTCGTAACTATCCATAGTTGGGTTATTTTTTTTAATAAAAGGCATGTTTCCTCCTAAGTTTAGTCTTTATCGTAACTATTTTGTTGTATTGATGGGCACGCTAGCTTTGCCCATCCTACGGCCTGTTCAGCTTAAACCATCAACTGAGTCAAACCACTCAATTCCTGACTTTCGATCAGCTGTGAGGGGTCAATCAATTGTATTAAGCGCTGTTGTTGCTCCAGATTGGCAACGCGACCTATCAGTCTGGACTGCTCATCGGACAGATGCGGGGCGTTCTCTATTGCCTTTTTGGGGATTTTCAAGACTTCAGTCACCGAATCGACCATAAAACCGGTGCGTACACCGTTGAATAAAAACACCATAATGCGCTGTCTATCATTACGCTCTGAGGCCATCAATCCCAAACGCAAGCGCTGGTCAATAACGGGCAACACCACACCACGAAGGTTGATCACGCCTTGCACGAAAGCGGGCGCTCTCGGCACTTGGGTTAATTCGTCTGGAACGCGTACAATTTCTTGTACCGTTTCGATAGGCACACCAAATTCCGCAGTGCCCAAACGGAATATGACCACCTGCTCATCCGTTTCACTGATGCGCTCATCGTGTTCCTTGCGTATCCTCTGCTCTATGAGTCCTTCATGTAAATTATCCACGGTGCTTAATGCCTCTTTGATGGCTGAATGACTGAATAGATGAGCGACAGAAATGATGGACACCAAGCGCCTACCCTCGTCTAGTTTACAAACCTCAGTAATGTCGGACAAATCGCCGTCACGAGCGAGCAGACCTGGCAGAGTATCCATATCAATCTTGGCCACACGCAAGACTTCGTTGACACTATCTATCACCACCCCAACGGAAACATCGCCCAGCGCTACCACGACGATACGGCTATGTTCATTAGCCTCGTATTGGGGCAGATCAAACATACGACGCAGGCTCACTAAGGGCAGTAAACGATTTCTAAGCGTCATCATACCCAACACATGCGCTTGTGAGTGCGGCACATGAACAATATGCGCGGGTATCGGCACGATTTCTTCTACATCATCAATAACAATCGCGTATTCTTGTCCCGCCACCACAAAGCAGACCAGTTGCCGTTCATCACTAGGCAGGGGTTCGTCCACTTCTTGCAGGTCACTGCTGTTCACTAAAGGGGCATGGCTGATGGCTTGCGAGAGCTGGCTAAATTCGCTGGCAATCAGTTTTTCAAAGTCCAGCACCATAATTATCTTATGGCCGCCCATGTTTTTTAGCTGCCCAGACAGCCATTGGCTATTTATAGTGCTGCGCAGCGTCTCATCCACCGCTGCTATTTTTGACGAGTCGACACTGAGCACACTGGCGACACGATCAACCACAAAGCCTATGGACTGCCCTAAGTCAATAACCACGGCACGGGTCGCTTCGTTATAAGCACGGGCTTTAAAGCCCAACATGCGCCTCAAGGAAACCATCGGTAACACCTTGCCGCGCAGGTTGGCCAGACCCTCTAATGCAGGCGCTGCCAACGGCACCCGTACCACGCTAGGCATTCGGATAATTTCCTGCACCACGCCCATATCAACAGCAAAGACCTCATCATCGACAAAAAAAGTGACTAACTGGCAGATAGTGGCGGCTTCGATAACAGCTTTATGCTCTAGTGCTGCCAATGTTTCAGTGGTCATGACACTCTCCTATAATCAACTTAAGCACTTTGCAGTTCATCGGCAAGCGTTGCGATTTCTTCGATGGCAAAAGCCAGTTCCATCGCACTTTGTGATTGCTGGGTGGCCGCTTCTGCGGCTTCGGCGGCGGCTTTTTCTGCTTGCTGCGCAGCCTTAGAAATTTGTTCCACACCGATTTTTACTTGGCCGATCGCGCCGGCAATATCATTAGACGCGGTCAGAATTTCACTGGTACCGGCTTCTACGATAACAATGTCAGATTCTATTAAAACCAGATTTTCAGTAATGGCCTTGGCTTTTTCTACCTCTACCTGCGCTGAAATCCTAATTTGTTCCAAGTCCCTACCGACCACATCAATTTGATCTTGCACCTCTTTGACTAGATCTTTAATTCGATCGGCATTCTCCGCCGAATCATGGGCTAGGCTGCGAATATCGGTAGCCACGACCACAAAACCCTTACCAAATTCACCGGCACGCGCCGCTTCAATAGAGCCATTAACAGCCAACATATTAGTTTGTATCGACACGGTAGCAATCGCATCAACGATTTTGTCTATGCGCCTAGAGACCAACTCCAGATTTTTGATTTGCTTGATACTAACTTGGGTCGCATCTGCCGACGTGGAAATACCGGTAATCAGGGCATCAAGCCCAGTTTTATTATCATTCAATAAACTTTTGATGGCCCCGACCTTTTCACCCCCCACCGTCGCCAGCGTTTGTGCCATATCCAGCGCCTTTTCTATATTGTTAATGGCCGAAGACGCGACTTCGGTAGCGGCGGCTTGGATTTGGGCGCTTTTGCGAATATTTTCAATCAAAACCATTAACTGACTACCTGAACGATTGATAGCTCTCACGCCGGAAGACAGTTGTTCGGCGGTAAATGCCACATCTTCAGCACTTTTTGCCACATCGGTGGAATTTTTAAGATCTTCCGCCAGTTCCGACAAAATTTGCGCTGCCTGCTCAGATTCAGCCAAGGCACGCGACTGCTCAGTCACCACTTTGGCCGCATCATTGGCTGCTGACGATTGCTGTTCTGCAGCGGTCGCTATGGCTTCATTGCCTCTTAATGCCTGTTGAGTAGCAATATTAGACTGCGATGCGCCGGCGGCAATGTCCCTAATACCAGCCACAATATCAATGGCATCAACACGAATCTGTTCCAATCGAGTAGTGATGGTCTTGCCATTTTCGATTTCGCCTTCGATGGTTTTCGATGAGGCATTAATGCCTTCGGCAATGATTTGCACATCTTGCTGGATTTGTCCGACTAGATCTTGAATCTGTTGTGCGCTTTTTTCAGAGGCTTCAGCCAACGCGCGTACCTCATCCGCAACCACCGCAAAGCCCTTGCCATGCTCGCCAGCCCGTGCCGCTTCAATCGCTGCATTCAGTGCTAACAAGTTAGTCTGGTCAGCAATCCCTGCAATTGTCTTAACGATACCGCCAATATTAGCCGCCTGTTTTTCCAGTTCGATAACCATTTCAACGGTATTGGCTTGACGCTGTGAGGCCACACTGACATTACTTACCAAGTTTGCAACTTCGACGGCGGTCTTAGCGACCAGTATTTGTGCCGCCTCGCCTTTTACCTGACTGATATCGGCGTTTTTCAACTGCAAGGCGATGGCGGTACCGACCAGATTAAAAGAGGCCAAAGATTCCTCGACGGCGCTAGCGGCAGCAAGCGCTCCACAAGCAATTTGGTCTGAGGCACGTTTTAGTTGTTCAGAGGCAGAGGCGGCTTGATAAATACCCGAGGCCAGCACCGTGGTTGCCGCAGCGATGCGCTTTGCCGCCTGTTGTTGTTTAGTCAGGATGCGAGCCTTCTTGCGTTTAGCCTCTGCTTCGCGAGTGGTATCAATAAACTTGCTACTGTCGTCCATAGCTTTGTTGTCTTCAGGCTGTAATACGGCCTTTGCAGGGGGAGTGGATTTTTTGATAATAGCCATAGTGCTTTTCCTTTAAGGATTTAATGACAAACGACAATCAAAATCTTGATTAACAAGAACTTTCAGTTGCCCAAGACGTTACCATCTACGGCATAGCGCGCTGCAATCTGGCTGGCTCTGTGAAGACCATGATAAAGGTAAAGATACTTACATAAAATACCCTGAAGAGGGTATTTTATGTAAGTATTCACCTATCTCTGGTGAAAAAGTAGGCGCTGCGACTACACTACCCTTAAGTTAGTGGAGCTCCGTTGCACTAGGAGTATGATTCTTAGACGGTTTAGGGATATCCTTACACGCCGCAGTGAGTAAGTGAGCTCTGCTAAGGACATCCCAATACGGGCTGGTACGCATTTCAGGTGTACTCAGGATTTCCTTATACCGTGTAGTGAGATACTGACTAGGGCGAAGGACTTCCTCGCAAGAGACGGTAAGTCTATCCGTTCAGCCAGGGATATCCTTGTATGAACGCGCGTGATCCTGACTACGGCGAAGGATTTCCTCGCAAGAGACGGTAAGCCTATCCGTTCAGCCAAGGATTTCCTTGCATGAACGTGTGTGATCCTGACTACGGCGAAGGATTTCCTCGCAAGAGACTGTGAGTATGTCCGTTGAGCCAGGGATATCCTTGCATGAACGAGTGAGCTACGGACTACGGCGAAGGATTTCTTGTTCCGGCCTGGGTTTGCAGCCCCGACTAATGCCGGTCGGGGTTTGCAACCCCGACTGAAACCTTTGAATGCCAATGCCGGTCGGGGTTTGCAACCCCGACCGAAACGTTTGGATGCTCGATAACCTGCAAACGTGAGTAACGGGGTTATAAACCC
>CAIOSY010000016.1 GCA_903861075.1 uncultured Nitrosomonadales bacterium
GTGAAACGACTCCGCGCCAATGATAGTGTGGATTACCCATGCGAAAGTAGGTCATCGTCAGACGCCTTATAAATAAAAATGCCCCTCCGGAAACGGTGGGGCTTTTTTATTGGCTGCGGTTTTAACAACCGACCTGCTTGAGTGTAGTGCAAAGGCCTGCACGCCGTTGCAGCGGACGCCTGATGGTTTAACTTTGATTTATTGGCGATTTTGTATGACCAGTAATATCCCCAATAAGCTTTCTGTCAGATAGGCTATGCTTGAAATGCCATGCAGGATTTTAAATTGGCCTGCGTAGGCGCTGTCCATGATATCGAAAGGTAGGACGAGTGTTTTTAAATCATTCATCAATGGATTGATTCCGAACTGTAGGAATAGCGCAATCAGTAACATACCGCTAATGATCTGAAATTGTCTCTGACGAAATGCCAAAATTCCTGACTTAAATGTATGATAGCCCAGTAAATAAATCCCGCAGAACAAGGCAAGATAGCCAGAGGTAACAAATAGTTTTCCTGCCATCATACCTGCAAGGTGTCGGTCATCTTGAGTGTGAAATAGGACGGGTACTGCCAGATATCCGATAGCCCATAAGCTGCCGACCCAGGCGGTAACAGACAAAGTGGCTAAGTGCTGAGGGAGATTTTTCATGGGTGGCTGAGTGATATTTAATGAGTAATTTTTTGACGGCAAGCCGGGTTAGATCTTATGTGCCTAGACAATTTTCATTTGCCTGATCGATAGTATACGGCATTGAAAAATTGACAGCATCCTTGAATATATCGGTATCCGGAGTGATATTTTTTAGGCCGCACAGATACCATATTTGGGTAAAATATTGTAAATCACGTTAAAGCGATGTGCTTGGAGTGCATCGTGAAAAAGCTTCCAGTTGCTGGTCAGAAATGTCGTTTGGTAATGGTATTCGGCCTGATCCTCGCTGCTACCTAATGCGGCATATTTCCATGACTGAGCCCCCCGCGTTGCATAATCCTTGATAGATAAACTGCCAAACTGGGTGAAAAATCCTGTGCGTATCGCAGCTAACCATGTTTGATGCCTATCTTCACCGCGCTCAAATAATGTCTGGGAAAACATCTGCTTAATTTGTTTTCGCGTCTCATTGCTCAGACCGGTTACGTCAGCATGAGGGTTTTTTAATAAATAGCGCCTCATCCAGAAGCACATTTTATCGCAGGCAGCGAGGAAATCCACGGGATTATTCCGTGTGATTAAGTCACCACTTCCATTTTTATATTGCCAGTTCAGGAAGGGCATATCCGGAAAGATTTGTGCTCGTGCATGACCTAAGGGTGGAATTGTATCATCTAATAAATTACGTAATAGCTGTCCAACAAGGGGGGTAAAAATACCGTAATTGTCAGTTTCCTGGGCGTGCTCGACTTCGTTTATCAGATGTTGAACCCCTGCAAAACCTTGATGTGCCCAGGTATCTGCATACACATGCAGCGATATTCCGAGTCGGTGTAAACCATAATTGCGATGTTGCTCTAAAATTGTATCGCTCAGCATTTCTTGTGCCACAGGGCTGTCCGGTGTGCAGATAATCTTGTTGATAAAGCTACCCAGTGGATTTTGATCTGCCTGCATATTGCCGTTGCCGGGTAGAAAATGGAAAGGTATCCAAACGTTGTGATTGGCAATCTCATTTTCATTGCGTAAATCAATCATATTGTGTGCTGAATTGATGCGGTTGTAGGCTGCGCCATTGTCAAAATGAATTGGCCCTGCGAGGGTGGCGTCATCGACGTATTGCGAGGCATAAGCAATAATCTCTGCATCCTGATGGTTAAAACCGGCATCACGTGCAACGATGTAGGTGGTCGTGTGATGAAAGTCAATTTGCATGACAACTCCCTGTTTTTAAGTTTAATTTCGGTTTGGTTCCGGCTTTGTTTCGGTTTTCAATGTTTGGTGCGGTGACGCAGTGCACTGATTCCATGACGTTTTTTGGTGCTGAGCGGAGGGAGGGAGGAAAGGTCAGGTGCAGGGCTGGAGGGATGTCCCGTCGTTACGCTAAGTAATAAATAGAGCAATGGGTATTCGAGCATGATCTGATTACCTCCAATAAGTTCACAGTCTTTCAGCTTTAAGGTTGTTGCGCAATAGGCCTGATAGCCTAGGCCATTAGGCCTATGTAGATTTTTACCCGGCTGAGTAGTACAAACTGCTTAAGCTATTTAGGATAGGCCAACTGCGGGTGTTATAATGCCCGATTGCTTCGTGCAAGATTGTCTGCGGGCGTTTTCTGACGGCAGATTAGGGCGGCGCGATTATCATTTATCAAGGAAATAATATGAGTTTGAAATGCGGTATCGTAGGC
Organism: uncultured Nitrosomonadales bacterium; assembly: GCA_903861075.1. Classification (GTDB taxonomy): domain Bacteria; phylum Pseudomonadota; class Gammaproteobacteria; order Burkholderiales; family Gallionellaceae; genus Gallionella. The sequence goes on from CAIOSY010000016.1 coordinate 2,345, forward strand.
CTCCCCAATGTTGGTAAGTCGACTCTTTTTAACGCGCTAACCAAAGCGGGAATCGCAGCCGAAAATTATCCCTTTTGTACGATAGAGCCTAACGTGGGTATAGTCGAAGTCCCCGATCCACGTATGGCTGAATTGGCGAAAATCGTTAAGCCTCAACGTATGCAACCGGCGATAGTCGAATTTGTTGATATTGCAGGTCTGGTGGCCGGCGCTTCCAAGGGCGAGGGTTTAGGCAACCAGTTTTTAGCGAATATTCGTGAAACTGATGCCATCGTCAATGTGGTGCGTTGTTTTGAAGATGAAAACGTGGTTCACGTTGCGGGTCGTGTCGATCCTTTGTCTGATATTGAGGTGATCATCACCGAGTTGGCGCTCGCTGATATGTCTGTTGTGGAACGTACCTTACATCGCGATGGCAAAAAAGCCAAATCGGGCGACAAGGATGCGCAAAAATTAGTTGCGATACTTGAAAAATTATTGCCTCATCTGAATCAAGGAAATCCTGCTCGTACTTTCGGTTTGTCTGATGACGAAAAAGACTTAGTTAAACCACTGTGCTTGTTAACGATCAAACCCGCCATGTATGTCGGCAATGTAATGGAAGATGGTTTTGAGAATAATCCGCACTTGGATCGTTTACGCGAACATGCGGCGAAAGAAGGGGCGCCGGTTGTGGTGCTGTGTGCCAAGATTGAAGCGGAACTGGCTGATCTGGATGATGCGGATAAACTGGAATTTCTGGCTGATCTGGGCTTGGCTGAACCCGGTTTGGATAAGCTGATACGCACCGGCTACGCGCTTTTAGGTCTGCAAACTTATTTTACCGCAGGGGTCAAAGAAGTTCGTGCCTGGACGATACATAAAGGGGATACGGCACCTCAGGCTGCGGGTGTTATACACACTGATTTTGAGCGCGGTTTCATCCGTGCCCAGACAATTTCCTATGCCGATTTTATCGCGTGCGGTGGTGAATCCGGCGCCAAGGAAAAAGGGAAAATGCGCGTCGAGGGGAAGGAATACATTGTTCATGATGGAGATGTATTGAATTTCCTTTTTAACGTCTGATTTTTTACTGGCTAACAATTGCAAACGGTAAATTAGCCGATGAATTCTCGTGCCTGGCAGTTGCTGCGCCTGTTGGCTGACGGTAAATTTCATTCGGGTGAGGCGCTGGGACAGGTTTTGGGTGTGTCACGCGGTACGATTTTTAATGCACTGGCAGAGGTGATTGATCAGGGGATAATCTTGCAACGGGTACGGGGTCGAGGTTATCGTCTTGCGCAACCCTGGTGCAGCTTCGATTTGCTTGAAATTAATCGTAATTTTGGACTTGCAACGGGTCGTTTTCAACTCGAGATTTTGCAGCAAGCGACTTCAAGCAATACGGAATTATTACGTCGCGCCAGTCAAGGGGCTCAAAGTGGTTATGTTCTAGCTGTTGAATTACAGACTGCAGGGCGGGGACGTATTGGTCGTACGTGGCATTCTGGATTGGGCAATGCACTCACTTTTTCCTTATTGTGGCGCTTTGATTGCGGTTTGAATGCGCTATCGGGTTTGAGTTTGGCGGTGGGTGTGGCGATTGTACGTGCGCTATCTCGTTTGGGGGTTTCGGATATCGGACTTAAATGGCCCAATGATGTCTTGACGGGACAGGGAAAATTGGCCGGCGTGTTGATTGAGGCTCAGGGTGATATGTATGGTCCCAGTAGCGTGGTAATCGGGATTGGTATTAATTGCACCTTGCCCTTGAATGTAGCCCGGATCATTGATCAACCGGCAACAGCCTTGGATCAGGTCTGTGTCGATCCACCTACACGCAATAAGCTATTGGGCGTTTTGTTACAGGAACTGGCGGCGGTGTTGGATGTGTTCTCACTTAACGGATTTTCCGGGCTACGCGCAGAGTGGCTGCAATACCATGCTCAACAAAACCTGGCTGTGCAATTAACGATGCCCGATGGTGCTGTGATTGCCGGGGTGGCTGTGGGGGTAAGTGATAGAGGTGAGTTGTGTTTGAAAACTGACTCGGGCCTGTCCCACTATAATTCGGGTGAGTTGGGGGGGGCTTCGTGATTAGAGTGTTGATTGATGCGGGTAACACCAATATTAAATTTGCACTGGTGGACTCAGGAAACTGGCTGTCGGTAGATGTAATACCCAGCAATCAAGCGGGCGAACTGCATCGCTTTTTGGTTAACTATCACGATGTGAAACAGGTTTGGGTCAGTAATGTCGCAGGAGAGGTGGTGGCGCAGCATATACGGACTGCATGTGCCAGGCTGAATTTGTTGCCGCGCTTTATTACAGCCCGGACTTTGCAATGTGGTGTGACGAACCGTTATACGCAGCCTGCACAATTGGGTGCTGATCGTTGGGCCGCGCTTATCGCAGCAAGGCAACAACGCGCTTGTGCCTGTCTGGTCGTTTGTAGTGGTACAGCGACCACGATAGATGCGCTGTCTGATCAGGGGGAATTTCTGGGTGGGCTTATTTTACCGGGAATTGAATTGATGCAGCGTAGTTTGTTTGAGTCGACAGCGAAACTGTCGGTCTTGGTCGGGAAATATGTTAATTTACCATTGAATACTGCGGATGCAATCTTAAGTGGTGCATTGCAGGCGACCTTAGGTGCAGTACAGCGTCAATATGCTGTGCTGGCTGTGCCTGATGCGCCCGTAATACTGGGCGGCGGGGCTGCATCCAGTCTGTTTCCTCATATAACTTATCCTGTGGAAATGATGGATAATCTGGTTCTGAACGGATTGTTATGTATCGCACAGGAGGTTGAAGTATGAAAATATTTTTCTGGATTCTAGTCGCAATAAATGTAATTTTTTTTTCGGTCATCGCATTGAATGGCGTAAAAAAATTGCAACCGGATCAAAATCCGCCCGCGTTAAATGATAAAAAAATAATCATTGTTCCTTTTGTGCCGGTGTCCGGCGTACCCGTGACGCCTTCCTTGTAAAAACCGAGAATTTTGATTGACAGGCATGTCTGAAATCCGGATAATGCTGTCCACATTGGTGATATAGCTCAGGTGGTTAGAGCGCAGCACTCATAACGCTGAGGTCGGTGGTTCAAATCCACCTATCACCACCAAA
>CAIOSY010000017.1 GCA_903861075.1 uncultured Nitrosomonadales bacterium
ACCCCCTTGATTCCCTTGCCGCGCAGGCGGAAAATCTTGCCGCTTTGACTCTCGGCAGGAATCTTGATGCTTGCTTTGCCATCCAGGGTCGGAATTTCGATTTCCCCTCCCAGGGCGGCGGTGCTAAAGCTGATCGGCATTTCGCAATGTAAATCATTATGGTCACGTTGAAATACCGCATGCGCTTTGACTTGAATGACGACATACAGATCCCCTTTGGGGCCGCCATTTACACCATGTTCACCTTCGCCGGACAAGCGAATACGATCATCGTTATCTACCCCCGACGGGATTTTTACCGACAAGGTTTTGTGTTGCTTGATGCGTCCGCTACCGCTGCAAGGTTTACAAGGCGAAGCAATCATTTTGCCGTTGCCATGACAGCGAGGGCAGGTCTGTTGTATGGAGAAAAACCCTTGTTGCATACGTACTTGGCCATGCCCGCCACAGGTGGTGCAGGTGACAGGTGTGGTGCCCGGTTTTGCACCTGAGCCATGGCAGGTATCGCATTCTTCCATGGTCGGTACACGTATCTGAGTTTCGGTTCCGCGCGCAGCCTGCTCCAGCGTTATTTCCAGGTTGTAGCGTAAGTCAGCACCGCGTTGTACATTGCTGCGCCCATTACCACCTCGGCCACCGCCGAAAATATCGCCAAAAACATCCGAGAAATCAAATCCTTGTGCGCCAGCGCCGAATGGATTTCCACCGCCGCCAGAATCAAATGCGGAATGACCGTATTGATCGTAAGCAGCACGTTTTTGTCCATCAGACAAAGTTTCGTAGGCCTCCTTGGCATCTTTGAAATGTTCCTCCGCATTCGGATTGTCCGGATTGCGGTCGGGGTGGTACTTCATTGCCAGTTTTCGGTAAGCCTTTTTAATCTCATCGTCCGAAGCATCGCGATTGATGCCCAGGGTTTCGTAATAGTCTTTTTTACTCATTTTAATAATGGGAAGGGAGAAGGGGGAAGAGGGAAGGGGTAGGGGTTAGTGCGGCTTTGATGGATGCCGATAACCCCATTAACAATCCTGAAACTTCATCCACTTTTCCGTTCAGCTCCTCTGTGTTATTCAGGTAGCCCAATCTTGCGGCAAGTTCAATCAAAGTATCCAGTTCGGAAAGAGAACCAGCTGAAATGCTCAAAAAATGCAGTAGTTCACGTCTTTCATTGCGAGCAAAATCTTCTGCAATGTTGGCTGGATAATCCGAATTTTTCTTGTGCGGGAAAAGGAGGACGTTGCGGTGTAAACCGCAGTCACCAACTTTATTGCTTGCTGCCAAGCTTTCAAGTTTCGGTGAGCGCGCTTTACACCCTTATCCCTTCCCCCTTAACGCTTCCCGTTTTACTTCTTGTCTTTTACTTCAGTGAATTCTGCATCCACAACGTCGCCTTCGTCTTTTTTGGCTTCGTGAGCGGCGCTTGCACCGGCATCTGCACCTTGAGACTTGGCTTGTTCAGCAGCATACATTTTTTCGCTGAGTTTTTGCGCAGCGGTTGAAAGCGCTTCTGTTTTAGCTTCGATAGCATCCTTGTCATCGCTTTTTACGACTTCTTCTGCTGCTTTAACCGCAACTTCGATGGCCGATTTTTCGTCTGCTGTCAGTTGTTCACCGTACTCTTTCAGCGATTTCGTCGTCGAGTGTATCAGGGCGTCTAATTGATTGCGTGCCGTTACCAATTCCAATGCCTTTTTATCATCCTCTGCATGCGCTTCCGCATCGCGAACCATGCTTTCGATCTCAGCTTCTGACAAACCGGAGCTGGCCTTGATGGTGATGTTGGCTTCCTTGTTGGTCGCTTTGTCCTTTGCCATAACGTGTAAGATACCGTTAGCATCGATGTTGAACGTCACTTCGATCTGAGGTACGCCGCGTGGTGCAGGTGGAATATCTGACAAATTAAACTGACCCAGACTCTTGTTACCAGAGGCAATTTCGCGCTCACCTTGCAGTACATGAATCGTCACTGCAGATTGATTTTCGTCAGCAGTGGAGAATACTTGCGAAGCCTTGGTTGGAATCGTGGTGTTCTTTTTGATCAGTTTGGTCATCACGCCGCCCATGGTTTCAATACCCAGGGACAATGGCGTTACGTCCAGCAGCAATACGTCTTTTACTTCGCCTTGCAATACGCCACCTTGAATACAGGCACCAACAGCAACTGCTTCATCCGGATTCACGTCCTTACGTGGCTCGCGACCGAAGAATTCTTCAACTTTCTTCTGAACCATAGGCATGCGGGTTTGACCGCCAACCAGGATGACGTCAGCAATGTCGGAAATGGAGAGGCCGGCATCTTTCATTGCAATTTTGCAAGGCTCAATGGTGCGTGCAACCAGGTCTTCAACGATGCTTTCCAGTTTTGCACGGGTAATTTTTACAGCCAAATGCTTGGGGCCGGTTGCATCAGCCGTGATGTAAGGCAGATTAACTTCAGTTTGTTGTGCCGATGACAATTCAATCTTTGCTTTTTCTGCGGCATCTTTCAGGCGTTGCAGTGCCAGCATGTCTTTCTTCAGATCAATGCCGGATTCCTTTTTGAACTCTTCAACCAGGAATTCGATGACGCGCATGTCGAAGTCTTCACCGCCCAGAAATGTATCGCCATTCGTAGACATGACTTCAAACTGGTGTTCGCCATCAATTTCAGCGATGTCGATGATGGAAATATCGAAGGTACCACCACCCAGGTCATATACTGCAATTTTACGATCACCTTCTTGTTTGTCCATACCGAATGCCAATGCGGCAGCGGTAGGCTCGTTAATGATGCGTTTAACATCCAGACCCGCGATACGGCCGGCATCCTTGGTGGCCTGACGTTGTGCGTCATTGAAGTATGCAGGAACGGTGATAACGGCTTCAGTAACAGACTCGCCCAGATAGTCTTCGGCAGTCTTCTTCATTTTCATCAGAATTTGCGCAGAAATTTCAGGTGCAGAAAATTCCTTGTCGCGAACTTTGATCCATGCATCGCCATTCTTGGCTTTAACGATGGTGAACGGCACCATGTCGATGTCTTTTTGTACCATCTTTTCGTCGAAGCGACGGCCGATAAGGCGCTTGACGCCGTACAGCGTATTTTTAGGGTTGGTGACCGCCTGGCGTTTGGCCGCAGCACCTACCAGTACTTCGCCATCTTCCATATAGGCGATGATAGAAGGGGTGGTGCGCGTACCCTCGGCATTTTCGATTACTTTGGTCTTGCCATTTTCCATGACAGCGACGCAAGAGTTTGTTGTACCCAGATCAATACCAATAATTTTTCCCATGATGCATATACCTTTCAAAGTTGTTAATTACGATGCCGCCTAAGATGGGGCGGGTATTTTATATTTCAAGTGTTCAATGCTAAGAATTAGGAGGGGAGAAGACAAAAACGCGCTCTCTGAATAAACCAGTGAGGGTTAAGCTCTTCACACTTCCCTGTCTTTACTGCCCTTGTGATACCAGCACCAGTGCTGGACGAAGGACGCGATCATTCAGTGTGTAGCCTTTTTGCATGACGCTGACAACTGTATTTGCAGCCAGTTCGCTAGGTACCATGCTGATTGCTTGATGCTTGTGCGGGTCCAGTTTTTCGCCCACCGGATTGATTTCGATGATATTGAATTTTTCAAATACGCTAGTGAGCTGCTTGAGTGTCAGTTCCATGCCGCTTTTGAAGCTTTCAACGCTGGCTGTTTCGACGGCAAGTCCGGCTTCCAGACTGTCTTTTACTGCAAGAACTTCATTTGAAAAACGCTCGACGGCAAACTTTTGTGCTTTGTTGACATCTTCGGCTGCACGGCGGCGAATGTTTTCGCTCTCAGCCTTTGCATACATCCAGGCGTCATAATGTTCTTGTGCTTTCAGCTCGGCTGCTTGCAGTAAAGCATCTGGGTTGGGCATAATTTCAATGGTAGGAGTAGAAGTCTCTTCGATGGGGGTGGTGCTTGTATCTTGTTGATCTGTTTGGGGATTGTTTTGTTCCATCAGTGTTCTCCGTGATTTGTACTGGCAGTTAGATGGGGACGTATTTTATAGATTCAAGAGCTAAACTCGCTTTGTTATATTTTATCTTGCATATTTTCTGTGTGCTAAGACGGTAAAATGCCGTGACTAATGAGAGCGCGGGTAGTTTAGAGCGGGATTTTCGGGCGATTTTAAAATATGTGGCTTTGTAAATGTCACTTGCGTTTGATGCGCATCGTCTAATCAGCTATAATCGCCAGTAATCTTATGCGGGGTGAACTTATGGTTCGTCCCGCTTCTTTATGTCTATCTTGGGGGTGTCTGATGACGCAAACGAATCCTGCCATTCTAGTGCTAGCCGATGGGACGGTGTTTCGCGGTGTTTCTATCGGTGCATTCGGTAGCAGTGTAGGTGAAGTTGTGTTTAATACCTCGATGACTGGCTACCAGGAAATACTCACTGATCCTTCTTATTGCCGTCAAATTGTTACGTTAACCTGTCCGCATATCGGCAATGTTGGCGTAAATGAGACGGATGTAGAATCTTCTCAGGTGTTTGCCAGCGGTCTGGTTATACGTGATTTATCATTGACGGTCAGTAACTGGCGCAACACGCAATCCTTACCTGAATACCTGAAAGCAAATAACGTGGTGGCGATATCGGGGATAGATACGCGTCGTCTTACGCGTATTTTGCGTGAAAAAGGGGCGCAAAGCGGCTGTATTGCTTCAGGTTCTGATGAAGTTGCCGCCCTGACTGCAGCACGCGAGTTTGCAGGATTGTCCGGTATGGATTTGGCACAAGTTGTTACTTGTGAATCGCCTTATGAATGGACTGAGGGTGTGTGGCATCTTGATGCGGTTCACGGGCAAGAGGCAGGGTCAAGAATTGAGGGACGCGTTAAACACGGAGCAGCGGTTTCGCCCCCGACTTTCCATGTGGTCGCTTATGACTTTGGTGTAAAACGCAATATTTTGCGTATGCTGGCTGAGCGTGGCTGCAAAATAACGGTTGTGCCGGCTAAAACACCGGTTGCGGATGTTTTAGCTATGCGCCCGGATGGGGTGTTCTTGTCCAATGGGCCTGGAGATCCTGAACCTTGTGACTATGCAATTTCTGCCACGCAGCAGATTTTAGCGGCAAATATTCCTTTGTTCGGTATTTGTCTGGGGCACCAGATTTTAGGTCTTGCGATTGGGGCACAGACGCTCAAAATGAAGTTTGGTCATCGAGGTGCGAATCATCCTGTTCAGGATTTGCTGACAAAACACGTGATGATTACCAGTCAAAATCATGGTTTTGCCGTGGATGCCGCAACCTTGCCCGAGAATGCGCGTGTGACCCATGTTTCTTTGTTTGATGGTACTTTGCAAGGCTTTGAATTAACAGATAAACCTGCTTTTTGTTTTCAGGGGCATCCGGAAGCGAGTCCTGGTCCGCATGATGTGGATGGCCTGTTCGATAAATTTGTTGCAATGATGGAGAAGAGGAAGTAAGAGGGAATGCGGAGAAGGGCGATGGGCGAAGGGTGAGGGGAATCCCGCAACCTGAACCCTTACTCCTTTTTCCTTTCCCCTTCCTGTAAAAAAATGCCAAAACGTACTGATCTAAAATCCATACTTATTATTGGTGCCGGTCCGATTGTTATCGGCCAGGCTTGTGAATTCGATTATTCCGGTGCACAGGCCTGTAAAGCGCTGCGCGAAGAAGGCTATCGCGTCATATTGGTTAATTCAAATCCCGCTACGATCATGACGGATCCCAATATGGCGGATGCGACTTATATCGAACCCATTACCTGGCAGATTGTTGAAAAGATCATTGCAAAAGAGCGTCCTGATGCAATTTTGCCGACCATGGGCGGTCAAACCGCACTCAATTGTGCGCTTGATCTGGCACATCATGGTGTGCTGGAAAAATACAGCGTTGAGATGATAGGAGCCTCTCAAGTGGCGATTGATATGGCTGAAGATCGCGAGAAGTTCAAGCAGGCAATGACGAGAATTGGTCTGGCATCAGCGCGTTCAGCGATTGCACATAGTATGGAAGAGGCGCTGCAGGTACAACAGGTGATGGGCTTTCCGACTGTGATTCGTCCGTCCTTTACGATGGGCGGTAGCGGTGGGGGTATTGCATATAATCGCGAGGAGTTTGTCGAGATTTGTGAACGGGGTTTGGAAGCTTCGCCAACCAGTGAGTTGCTGATCGAGGAATCGCTGCTGGGCTGGAAAGAGTATGAGATGGAAGTCGTACGAGATCGTAATGATAATTGCATTATTATCTGCTCGATTGAAAATCTGGATCCTATGGGCGTGCATACCGGTGATTCAATTACCGTTGCGCCTGCACAGACTTTGACGGATAAAGAGTTTCAAATCATGCGTGATGCCTCTTTGGCTGTATTGAGAGAAATCGGTGTGGAAACGGGTGGCTCGAACGTGCAGTTCTCTATAAATCCGGATGACGGGCGTATGGTAGTGATAGAGATGAATCCGCGTGTATCGCGTTCCTCGGCCTTGGCATCGAAGGCGACAGGATTTCCAATTGCAAAAATAGCGGCCAAGTTGGCAGTCGGTTTTACGCTTGACGAGCTGCAAAATGATATTACAGGTGGGGCAACCCCCGCTTCATTCGAGCCCACGATTGATTATGTCGTGACCAAAATTCCGCGTTTTGCTTTTGAAAAATTTCCACAAGCAAATGATAGACTGACCACGCAGATGAAATCGGTGGGTGAGGTGATGGCGATTGGTCGCACTTTTCAGGAGTCGTTTCAAAAAGCGCTGCGCGGCTTAGAAGTCGGGGTCAACGGACTCGATACGAAATTTGATGATTTAGATGCCGTCAGGGCTGAGTTGCGTAATCCCGGGCCTGAACGCATTTGGGCTGTCTCGGATGCGATGCGTATGGGTTTGAGCATAGAAGAAATTTTCGATATCAGTAAAATAGATCGCTGGTTCCTTGTGCAGATCGCAGATTTGATACGTCAGGAAAATACCCTGGCAGGCCGGACAATTGAAAGTATTGATGAGCAGGAAATGCGTACCCTTAAACGGAGTGGGTTTGCAGATGCGCGTATAGCGCATTTGTTGAATGCCGAGACGGAAGTGATGCGGGCTCATCGTCATGCCTTGGGTGTGCGTCCGGTTTACAAGCGGGTGGATACGTGTGCCGCTGAATTTTCCACTGATACAGCCTATATGTATTCCACTTATGAAGAGGAATGCGAGTCACTACCGACAAATAACAAAAAAATCATGGTGTTGGGTGGAGGGCCGAATCGGATTGGGCAAGGGATCGAGTTCGATTATTGCTGTGTGCATGCAGCACTGGCAATGAGAGAAGATGGTTATGAAACCATTATGGTTAACTGCAATCCAGAAACCGTATCTACTGATTACGATACTTCAGATCGCCTTTATTTTGAGCCGCTGACCCTGGAGGATGTATTAGAGGTAGTTGCGATTGAAAAACCGATCGGCGTAATTGTGCAATATGGTGGTCAGACGCCTTTGAGCCTGGCTCGAGGTTTGGAAAAGAATGGTGTCCCTATCATCGGTACTACACCCGACATGATCGATTGCGCAGAAGATCGCGAACGTTTTAAGCAAATGTTGATGCAGTTGGGTTTGAAGCAACCCCCTAATCGAACTGCCAGTACGGTAGCGGAAGGTTTGGCTGGTGCTGCTGCCATTGGTTATCCGCTGGTGATGCGTCCGTCCAATGTCCTGGGTGGGCGCGCGATGGAAATTATCCATGAGCAGGCTGATTTGGAACGCTATATGCGCGATGCTGAAATCATGTCCAAAACCTATCCGGAACGTATGCCCATTTTGCTTGATCGCTTTTTAAATGACGCGATTGAAGTGGATGTGGATTCTGTATCCGATGGTGTGGATGTTATTATTGGCGGCATCATGGAGCACGTTGAGGAAGCTGGTGTGCATTCGGGCGATTCAGCTTGTTCGCTACCTCCATTTAGCCTTTCGGATACGATGCAAAATGAACTGCGTCGTCAAACCATTGCCATGGCGCGTGCGCTAAATGTGGTCGGTCTGATGAATGTTCAGTTCGCCATTCAGGGTGAAATCGTTTATGTTTTAGAGGTTAATCCA
>CAIOSY010000018.1 GCA_903861075.1 uncultured Nitrosomonadales bacterium
ATTGCCGACACGCCATCCGTTTTCACTGTTCCGGCATGGGTGCTGAATGAGGTGTCATTCACATTACCAGAAAAACCCGCAGAAGCACGCTGCGTAGCGTAACTACCCACTCCTGCACTGGCACTGAACGCTGGCACGCCGCGACCTTGCCTGGTGAATAACTGAATCACGCCGCCAATGGCTTCCGAGCCGTACATGCTACTGATATTACCGCGCACTACTTCGATACGCTCGATACTATCGAGCATGATATGTTCAAGCGCGGTCGAACCCGTCGTGGCGGAGTTGATGCGCACACCATCAAGCAATACCAGCACTTGATTCGAATTGGTGCCGCGCATATAGATAGCGGATGTTGTACCCAGCCCGCCACTTTGCGCCACCTCAACACCCGCCAGCGAACGTAACAATCTAGACACATCGGCGGCACCCGACTTGCGGATATCTTGCTCATTCAACACGGTAGTATCGGCGATAGTTTTGTTCAATGACTGCGGCATACGCGTTCCTGTCACGACGATTTCATCCAGAACAGGGATTTCGGCATAAACGAACAGAGGGAAGGCGATTGCACCGAACAGTGCAAGAATCATTGTTTTTTGTTTCATGACATTTCCTGAGTAAATTCCAAGCGACCCCGTTGGAATACAATTAATCAGAGAATGCGGAAAAAGGCGTTTCGGAATGGCTGCAAGATCGGCGCGATGCGGCAGCTTATCCGACGCGCCTCCCGCAGCATCTTCCGTACATTGTTTCGTGGCCGGTATCCGGGCTCGCAAGTCTTGATTTGCCGCCTTCCCATGATAACTCACAGTGGCGTAATGGCAAATCCGCACTCACTTACCGTTGCGGGGGCAGCTCAGGCCTTGTTTCACGGCTCGAAATCCTGAAAATTCGCTACGCGAACCTTGTCAGATTTCATCCTGTGACAACGCACCTGTTTCCCGTTTAACTTGACGACAAAGTAGCCAAGCACCTCAAAACTGCACGCACTTTAACATACCAGAATGACACGTTCGGCACATTTTTAAAAAAACCTTCACATCCGAGCGCTAACATTTGACTTTACAGCACATTACAAACTATATTAGCGCATGGAAAACGAACTAAGCACACTCGAAGGCAAACTGGCACAGCTTATTAAATTGAGCAGTCAATTGCACACTGAAAATCTCCACTTACGACAAGAATTGGCGCACACCTTGGCCAGTAATCGTTTATGCAATGATAAAATAGACGCCGCAAAAACAAGACTTGAGAGTTTGCTGCCAACCTTATCCGGGGAACTTCTATGAGCAGCCAAACACTGGATGTAAAAATACTCGATCGAGACCTGCGAGTCGCATGTCGCAAAGAAGAGCGTGAGGATTTAATGGCTTCGGTGAATTACCTGAACCGAAAAATGACTGAAATTCGTGATAGCGGAAAAATTCTTAATGTCGAACGCATTGCCATCATGGCTGCGCTCAATATGGCTCATGAACTACTCGCAATGAAAGTCGGAAAAGGAATTGACCTTGCCGACTTAACGCGTAGAATGAATGCCATGCAGGAATCAATTGATCAGGCGTTAGCAGAACAGGTAGCTTTGTTTTAACACCACCCGACAATCTCGATTTGCCCCCTGCTGTGTTCGATAGACTCATATATTCTTTGAACCAAGTAACTTACCAGGTTGCGACTCGAACGCTGTTGTTGTGAACATTCCTTGGCGGATGATCCTGATACAGCAGAGAAGCGACCCTCTTGAACCTTTAGGTTCGAGATGCTGAGTCAACGGCACAAGCGGGGGACTTTATTTAAGTGCGACCTTACGGTCGCACTTTTCATCAAGGCTATAAACCACTTAATACCCACTGTGTGACGACATAAATTAACAGGCCAAATAGCCCGCCCACTAACGTGCCATTAATACGAATGTATTGCAGATCACGCCCGAGATACAATTCCAACTTGTTCACCAAATCCTTGTCGTCCCAGCGCGCAAACTCTTCACGTATCAAATCGCCCACCACACTCTTATTGGTATTCGCAGCTTGAATCAACGCGGTTTGAATTTGATCATTGATCCACGACCTGAGCGCCGCATTACTCAACAACTGACACTCCAACTGCCCAACCAAGCCCTCAATTTTTTCTGAAATCACTGACTCGGGTTGAGTTAGATCATGCGCCAGCCAATTGTGCAATTGCTCCCATAACGATTCAATTTGCAAGGCAAACTCAGGGCGTGACAGTAATGCCTGTTTTTGAGCATCCACCCAGTCACGCAACAGATCATCCTGCTGCAAACGCTGTACATAGCTTTGTATTTGCAGATTAAACTCCAGATACAAACCATTACTTTCATCTTCAGAAACTGCACGCAACTTATTGACCACCGCTTTGCGTATCGTTGGAACGAACGGCTCTATCATACTTTGTACAAAAGCGTTGTCGCTCCAACCCTTAATAAAATCAATGATCACTTCATTGTTATCGGGGCTCTCAACATAATCAGCAAAGCGATTCAATCCACCATGCAATATTTTATAATGACGCTGATCTTGAGTGATCATTGCAAGCCCACTCCCCATAAATCCGGACAAATCGATGCTTTGTAATTTATTTCGGGCAGTTTCAACCAAAAAATCATGGATACGTCTATCGTCTAACGCATGCACAGCATACATAAATCCTTGCCTTAAATATTCTGTAACACGATTTCTGTTTTCTGATAAGACCAGCCACTGCGAGACATGACGTGCAGCATCATAGCGTTTAAGCCTTTCACCAATAACCTCCGCGCTTAAAAACTGCCCCACCACAAATTCAGCCAGACTATCTGCAAGACTGCGTCTATTGCGCGTAATAATAGCCGTATGAGGAATCGGAAGCCCCAGAGGATGGCGAAATAAAGCTACCACAGCAAACCAGTCAGCCAGTCCGCCTATCATCGCAGCTTCTGCAAAAGCCGCCAGATAGCCCAATGAAAAAACCTTGCCCAAAACATATAAACTCCCTGATATTACAAGCAGACTTGTGGCTAGCCATCTCATCTTATTCAGTTCATTTTTTCGTTCGGCATTTTGTCGTCCGCGTTCTTCAATAGTCATCATGTTTAATCTGGTATTTTAAAAAGAAAGGTATTTTTTACAGTCAGAAATTGAGCCTGTTTCTACAGCAATCCTCGTGGCTTATGGGGTGCATGAGCAAACAAACGATCGTACACACTATTTGGCAGCACTTTAAGAATGGCACCCGCAACACTCATTTGCCACGGAATGACAGCGTAAGCGACCCTGCGCTCAATTGCGCGTACCATGCGGGCAGCCGCGTCCTCTACATTGAGAATAAAAGGCATAGGATATGGATTAATCGATGTCATTGCTGTCTTGATATAACCTGGACAGAGTGTAATGACATCCACCCCACTACCAGACAACTCAACCCGCAAGGATTCCAAATAGGTAATTGCCGCCGCTTTGGAAGATGAATAAGCACCCGCTCCCGGTAAGCCACGAAAACCTGCCACACTCGCAATCCCCACTAATATGCCATGCCGATTTTTGCGCATTGCAGCAATAAAAGGTTGAAAAGTTTTAACCATACCCAACACATTGATAGCCATCACCTGCTCAAAAGCATCAATATCTTCGACATATTCGGTGAGCGTACCCACACTAACGCCCGCATTAGCAATAACCACATCCGGCACGCCTACGCGCGCGATGAAATCTTCTGCCGCACACCGAACATCAACCGCATCACGCACGTCCAGCGCATAACAAAATACCTGACCGGGAAATTCTGCGGCTAAACTTTGAAGCAAGTCACTACGACGGGCTATCGCGGCAACCATAGCGCCACCCCGCAGATAATGTCGAGCAAGCGCCAAGCCTAAGCCACTAGACGCACCCGTAACAACAACACGAAGACAAGACAATGGAACAGCCGTACTTGTAACGCTATTTTCAACACTCAATTGGGCGTGCAAATTAATGCGGCTTCACAGCATGCGACTTGCGAGCCAAAGCAATAACATCGTTAAGTACGCTAATCATTTTAACAGGCTCTAGTCCGGTAATTTTGTACTTACCATCTACGATAAGGGTGGGTGTACCATCAATTTGATAGCTGCGTATCATTTGTTTGGCGCGAACAACCTGGCTGTTTACGGTAAAGGAATTATATGCCGATGTAAACTTTGCCTTATCCACGCCATTGCTGCCGACAAAAGTCGCTATTGTGTCCATATCATAAAAATTTGCCTGTTTAACATGTATTGCCTGATAAATGGCATCGTCTAACTGCTTTATTTTACCCATACCCTCCAAGGCAAAAAAAGTACGTGCCAATGGCTCGGTTGTATCACGGAAAATAGTAGGGACATAAGCCAGCTCAACATCGCCAGGCAGTGTCTTTTCCCATTTAGCCAATTCAGGATGCAAATGGAAGCAGTGCGAACAC
Source organism: uncultured Nitrosomonadales bacterium (assembly GCA_903861075.1). GTDB lineage: Bacteria > Pseudomonadota > Gammaproteobacteria > Burkholderiales > Gallionellaceae > Gallionella. The sequence continues at coordinate 4,450 of CAIOSY010000018.1, forward strand.
TCATAAAAGAAAAATTCCAGCACTTCTATTTTTTTGCTGGCGGTAGGTTGCGGCGAGGCAAGCTGAGTGTAATCCGTCCCTAACGTCGCAGCTGAAGCACTGCCGCACAGTAAGAATATTGCCGCTGCAAAAAAAACCTTCAAGTTGCTTTTCATATTTCATCTCCTGGAATTATCGAAATTTTACGTAAAAAAGTTTAATGAACGGGTGTGTAATCTAAGCCATTCAACTTTAAGGTACCACGCGCACTGTTTAGCTCTTGCTCCGTTTGAAAAGGCCCCACACGCACGCGGTGCATCACACCTTTATCAGGAATAGTCACCACCTGTACCGTTGCATCAAGCCCTTTCATTACCAGATTAGCTTTAAGGGTTTCCGCATCGGCTGGATTTGAAAAAGCGCCTGCTTGCACATATTTAACAGAAACAGACGGCTTGCTCTCTACAGCCTTGATTTTTTCACCCGACTTACCCTGAATATCAGCCGTTGCTTCAGGCTTATCTGTCAGAACTTTGTAAAATTCAAAACGTGGCTTTTCATCCTCCACGCCTGATGTCGCTATTTCAACCTTGGGCTGCGATGGTGCGGGGCGAATGACTTCGAGATCAGGCTTGAGTATCTCGACTGTCGAGTTCCCTCCTGACTCCTTATTGACAAAAGGCGTGGGCGATTTAAGAATGAACCATGCCAATCCGGCAGCAAGCGCCACCCCGACTATCATGCCCATCAAAATACCCATGAGCATTGAGCTGCTCTTTTTCCCCTGCCCTGCGGCTTTATTGACTGTGGGTCTGCTCATTATTCATTTCCAATTATAAGTAGTGACTGCAATCATCTTTACATTTTTTCCGGCGCACTAACACCTAACAACGAGAGTCCGTTACGCATCACTTGAGCCGTTGCCGCAATCAAAGCCAGACGCGCACACTTGATGGCCTCATCCTCAACCAAAAACCGTGACGCATTATAGTAGCTGTGAAATGCGGCGGCTAATTCCTTCAAGTAAAAGGCAATCAAATGCGGCGCCAACTCTTGCGCAGAAAGTTCAATAACCTGTGGATAATCAATCAACTGTTGCAACAAAGCCGTCTCATATTCGCTATCTAACAAGCGCATATCCGCATACAACAAAGTGAGGTGCTCCCCCCCCCAGGTATTAAGCACCGTCGAGATACGTGCATGAGCATACTGTATGTAATAAACCGGATTATCATTGCTTTTAGATTTAGCAAGATCAATATCAAACACCAACTGCGAATCAGGATGACGCGCAGCCAAAAAATAACGCGTCGCATCGCAACCGACTTCATCGATCAAATCGCGCAACGTCACATAACTGCCCGCCCGCTTGGAAATTTTAACTTCTTCGCCATTCTTAAGGACGGTCACCATTTGGTGCAACACATAATCCGGCCAATTTTTCGGGATGCCAACATCCAACGCTTGCAAACCCGCTCTGACGCGCGTAATCGTACTATGATGATCGGCGCCTTGTTCGTTAATGACTCGCACAAATCCGCGACGCCATTTTTCCATATGATAGGCCACATCAGGCACAAAATAAGTATAGCCACCATCCGACTTACGCATCACCCTATCCTTGTCGTCGCCAAAATCGGTAGTACGCAACCACAAAGCATCATCCTGCTCATAGGTATGACCGCTGGCAATCAATCTGGATACAGTCTCATCAACCTTACCCTCACTGTATAGCGCGGACTCAAGTGAAAACACATCAAACTCTACCTGAAAAGCCCGCAAATCCAGATCCTGCTCACGACGTAAATAAGCCACGGCAAAATGGCGAATCGCAAGCATATCCTCTACATCCGCTGTACCGGTGGTACGCTGATCATCTGCCTCCACGGTCTCACACGCCATATAAGCACGCGCCACATCATTGATGTAATCCCCGCGATAGCCTGCCTCAGGCCAGGATGGATCATCCGGCGTGATCCCTTTGCAGCGCAATTGTACCGAGCGCATCAAATTTTCAATCTGTGCACCCGCATCGTTGTAATAAAACTCACGCGTCACATTCCAACCTGCAGCATGCAACACGTTACATAAACAATCACCCACCGCCGCACCCCGACCATGACCGACATGAAGCGGGCCAGTTGGGTTAGCGGAAACGAATTCGACCTGCACTCGACGCCCCGCACCCACATGCAAATGCCCATAACCTGCACCCGCATGCAAAACAGCAGACACAACAGCCTGCTTGGCGGCTTTAGTAAGGGAAATATTGATGAAGCCTGCACCTGCAATTTCAACTTTTTCAATCGCGTCAGATTTTGGTAACGCCGCAATGAGCGCCTGCGCAATATCACGAGGTGATTTACGCAGCGGTTTAGCCAGTTGCATCGCCAGATTACAGGCATAATCGCCGTGAGCAGCCTGTTTTGGACGCTCGATCAAAACAGTCGTGCTTGGTTGATCGGGAGATACAACACTCAACGCATGTGCGAACAACTCAGCTATATGGGATTTGAAATTTAATACGACAGTCATTAGAAAACACCTTTAGGTACGGGAGAATTGTAACACTTGAGTACAATCTTTTACTTAAGGTTCAACACCTGAGAAAAAATATCATCTTAGCGTACACTTAGCTGAAAAATTATCAACTCAAAACAAAGATCATTTGCCATGTTAAAACAATGACGGGCAATATGCAGCCCCCGCATCATGCAGTGGCGCACATTGAACCTAATCTAATTACTCAGTTGCTGACCATGCTCACGGGTTGCATGAAATTGCACTTTCGGCCAACGCTCCTGGGCTAAACGTAAATTCACACCCGAATCAGCTAAATAGGCGTAATTACCATCAACGTCCTTCGCCAACCGCGTTTGATTCGCTTTGACGAATTCAATCAGATGAGCTGCATCAACGCAAGTGACCCAGCGCGCAGTATGAATACCGGCCCTCTCAAACACGGCATCCACACCATATTCTGACTTAAGGCGATGCTCAACAACTTCGAATTGCAACTGCCCGACCGCCCCAATCAACGGATTACTGGTATCTATCAAAGGCTCAAAAACTTGCACAGCGCCCTCTTCACCCAACTGCCGCAGTCCTTTTTGCAATTGTTTAGCTTTCATTGGGTCACGCAATCTGGCGCGACTGAACAATTCAGGTGCGAAATACGGAATTCCCTTAAAGGTTAGCGCTTCGCCTTCGGTTAATACATCCCCTATCTGCAACTGCCCATGATTATGTACACCGATGATATCACCTGCATACGCCTCATCCATACGGGTACGCTCATTGGCCATAAAAGTAACCGCGTTAGCCAATTTCATATCTTTGCCTGTACGACGATGCTTCACCTTCATACCAGAGGTATATCGACCCGAACACACGCGCATAAAAGCGATACGGTCGCGATGATTAGGATCCATGTTAGCCTGAATCTTGAAAACAAAACCCGTGAATGCTGCTTCAGTTGGCTGCACCATACGCACGTCAGTCGCCCGCGGTAGCGGACTTGGCGCCCAATCAACCAATGCGCGCAATATTTCACGCACACCGAAATTATTCACACCAGAACCAAAAAATACCGGTGATTGTTGCCCGCGCAAAAATGCCTGCAAATCGAATGCAGACCCTGCACCCAGAACCAGCTCCGTCTCTTCGCGCATGGTTTCCATCTCAGCCGGGCACTGTTGCGCCAACTGATCAATCTCGGCGCCCTGCAATGTTTCGACTTCTTGTCCGGCTTTTGCTTCACCCGGAATAAAACGCAGCACCTGGTCATTGAGCAAATGATAAACACCCTGAAAACGCTTACCCATACCAATAGGCCAGGTTACAGGTGCACAATGAATTTTAAGGACGGACTCGATTTCATCAAGCACCTCCAGCGGGTCACGCACTTCACGATCCATCTTGTTAATAAAAGTGATGATAGGCGTATTACGCAGCCGGCACACTTCAAGCAGCTTGATGGTCTGCTCTTCCACACCCTTGGCGGCATCGACCACCATAACGGCAGCATCAACCGCGGTAAGCACACGATAAGTATCTTCAGAAAAGTCCTGGTGACCCGGCGTGTCGAGCAGATTGATAACACAATCATCAAAGGTAAATTGCATCACTGAGCTCGCGACAGAAATACCACGCTGCTTTTCAATTTCCAGCCAGTCCGAGGTGGCATGCCGACCGCTTTTACGCGCCTTCACCGTACCCGCCATCTGAATAGCGCCACCAAACAGCAATAATTTTTCTGTCAGTGTCGTTTTACCTGCATCAGGGTGAGAAATAATCGCAAAAGTACGACGACGCTTCACTTCGCTGACGATACTCTCCTGACTTGCAGCACTGCTTTGCATTTCCTGGGAAACTTGTATCATATTTTTACACCGCAAAACAAAAAGGCTCACCAATATCGGCAAGCCTTAAATTAATTAACCGAAATATTCCGATTAAGTTTGCATGCTTACGCACACTAAATTTGGTGGCCCGGGGCGGAATCGAACCACCGACACAAGGATTTTCAATCCTCTGCTCTACCGACTGAGCTACCAGGCCATTTTTTACATTACACAGGTAATTATTGTTTAATTCCCCTGCGAGTTGCGCATTATACTGAATTTTTTAATAACTGCAACATAAATAACAAACCCCGCATAAAGCGGGGTTTTTAGGATTAGCTAAAAAAGCTAGACCAATTACATCATGCCGTCCATACCGCCCATACCGCCACCCATACCACCAGCAGCCGGCTTGTCTTCTGGCAGTTCAGCAACCATACACGCCGTTGTCAACATCAAGCCTGCGATAGACGCCGCATTTTGCAATGCAACACGCGTTACCTTAGTTGGATCTACCACGCCCATCGCCAACATGTCACCATATTCGCTGGTCGCTGCGTTATAACCGTAGCTACCTGAACCTTCAGACACTTTGTTGACCACAACAGACGGCTCATCACCGGCATTTTGCACGATGGCACGCAAAGGCGCTTCCATGGCGCGCAATACGATCGTGATACCTGCATCTTGATCGTGGTTGTCGCCCTTCAGACCGGCTACCGCAACCTTGGCACGCAGCAATGCTACGCCGCCGCCAGGGACAATGCCTTCTTCAACCGCTGCACGGGTTGCGTGCAAGGCATCTTCAACGCGCGCCTTCTTTTCCTTCATTTCAACTTCAGTTGCAGCACCAACTTTGATCACAGCAACGCCGCCAGCCAGTTTGGCCTTACGCTCTTGCAGCTTTTCTTTGTCGTAATCGCTGGTTGATTCTTCAGCTTGCTTGTTGATCTGGCCGATACGTGACTTAATCGCGTCTTCACTACCCGCGCCGTCAATGATAATACTGTTGTCCTTGCCCACTTCGATACGCTTGGCTTGACCCAGATCTTCCAGCGTTGCTTTTTCCAGTGTCAGGCCGACTTCTTCAGCAATGACCGTACCGCCCGTCAGAATTGCGATGTCTTCCAGCATAGCCTTGCGCCTATCGCCGAAACCAGGTGCCTTGACAGCAACCGTCTTCAGGATGCCACGAATGTTGTTGACTACCAGCGTTGCCAGTGCTTCGCCGTCTACATCTTCAGCGATAATCAGCAAGGGACGACCGGCTTTAGCAACTTGTTCCAAAATAGGCAGCAAGTCGCGAATGTTGGATACCTTCTTGTCATGCAACAAGATGTATGGGTTTTCCATCAACGCCAACTGACGATCCTGGTTATTGATGAAGTAAGGTGACAGATA
>CAIOSY010000019.1 GCA_903861075.1 uncultured Nitrosomonadales bacterium
ATAATTGAGGATCCATTTTTTGACTTTCTTGTTCCTGGCTGCAAGGTTTTCGCCCAGATCCGACTCCCGGGTTGGGCGGCGGGCCGTTGCCATTCCACACCGGTGTGCCATGATTGACTCCGGTCGGCCCGGTCGGGAACTTGCTTGGCGCTTGGATACCCGCTGCAACATCCCAGCCGAACGCATCAAAATCTCCCATTGGATTGTTCGCGGTGTATTGGTAAAGGTTGATTGCCCCATCTTCTTGTATCGGATCCCGATTCAACCACCGTTGCGTGCCGGGGTCGTAGAAGGCGCTAGCGTTGCACATGCCGAGCCAATAGGTTAGCACGGCCAAGACAATAACCATGGAATATACTTTCGTTTTCATTTTGTTTTGTGCGCTATCGCCATGTAGGTGTTGTTGAGGTTCATCGTTACGTTCATCACCGGAATCATCGGCAGCTCCGGGTTACGATTAATATTCACCTAAAATGTCATTTGCTGATCAGGGCTGTGCTTTGCGAATCAAGTTTGATCGCATATACACTTCTGCATATGCGATGCTTTTCTTCTGGTCTTCTGACCACAAATAATTGGTTTGCAAATTGATTCTAGATAGATCGGTTTCAAGCTCTTTAAAGAGAACTCTTTTAACAGTTTCAGAATCGCCACGATCAAGCCTTTGAAGCAGTGCCGTATATGTTACAGCATTTGCAACCAATTGCCAGCGGTATAGATCAACATAACCTGATTGTTCCGCAGATCGTGCTAGATCGTGCTTTTGCAATAGCATTAGATTTTGAACCTGCCGATGCGCGCGCCAAAAGCCAACAGCGCAGGCAAAGGCAAATATCAGCAAACTTAACCATAGAAAGTTTCGTATAATCATGGGCTGGGAGGTGGTGTTGGGGCAACCGGTGGGGCATTGCCACCGAAAATGCATGCTGATCGTTGAGCCGTGCAGTTATCTACACACGACTGCAATGGCCCGCTTTGGCCATAATCAATGGCGCAGCACGCCGTGCATGATTCATAGGACATTTCACAAGCTACTTGCCAAGTCTCTGTTCCTTTTAGAGCCTTGTCAGGACTCTTCCAGCAATGTTTAGGGTCGTCCAATGGAAGCGGACATGAAGGATTAGACTTAGGCGGTTGTGGTGGCTTTTGTGGTGGCTTTGGCGAAGGCTTTGGCGGCAGGCAATAAATAGGTTTACCATTGATATAACCACATATTTTGCCGGGAGATTGGACTGGGAAAGGGTTGTTTCGATTGCCTGTTCCACCGCCGTATATGTCTATGTCACATCCCCATATATCCACATAGTTTATGGGGTCATTTTTGGTCAGTTCATAAAGATTCATACCACCATCTTCCTGAATTGGATCCCTATTCAGCCATCGTTGAGTGCCAGGGTCGTAGAAGGCACTGCCGTTGCACAAGCCGAGCCAAAAGGTCAGCAAGGACAGCAGAACAACCATGGCGTATGAGTGTGTTTTCATATTGTATTAAATAAAATTAAAGGTCTAATCTTACCTGCGCTCATTCAGCTTACCCCTCCCGCCTTAATCGCAATCATCTGAACTGGATGAATTCCCACTCTTTCGTCCGTCATACCTACCGAAAGAGTATGCAGCCAGAGTGATTGGAATGACAATATTAAGGTCGTCATAAATAACCTGACGACCGAAGCCATACTGTGTGGCAAACATTGTGGCTATGACAACTAAACATAGTCGCAAGAACTGAAACACGTCCCGGCTTGTAATGGGTGCTTTCATAAAGAAAGTTCGCTTTAATTCAACGCATCACGGCACAGGAAATGACGGCGGGCTACTCCCACCACCGTCACCCACATGGTATGGCGGGTCGGGGCGGTTGCCTGCTTCGCAGCCCGCATAAGCAGCAAGAGCCGCATCCTGGGCAACTATTGCTTTGGCCCCGCAGCCGGCGGCCCCGGCTAAAAGACCCGGCAGCGTTAGTGGTGGCCGCGGGCGGGCGATGCCTTGTAGGCCTCCATAAATCCCATAAGCCCATGCCATGCAAGTTTTATAGTCACTATTTATTTTATCTTCGGCGGCTCGTAGCTGATTGTCACAGGCTACACAAAACCCGCCAATATCAACTTCTGTAATAGGGCTATCTTCCACGAATGAATACAGATCATTGCCTCCATTTTCTTCAATTGGATCCCTATTCAACCATCGTTGCGTGCCAGGGTCGTAGAAGGCACTGGCGTTGCACAAGCCGAGCCAATGGGTCAGCAAGGCCAGAACCATAACAATGGAATAGGCTTTCGTTTTCATTTTGTGTCGTGCGCTATCGCGTATAGAGTTAATGCTCAGTTCACCGACGGTTTACAGTAAGCCTGACTTTTGTCTGCACCAATATTTTAACAAACAAATTCATCTATTTTGTTATTTGCATTTTGGTTCCACTCTCTTTACGCAACATCTAAGCTCCAAGAGCCTTTTTTGCAGGAGGAACTTTTACCAAAAAATCATAATCTATACAGTAGGGCTTAAAGCAAAATAATAATGTGATACGGCATTGGGTCAACCTGTCACGAATATGCAAGTGAGGAAACTTCTCTTTTGGGAAAAAGTCCTCCAACGATTGATTCCTTTCCAGTATTTCGTCTGGCAGTAAAAGAAGCAACTGAAGCAGTGCAGTTGTTAATCTCAAATCTGTCGACTGATTTAGTTCGTTAAGCACAATACCTAAACTAACTTTTGAGCCACATTTCAGTTCTTCGAGAACATGCCTGAATGCCCACCTAAATAGCGGTTTACACCACCATATCCTCAGCAATCGAATGCAAATAACAATCATTTTATTTTATGTGCCTATGATTAATAAACATGCCCCGGACCATATTGCGTTGGATCTTGCCATACTGGAAAAACCAAACCAGCAACTGCTCCGACGACCTCTGCTGGAACACAAAGACAGGCACGCCCCGCCGTCGCCGCACCATCCAAAAACGCCCCCCATTTTTGCAAGTTAGTAATTTGTGAGGCGATAGCCTTCGCTTGGCTCACGGATTGATTTCTCCATTGCTTTGCGAGGATGTAAAGTTCGTAGGTAGCGATGCTTTGATACCCAAGGCTTTTTGGGTCCTTGTATTCATGATATAATAAAGTTGCTTGCAGTTCAAATTCAGCCGCTTGGTTAACTAATTGATTATATTGTGCCTGTAATGCGGCTATCTGATTCAAGACATCACTCAGGCTGAAGCAATTGCGACCTTCGGGGTCTACAAATTGCAGAGGATTATTTTCTGCAAATTGAAATAAATTAATTCCACCAGACTCTTGAATATTATCTCGATTCAGCCACCGTTGCGTGCCAGGGTCGTAGAAGGCGCTGGCGTTGCACAGGCCAAGCCAA
>CAIOSY010000020.1 GCA_903861075.1 uncultured Nitrosomonadales bacterium
ACAGTACGTGCATTGAATGCAGCTGGTTTTAAGATCACAAGCATTTCTGATATTACGCCGGTACCGCACAACGGTTGCCGTCCGCCTAAAAAGCGTCGTATCTAATTTATTTGGGAGTTGATCTTGGCTAGAAATCTTGATGCAAAATGCCGTAAGTGTCGCCGTGAAGGTGAGAAGCTGTTTCTTAAAGGCGAAAAGTGCTATACCGACAAATGTTCGGTAGAGCGTCGTGCCTATCCGCCTGGTCAGCATGGCCAGCGTCGTAATACCCGTCTTTCAGAATACGGTGGTCAGTTGCGTGAAAAGCAAAAGGTTCGTCGTATCTACGGCGTACTAGAGCGTCAGTTCCGTTTGACTTACAAAAAAGCTGAAGCTTCTCGTGGTATTACGGGTGAATCCTTGTTGCAATTGCTTGAATCCCGTTTGGATAATGTGACATACCGTATGGGTTTTGGTGCTTCACGTGCCGAAGCGCGTCAGGTTGTTCGTCATAACGGTCTGCTGGTAAATGGTAAGCGTGTCAATATTCCTTCCTATCAAGTACGTCCTGGTGACGTCATTGAAGTGGCTGAAAAGTCTAAGGCTCAATTGCGTATCAAGGCTGCTATTGCTGCTGCTGAATCACGCGGTTTTCCTGAATGGATTGAGATGGATACGAAAGCCTTTAAGGGAACGTTCAAAGCAAACCCTCAACGTGCTGAACTGCCTGCAACCATCAACGAGCATCTCGTGGTTGAGTTGTATTCCAAGTAATCCACGCGGAGTAGCTTATGTATAACAATGATTTTTTGAAGCCTCGCATTATTGAAGTTCAAAAGATTTCCGAGACACAAGCTAAAGTGGTCATGGAACCTTTTGAACGTGGTTTTGGCCATACTTTGGGTAATGCACTGCGCCGCATCTTGCTTTCTTCTATGGCAGGTGCTGCGCCTACCGAAGTCAAAATGGCTGGCGTATTGCATGAATACGCCACGATTGATGGTGTACAGGAAGACGTAGTCGACATTCTTTTGAATCTTAAAGGTGTTGTTTTACGTTTGCATGGCATTAAAGAAGCCGTTCTGACGCTTAAAAAAGATGGCTTAGGTGTCGTCACGGCAGCTGATATTAGTGCAAATGCGGAAGTTGAAGTTCTTAATCCTGAACATGTCATCGCGCATCTCACTGCTGGCGGTAGTCTCGATATGCAGATCAAAGTTGAGCAAGGTCGTGGATATGTTTCATCTATTTCACGTCAATTGCCCAATGAAACACGTGCAGTCGGACATATTGCTTTAGATGCTTCATTTAGTCCTGTAAGTCGGGTGAGTTATGCTGTTGAAAGTGCGCGTGTTGAACAGCGTACCGATCTTGACAAATTGATCATGACGATCGAGACCAACGGTGCAATTGATCCTGAGCAAGCGATACGCAACGCTGCGCGTATCCTTGTGGATCAGTTCTCTGTGTTTGCTGCGCTGGAAGGTACTGAGCCTGTTGTTGAAAAAGAACATGTTCCTCAGGTTGACCCTATCCTGTTGCGTCCAGTAGATGATTTGGAATTGACACCACGTTCATCCAATTGTCTGAAGGCACAAAGCATTCATTACATCGGCGATCTGATTCAATACAGCGAAAATGATCTGTTACGCACCCCAAACTTGGGTCGTAAATCATTGAATGAGATTAAGCAGGTTCTGGCTGAGCACAATTTGTCGCTGGGCATGAAACTGGAAAACTGGCCGGTAGTAGTTGCTTAGGCCGTTAGTAGAATAACTGAAGTTTAAGAGAGGCAAATTATGCGTCACCGTTTAGGATTAAGAAAACTCAACCGTACCAGCAGTCACCGTCTGGCAATGTTCCGCAACATGACAGTTTCGCTGTTGCGTCACGAAGTCATCAAGACTACCCTGCCTAAGGCCAAGGAACTGCGTCGCGTTGCAGAACCTATCCTGACGTTGGGTAAAACGCCAACACTGGCTAATCGTCGTCTGGCTTTTGCCCGTCTGCGTGACCGTGAAATGGTTACTAAGTTGTTTGATGAACTGGGTCCACGCTACGCAACACGCAACGGCGGTTATTTGCGCGTTCTGAAGTTTGGTTTCCGTCAAGGTGATAATGCCCCTATGGCATTAGTTGAACTGATGGATCGCCCTGCTGATGCTGAAGTGGTAGATGCTGAGTAATTTTTAACTCAGTTGCATAAGCACAAAACAAAAAGCCGGAGTAATCCGGCTTTTTGTTATTATGCGTCATGCTGGTGTATGGCTATTACTAAGTCGCAAGTGTGTGTGGTGAGTATTCATTTTAATTAGGAGTTCAAATGTCAAATTGGTTTGAGGATAATTCTAAATCTATAGGTCACACCCCGCTGGTGCGCTTGAATCGCATATCCGATGGCGCACCGGCCACGATACTGGCAAAAATTGAAGGCCGCAATCCTGGATATTCGGTTAAATGTCGTATTGGCGCGGCGATGGTCGCTGATGCCGATCGTCGTGGATTGTTGGGTGCAGGAAAAGAATTGGTTGAGCCTACCAGCGGGAATACGGGTATCGCGCTTGCCTTTGTTGCCGCAGCACGAGGTATCCCGCTAACGTTGACCATGCCGGAGACTATGAGCATTGAGCGTCGTAAATTGTTACTTGCCTATGGTGCGAAACTGGTACTCACCGAAGGTGCCAAAGGAATGGGTGGCGCCATTGCTAAAGCCGAAGAAATTGCCGCTTCTGACCCAAATAAATATGTTCTGCTGCAACAGTTCAAGAATCCCGCTAATCCGGCTATTCACGAACAAACGACAGGGCCTGAAATCTGGCATGATACCGATGGCAAGATTGATATTCTGGTCTCAGGTGTGGGTACCGGCGGCACAATTACCGGCATTTCACGCTATATTAAACACACACAGGGTAGAGCCATTACAACGGTTGCCGTTGAGCCTTCCGCCAGTCCTGTTTTGACTCAGACGCGCGCTGGTGAGCCAATTAAGCCTGGTCCACATAAGATTCAAGGTATAGGTGCGGGCTTCGTTCCTCAGACATTGGATATGACCATTATTGACGAGATTGCACAGGTTTCAAATGAAGATGCCGTCTTGTATGCCCGACGTTTGGCAAGAGAAGAGGGAATACTTGCAGGTATTTCTTGTGGCGCAGCTACTGCGGTAGCCGTTCGCCTTGCACAACGCCCCGAAAATAGCGGTAAAACGATCGTTGTCATATTGCCTGATTCGGGTGAGCGTTATCTAAGTTCTATTTTATTCGAGGATTTGTTCGACGAAAAAGGTATCGCTCGCTAATGCCGGTTTTGTTGTCGCTTGTTTTATATCCACTTAACTGTCGTTACTCTTAAATTTTGCTATTCTATGAGCCAGGCTACGCCACAAATTTTCCGGTTGATTGACTACGCGCCCCCTCCTTTTTTGATTGATACGGTGGCTCTTGATATCGATTTTCAAGCCGGTGTCGCCATTGTCGGTTGCCAACTTTCTTTGCGTCGTAACCCGCTTAGTACTGATTTGGCTGCGCCACTGGTGCTTGATGGTGAAGATCTGGAATTACTGCAGCTCAGTCTTGATGGCGTGGAACTGGACACGCTACACTATGAACTGACAGATGCGCATCTTACCCTACACCAGTTACCTGATTTTTTTGTGTTACATACACTGACACGGATAAAGCCCGATACTAATACTCAATTATCAGGCCTTTATCGTTCTGAACATGGCTATTTTACGCAGTGTGAAGCACAGGGTTTTCGTCGTATTACCTGGTTTTTAGATCGACCTGACATAATGTCGGTCTATACCGTTACCTTGCATGCCGACCAAACAGCGCTGCCGCAATTGTTATCAAACGGTCATCCGATTGCATCGGGTCAGTCATCCAATGGCCGTCACTGGGTAACGTGGCAGGATCCTTACGCCAAACCCTGTTATTTGTTTGCTGTGGTTGCGGCTAAACTTGATGTGCTCAATGATACCTTGATGACGGCTTCTGGGCGCAACGTTCAATTGGCCATCTATGTTGATCCGGGAAAACGTGATCAGTGTGCTCATGCCATGTTGGCTTTGAAAAAAGCGATGCGTTGGGATGAGGAGACTTTCGGTCTTGAGTGTGATTTAGATCACTATATGATAGTTGCTGTTGGCGACTTTAATATGGGGGCCATGGAAAATAAGGGCTTAAATATTTTCAACACTAAATTTGTGCTGGCCAGACCGGATGTGGCCACGGATAGTGATTATGAAAATATTGACAGGGTTGTGGCTCATGAATATTTCCACAATTGGACGGGTAATCGGGTTACCTGTCGTGACTGGTTTCAATTGTCGTTAAAAGAGGGCTTGACTGTATTTCGTGACCAGGAATTTGGTGCGGATGTTCATAATCGTTCCGTGGCGCGTATTCGTGACGTACGTGGCTTGAGATCATCACAATTTCCTGAGGATGCAGGTCCTATGTCCCATCCTGTCAGACCTCATAGTTATATTGAAATCAACAATTTCTATACGGCCACTATCTATGATAAGGGCGCAGAACTGGTTCGTATGATACATACGCTTGCAGGTTCAGCCGCTTTCAGGCGGGGAATGGACTTATATTTTCAGCGCCATGACGGTATGGCAGTGACTTGTGATGATTTTGTTGCTGCTATGGCAGATGCATCCGGCGTAGATTTTACTCAGTTCATGCGTTGGTATGATCAGCCGGGTACGCCAAAAATTCAGGGTGTGGGTCGTTATGTGGCATCTGAGCGGCGCTATGTTCTTACCCTGACCCAGATTTGCAAAGCGGGTAATTTACCCTTTCATATTCCTGTCGTCATAAGTTTTCTGGGTTCTGATGGTCAGTTATTGTCCTTTGAATATCAGAGTCAGTCCGATTCTCAGTGCGTAGTCTCATTGCAGCAAACGGTGCAGGAATTTATTTTCGACAATATTGCCGTTTCTCCCGTCCCTTCTTTACTGCGGGGTTTTTCTGCGCCCGTTGAGCTTGAGTTTGAATACACGGATGCAGAGTTGGCTCATTTGCTGACCTACGATACCGATTTATTTAATCGTTGGGAGGCAGGTCAACGGTTGGCAACGCGGTTTATTTTGTATGCTACTCACGAATTGATTGCAGGAAGAACCCCCGTCTGGCCTGTTATCTATACTGATGCTGTTGCCCGCGTGTTGAGTGAAGTCCAGGACAATCCGGCTTTTGCGGCTGAAGTTTTGTCCTTGCCTAGTGAGGCGACTCTGGCTGAACAATTAGACAGCGTTGATCCTGATATCCTGCATGCTGCGCGCATTAGTTTTCGTCGTCACCTGGTTGAACAACTTCATAGTGAGTTCGTCCACTGCTATGATCAACTTGCCTCCAAACAGGGGTATCGATTTTCTCCTCAGGATGTAGGTCGTCGTGCGCTACGTAACGTTTGTCTGGGGTATTTGTGCGAAATGAAGACCGAGTTCAGTTCCGGGCTTGCGCTAAAACAGTTTTTAAATGCGGACAATATGACGGATGAGTTCGCGGCACTGGCCATTTTGGCACAATTTCGCGGTGATGATAGTCAGATTGCCCTGGCTCGTTTTTATCAGCATTGGCATTTGGAGCCATTAGTCGTTGATAAGTGGTTCCAGGTTCAAGCCAGCGCTCGTGGTGTCGCTACCTGTGCCGAGGTCGAGCAACTCGTCTCTCATCCTGCCTTTGATATTCGTAATCCCAATAAGGTTTATGCCTTACTGCGTACCTTCGGTCACAATCACGCCTGCTTTCACGGTGCAGATGGTCGAGGTTATCACTTTATGGCAGAACAGATTATTCGCTTGGATGCAATCAATCCTCAGGTTGCATCACGGCTTGCACGTTGTTTTGATCGTTGGCGCAAGTTTGATGCGCACCGCCAGTCTCTGGCGCAATCAGCACTTGAAATGCTGCATCAGCATAAAGGCTTGTCGCGAGATGTTTTTGAGGTCGTCGAACGTACACTTTTGGCATGCACGCAACAGTTGTCATAGATTGGAAAAGTTGAGCAGGATGAGCAGCCTGTAATGCAAGTATATTAAAAGCGTTGATGATTTTTGTTGGTTTCCCTAAAAAAGTTCGATGTCGTCAGAGTAATGTTCGACTGCCAATTTACCTTCGTTGATGAGATCTTCGTAAAAACAAACCTGATTTCTTCCATTTTCCTTTGCATAATAGAGCGACTGATCCGCTCGTCCGATAATGGAGGAAGGAACATCCGCCTTGTCCAGGCGAATAAAACCTATGCTGATGGTGATACGTCCTACTTGGGGAAAGTGGTAACTCTCAATAGCCTCGCGAAAACGCTCTAATGCTTTTTTTGCATTGTCTTCACTTGTTCGGTCAAGAACGACGATAAACTCTTCTCCGCCAAAACGAAATAATTTATCGCTTTGGCGGAAAATACGCTTCATGTTACGAGATAGTAAAAGCAGGACTTCATCGCCATATAAATGCCCAAAATCATCATTTATACGTTTGAAATGATCAATGTCCATGACGGCGAGCCAGTGAGGATGTTCCCGGTAGTCATTTTGTCGCAACAAGGTGGGTGAGGCTAAAGTGTCGGGTGTGTCCTGACTTTCTGAATATTCCGCAATGATTTTTTCCAGGTTGTTTTCAAAGGTGCGACGGTTGAGCAGACCTGTTAACGTATCTGTTTCACTTTCATTCAGTATGGTCAGGTAGTTGCTGTACACCTTCAAGAAAGAGGATATGAGTATCGTGTCTGTTTTGCTGTGCGTCTGGTTAGAAATAATCTCGAGAAATCCAACGGTGCATTGATTGTCTAGCAGGGGATAAATTGAACAGTACGTCCGGTCTTCCATTTTCCATATGTAGGATGTCCCTGTCTCAATTGCGGCCTGAAAATCTTTGCGCATGGAAATGATGATACTCGTTACCTGGCTCGATTTTTTGTGTTGCGTGCCGTTGCTAGTCTGAGCCAATATGATGGCCTCCATATCACAATCCGCGTGTGGGATGCGATACAGGGTGATGTGCTTGCAATCAATCAGTTCATGTAGTGTATTGACTAGTGATCTGGCCAGTACTTCACGGTCGCGTTGCTCTGTCAAGGTTGCGACTGACAGCAAGACGCTGGATACTGTATTTCTTCTTGATTCAGGGGCGGCTAAATTCGACATGGTTTGGTCGCTTGCTACAGAGTGGGTGGAAATATTAGCACGCTTAATGCTGTGAAATTGGGTTAAAAACTGAGTGTGATGCCTTATAGAAGAGGTAATTCTCCTAGCTTGAAGAACTTGTCATTGCATATTTTACAATGTAGGTCTTTTTGAAAAGTACTTTGCCTGATGGACATATCCAGTGCATTGACCGTCAGTAGTTTTCCAATCAGGCCAGCGTTAATCCCGGCGATTATTTTAAGTGTTTCGGCGGCTTGTATCGTACCTATGATCCCGGTGAGTGGCGCAAAAATGCCCGTTGTGGCACAGCGTAGTTCTTCAGATTCAGCATCCTCCGGGAACAGGCAGTTGTAGCAGGCAGACTGCACATTTCTAAAGTCGAAGACGGCGACGAGTCCCGAGAATTGGATTGCGGCACCCGATACGAGCGGTTTTCTGTTCGTTAAACACGCTTGATTGATGGCATATCGCGTCGGGAAGTTATCGCTGCAATCGAGTACCACATCCGCTTTTGAAATCCATTCATTTAACTCGGATAGGTTGCCGCGTAATGCAATGTCTACACAGTGAATGTCGGGATTGATATTTAAGATTGCGGATTTAGCTGAGCTGACTTTGCTGCATCCGATACTTTTTGTGCTGTGCGCAATCTGCCGTTGCAAGTTTGATAACTCAACCTGATCATCGTCACACAGGGTAAGGTGCCCCACGCCACTTGCTGCGAGATAGAGCGCGGCTGGCGACCCCAAACCGCCCAGTCCAATGATTAAAACCCTGGCATTTAGCAGGCGTTGCTGGCCTTCTATACCTATTTCATCCAGCAGTATGTGACGGCCATAGCGTTGTAGTTGTGCGTCATTCATACCTATTCGTATTCGCGCAACTCGGGTGGTTTACTGGCGTGTTCCTGATGGTGATGTTGTTCATGTACGCTAACAAACACTTCAGATTCATTCTTTTTGGTCACATGGCCGCGTATTTCCATATTATGTCTGGTGGTGTCTTCACAATAATAGATGATATTTCGTCCTATTTGATGCATAAAGCTGTGGTTAAGATGAAATCCTTCCTGCTCTATCGCGCGTTCTAAATCTTCTAAGGTGTAGTCTCGCAGGTTATAGCATAGGTCTAATGTGTTTGATTTTACCGATCGATGAACCTCAATTTTAGGTAGTCCGGACAGAATGACAAGCGCGTGAGTCACCTGATCCTTCGGTTCATCTGTGAATAGAAGCTCACGTCGTTTTTCCAAATCAAAAGGATTGATCATGTTAGTAACCTCGTTTATTTTCCTTGAAGTATTTGCATGCCCTTGAGTAAATTCAAGGCTTGATTAAGTTGATAGTCATTTTTCCCGCCAAACTCGACGGCAGGCAAGGTGTCTGTTTTATTTTTGGGTGTGCCATCGGTTTTTTTCGAGAAATCTCCTTTGTCATCCGCTTGTTTATCGTTGATCAAGTGCTTATCCAAATCGGATTCGCGGACTCGAAATATGCTTTCGGCTCCTGCTGTGGCGGGATCTTCAACCAGAATATCGGGCACTATGCCTTTGGCTTGTATCGATCGCCCGTTCGGGGTGTAATAGCGTGCCGTTGTCAGTTTAATCGCCGTGTTGTTGCCTAACGGTAATACGGTCTGTACAGAACCCTTGCCAAAAGTTTGTGTGCCCATAATGACGCCGCGTTTGTGATCTTGTAATGCGCCGGCAACAATTTCGGAGGCGGATGCTGAACCTCCGTTTACAAGCACGACCAGGGGGACGCTCTTGATGGATGGCGGGATATTTTTCAGGTAATCATTTTGGCTATTGCCGCGAAGATAGTTTTCAGGCGAGGCGGTCAGTCGCATTTTAGCCTCTTCGGTTCGGCCTTCTGTATAAACAACTAATGCGTCACGCGACAAAAATGCTGCTGAAACAGCAACAGCACCATCGAGTAATCCGCCGGGATCATTACGTAAATCCAGTATCAGTCCTTTGAGCGAACCTTTGTTGTCTTTGACCATTTTGTCCAATGCTGTGGCCAGGTTTTCCCCTGTATGTTCCTGAAACTGGGTGACACGAATAAACCCGTAACCTGATTCAAGGAGTTTAGCTTTCACACTTTGGACTTTAATGACCGCGCGTACGACGGTGATTGTAATGGGCTTGGTCTCGCCTTTGCGCAGTATGGTCAAAATCAGTTTGCTACCTGGTTTGCCCCGCATACGTTTGACAGCATCGTTGAGTGACATCCCTTTAACCAGGGCATCATCCAGTTTTAGGATTAAATCACCACTTTTAACGCCAGCAATAAAGGCTGGCGTGTCCTCAATCGGCGAGATGACTTTGATGAGCCCCTCTTCCATCCCGACCTCAATTCCTAACCCGCCAAATTCACCTTGCGTACCGACTTGCAGGTCTTTGAATGCATCGGCATCAAGGTAGGCTGAATGCGGATCCAGACCGTTGAGCATGCCGTTAATGGCTTCGGTGAATAGTTTTTTGTCTGTGACAGGTTCAACATAGCTATTTTTAATATGAGCAAATACTTCAGTGAAAGCGCGAAGCTCTTCAACCGGGAGCGGTGTAGCAGGGATTTCCTTTTCAGCCATAGCTGCAAAATGCAAGCTCAGCGAGACGCCCGCGATTAAACCTATACCCACTAAACCTATTTTTTCCAGACGACGCATAATTACCTCGAGTTAATTTTTAGCCAGCCACTTCAATGGATCAAGGGGCAGGCTTTCATGGCGCAGTTCAAAGTATAAACCCGAATCTGTATTTCCGCCGCTGTTGCCGACGGTGGCTATCGTTTCGCCCCCCTTAATTTCATCACCCACTTGTTTGAGCAGACTTTCGTTATTGCCATAAAGGCTCATATAAGCATTGCCGTGATCGATGATCAGTAAATTGCCAAATCCACGCAACCAGTCTGCAAAAACAACCCTGCCCGGTGCAACCGCCCTAATTGTTTTTCCTGTCGTTGCTTTTATAAATAATCCCTTCCAAACAACGGTGCTGTCGGGTCTAGGCGTACCAAAACGATTCGAAATTTCACCTTTGACGGGTAATATCAATTTGCCTATGTTTTGTGTAAAGGGTTGGTCACTGAATTGGCGCTCTGGTAGCGTATCATTCTTAAAAAAAGATTTTTTCGCAGGCTTGGCGAGCATCCGGGCAATTTTAGTGACCAGATTGGATAGCCGGCTCTCATCGAGTTGTAAGCGGGTAATCTCACGACGTTGCAGCGTGAGTTGCTTGGAGACATCGGCTAATACTTGCGATCTTTGCTGTTGCTCTTGTTTTAGCTGGTCTTTCTTTTGGTCGTGTTCCTTATGCAATTTTTCCAGAATTTCACTTTGTATTTTTGCTTCCTGAGTGACTGTGTTAAGTGCCGCAACATTCGCCCGCAAGCTATCCAGCCATTCGGCACGATTGCGTGCAATATATTGAAAGTACTGTAAATCGCGTGCTGTTTTATTGGGATCCTGGTTGTTTAACATGAGTTTGAGATACGCATGTTCACTGCCGAGATATTGTTGATGTAATAAGCTGCCGAGGAGTTTTTGTTGTTTTACGATGCTTAGATTCAATTGTTGCTGCTGAATTTGTAAGGCATGCAGTTTTTCATCAGCGTCGTGTTGCTGAAGTGAAATTTGCGCCAGTTGGCGATTGCTTTCGCTGATGGCGCGCTCGGAGTTTCGTAATGCATCTGCAGCTTCGGACCTGGATTCACTTGTTTTGCCCATTTCGCTTTGCATGGTATGGATGCGCTGGCGCAGGTTTTCCAGTTCTTCTTGATGACCGGCTGATACCTGCCCGGTCACGAGCAGGCAGCACATCATTGCAATAATGGATAGGCAACTTTTCATGGCAGGCGATTTATCTTTACGATGTCCGTCTCGCGTTTCACGATAATGAGATCAGGCTGTGACCCGTCATTTCCTCCGGTTTTTCCAGTCCCATAAGGTGCAGCAGGCTTGGCGCAATATCACTCAATGCGCCCGTACTGTCTAGGGTTGCATCGCGACCCACATACAAAAACGGCACAGGATTGAGTGTGTGCGCGGTGTGAGCCTGGTGGGTGATGTTGTCCATCATTTGTTCCGCATTTCCGTGGTCCGCGGTAAGGATAGTTTCACCGCCGATAGATTGCATTGCTTTTACGATGCGTCCTATGCATACATCCAGGGTTTCTATGGCCTTAATAGCGGCTGCCATATTACCGCTGTGGCCTACCATGTCACCGTTGGCGTAGTTACAGACGATCAGTGGATATTGCCGGCTTAAAATTGCCTCTTCCAGCTTTTCTGTCACGGTCAATGCGCTCATTTCAGGCTGTAGATCGTAAGTGGCCACTTTAGGTGAAGGCACCAGGATGCGATCTTCTCCTGAATAGGGTTGTTCTTTGCCGCCACTGAAGAAATAGGTGACATGAGCGTATTTCTCGGTTTCGGCGATACGTAGTTGTTTGAGGCCAAGATGGGCGACATATTCGCCTATATCGTTGTGTATGGCGACCGCGGTGTAGGCGCAGGGTAGCGTGAATTCGGAACCGTAATTGCTGAGTGTGACGAAGCTGCCCAATTTCGGCAGATAACTGCGCTCGAATCCGGAAAATGTTTCGTCGGTTAACGCACGGGTTATTTCACGGGCACGATCGGCACGAAAATTCATAAATACCACGACGTCACCGGTTTGCATCGTGATCGCGGATTCGTTGGCAGCATGGATGGCAGTAGGCAGGACGAACTCATCGGATTCACCTCGTGCATAGGCAGCATCTAATCCGCTCAGGGCATCGGGAGCACAATAGTTTGCCAGACCCCGGGTAAGTAAATCATAGGCTGGTTGTACGCGCTCCCAGCGATTGTCTCTATCCATGACAAAAAATCGCCCCATTATGCTGGCAATTTTGCCCGCACCTAATGTCGTGCATTTCTCTTGCAGGGCGGTGATAGAAGAAGCCGCACTTTTTGGGGGGGTGTCTCGGCCATCCAGAAAAGCGTGCAGATAGATTTTTTTCAGGCCTTTCTTTGCCGCCATTTCGAGCATGGCGTGGATGTGATTTTCGTGGCTGTGTACGCCCCCGTCTGAGAGTAGTCCCATGATGTGCAGGGCGCTGTCATTACGTTGTGTAACCGAAATTGCATCGGATAGTGCCGGGTTGTCGAAAAAACTGCCGTCTTCAATTGCGACATCCACACGACTTAAATCCTGATAAACGACCCGTCCTGCGCCGATATTCAGGTGACCTACTTCGGAATTTCCCATTTGATTGGATGGCAAGCCAACGTGTTTCTCGGAAGCGTTGATCAGGGTGTGTGGATATTTATGCCACAGCGCATCCCAGTTTGGCATTTTGGCGGCAAGTATCGCATTTGAGTCGGGATCTTCACGATAACCAAAGCCATCGAGTATCAGCAATAAGACAGGAGTCGCGTTCATTGGGGTAAAATGGGGTGGTTGAGTTTCAGATAGATGTATTTTAACCGAATTGGCTGGTCTGCGGAGATTGGCAACTTGAAGGATCGTATATGACAAATAAATTACTCACCAGGGAAGAAGATATCCAACAAGCAGCACATGCAATTAAAGCGATTGCTCATCCTTTGCGGTTGAAAATTTTATGCATATTAAGTGATCAGGAAATGAGTGTGCAGGATATCGTTGCGCAGGTGGGAACTTCACAAAGTAATATTTCACAGCATTTAGCTATTTTACGGGACAAGGATATTTTGGCTGCGCGCAAGGAGGCGAATCGCGTGTTTTATCGTATTGGGGATCTGCGCACACTCAAGTTGGTGGGGATGATGCGTGAAGTTTTTTGCACTTCGTAACTTTAGCGCTGCATTTTTTAACGTTGGAATACGCATCCTAATCATTCTTGCACGCGGGGGTGATTTTCGTGTTTTATTGCGCTACACTGCGCGATGGTTATTTCCTTAATAAATATCAATAAATGAAATTCTGGAGCTTTAAGTTATGACAGTAGAACGTCTCATACGAATTATTGCGGGTACTTTTGTCTTGTTGTCTCTGGCACTCGGTGTTGAAGGTAGCCCCCTGTTTATCGCTAAAAACTTCCTGTGGTTTACCGCATTTGTAGGCTTTAATTTGTTTCAAAGCGGATTTACCCGTTTTTGTCCGATGAATAACATCCTCGCAAAGCTAGGTGTGAAGAGCGGTTCTTGCTAAAATTTTTACACTCACGATTAACCTATATCAGTTTGGCGCTCGTCGGACTGATGTGGGTTTTTCCGTTTCTGCATTATGTTCACCAGTACCCGCTGACGACGTTTTATCAGGAATGGTGGAGTGCGCTTCTGGGTGTGCTTGCCCTGGTTTTGCTGCTGTCGCTGGATTATTGGCAGCAGCCAAAAATTCCTCGCATTGTGTTGTTGCCCGCCGCTTTCATGGGTTTGATCTTATTGCAAAATTCGTTGGGTAAGCTGCCCTATTTCGATCAGGCTTTGTTGTATTTGTTGTATTTTTTGTTTGCGCTCTTGATGATGATGTTAGGGGCTAGGCTGCGCGAGGTTTTAGGCCTGCAAGTGCTGGCAATGGTGCTGGCGGTTTTTTTGCTGGCGGGTGCTGAAAGCAATGCCGTCATCGGTGTTTTGCAGTATTACCGCTGGCATACGCCGTTCGATACGCTGATTGTATCCAAAGTGGCGGCGGGGGTTTACGGTAATATTGCGCAGCCGAATCATTTTGCCAATTACATCTCGCTCGGTCTGATCTCTTTGGGATTGTTATACCAGCTGCGTAAAATTCCGACGGGCGCAGTGTTTATGTTGGCGCTGCCCTTGTTGTTTGTGCTGACGCTCAGCGGTTCACGCAGTAGTTGGATCTATCTTGTTATGATGAACGTGCTGGCTGTTTGGGGGGGGAGGCGCTTCCCCGAGTTGCAACCTCTGTTGAAATATAACCTGGGCTTGCTGGTGGGATTCGCTGCGATGCACGGTGTTGTGCAGTTGCCCTTCATGCAAGGGGCGGGGGATCATTATAATATTATGCATCGTATGTTCGCAGATGCTCAATCAGGTGGTATTCGGCTCTCTCTATGGCATGAGGCATGGTTGATTTTTTGTCAGTCCCCCGTTTTTGGCGTTGGGTTTGGCCAGTTTGTCTGGCAGCATTTTGAACTGGGTCCTGTTTTGCATCGTACCCAACTCACCGGTTTGTATAACAATGCGCACAATTTTGTTTTTCAACTGGCTGCCGAGGCGGGTGTTACCGGGGTGTTGGCGTTTCTTGCTGCGCTGGGGCTTTGGTTGCAGGGTTTACGTCGCACGGTATTAAGTGCGGATCGCTGGTGGGCCTATGCCGTATTGGGCGTGCTGGCTATTCACAGTCTGCTCGAATATCCCTTGTGGTATATCTACTTTGTGGCGATCGCGGCTATTTTGCTGGGCGCGCTTGATGAAACTCACTATCGCTTAGAGTTGCGTCGTATCGGCCAGTTATCAATGGCATCGATGCTGTTGCTGGGATTGCTCTCGCTTATACAGGTGCGCATGGACTATCAAAAACTCAAAGATACCTTGGGTTTTCAGTCTCGGGCCGGATTGATCGCGTTGCAGGATGCGCCGTTGCTTTTGCCTTATGTTGAATTGTTTATGACTTCTTTGATTGAGGTGAATGCCGACCATCAAGGGGAGAAGTTGGCGCTCAATGCACGCGTGATTCGTTTTATGCCGATAAGTAGTGTCGTTTACAGGCAGGCTTTTTTATTGGCACAAAATGGTCAGAAAGAGCAAGCGCAGCAGCAGTATAAAGAGGCGCTTTGGTCCTATCCCGACTATCAGTCGGCGCATCAAAAATTAGTCGTCCTGGCACAGAAAGATCCCGCGCATTTTGCCGCTCTGCTAGAATTCGCTCTTAAATCTGAACAGGAGTACCTGCGTGCAATTCATAACAAGTAATTTTTTCCCTATTTCGCTGGCCATTATGAGCGGAATGATGCTTTTGTGGTCCTTGTTGGGTAGCCGTATTCGCGGCATCAAAGAGGTGGATACCAATGCTGCGCTTCAACTCATCAATCACAAGAATGCCGTTGTGTTGGATGTGCGTGAAGATGATGAATATAAATCGGGGCACATGTTAAATGCCAAACATGTACCGGGTGGTAAACTCAAATCGCGTATTGCCGAGCTGGAAAAATATAAGGATAAGCCGGTTGTCGTGGTTTGCCGGAGTGGTATGCGTTCTTCATCCGCGTGCGTCACGCTGGCTAAACAGGGTTTTACCCAGGCCTATAATTTAACCGGTGGCATGATGGCATGGCAAAAAGCCAATTTGCCAACGCAGAAATAATGGCTAAGGTCGTGATGTACAGCACTGCGGTATGCCCTTATTGTATTCGGGCTGAGCAGTTGTTGCAGCGCAAAGGGGTTAGCGAGATAGAAAAAATCCGCATAGACCTTGAGCCTGAATTACGCATTGCCATGGTGGAAAAAACGGGCAGGCGTACGGTTCCGCAAATATTTATTAATAATCAGCATATTGGTGGTTTTGATGATTTGGCCGCATTAGAGATGGCCGGTGAATTAACCGCTTTATTGGCAATTTAACTTAAGGATAAAACATGACTGACTCAGTACAAGAGAATACCCAAGCTGTTTTCAATATGGATAAAATTTATGTAAAAGATCTTTCCCTGGAAATTCCTCATGCGCCGCATATTTTTCTAGAACGTGAAAATCCGCAAATTGAGGTGCAACTGCATACGTCAGCCGCCCAGGTTGATGAGGGCGTGTTTGAAGTCAATGTAACAGCAACCGTCACCGCTAAGATAAGCGAAAAAGTGATGTTCCTGATTGAAGCAAAACAGGCCGGGATTTTTACGGTGCGTAATTTACCTGAAGCGGAAATGAATCCGGTATTGGCGGTGATGTGCCCGAATATTTTGTTCCCGTATTTGCGCGAAGTGGTATCCGATATCTCTGTGCGTGCAGGATTCGCCCCCGTGATGCTTAATCCGATCAACTTTGATGTGCTGTATCAACAACAGCAGGCCGAAGCTGAAAAAGTGACGACCCACTAATGAAATTGCTTAATCTTTCGCAGATGGCGGCAGGGTGCTTGTTGCTGTGCACCTGTGCGGCACAGGCGGTGGATTATGTTTCGGTTGGCGAGGCGAGTGCTATCTTGTTTGATGCACCTTCCTTGCAGGCGAAGAAGCTGTTCGTGGTTAATCGCTATATGCCTTTTGAGCAGGTCGTAAACCTGGATAACTGGGTGAAAGTTCGTGATCGTACTGGCGGTTTGTATTGGCTGGAAAAGCGGGTTTTGAGCAATAAAAAATATGTTTATGCCGTGATTCCACTCGCCGATGTGCGCGCTGAACCTGATACTTCAGCCGCACGGGTCTTTCAGGTAAAGCAACAAGTCGCGCTCGAAGTGCTTGAACTTACCGGTACGGGTTGGGTTAAAGTCCGGCACAAAGACGGCGAAACCGGTTTTATTCGTGGTGCCGAGGTGTGGGGCGAATGAATATTACTGTTATTGGTGCCGGGGCTTGGGGTACGGCTCTGGCGATAAACCTGGCAGAGAGACATCGTGTGACGCTCTTTGCCAGAGATAGTTTGCAAATTGCCGCCATGCAAAAAACGCGTTGTAACGCGCATTATCTTCCCGAAGTTTTATTTCCCGACAGTCTTGCTTTAACGGCTGACTTTTCAGTCTCCTTGCTGGGGGCTGAATTGATTATTCTTGCCGTGCCCAGTGCTGCATTGCGCCCGACTTTACAGCGACTGGTTGATACGGGAACTCATTTGTCCGGTGTGATTTGGTTGTGCAAGGGGTTTGAGGCGCAATCGTCTTTGTTGCCGCATCAGGTGGCAGCAGAAGTGCTTCCACAACACGTCCCTTGTGGCGTTTTATCCGGCCCCAGTTGTGCGCTGGAAGTGGCTCGCGGTCTGCCTACTGCGCTGGTGCTTGCTGCCGGGGAGGATGCTTTTGCACAGGACATTGCGCAGTCTTTGCATCACTCGCGTTTGCGTGTCTATGCAAGTTCTGATGTGGTTGGCGTGGAAGTTGGCGGGGCGGTCAAGAATGTCATGGCGATTGCCTCCGGTGTGTGTGAGGGTTTGCAACTGGGTAATAATGCACGGGCGGCGCTGATTACGCGTGGTTTGGCAGAAATCGCCCGTCTGGGCTTGAAACTGGGCGGGCATCAGGAAACATTGAGCGGTTTGTCGGGGGCGGGCGATTTGATTCTTACCTGTACGGGGGAATTGTCACGTAACCGCCGTGTTGGTTTGATGCTGGCAAAAAACTTGAGTCTGGATGCCATACTCGGGCAATTAGGCCATGTCGCTGAAGGCGTTTATGCTGCACGAGAAGTGTATCATTTGGCTCAGCGCGTCGGGGTGGATATGCCGATTAGTACGGCGGTTTACCGGGTGCTTTATGAAAATATTCCTGCCGCCGAAATGGCTGCGAATTTGTTAAATCGCTCGGCGAGTCTGGAATTCTCCCTTCCGGATTAAGACGCAGGTGTAACAGGGTGTTGCCAATAAATGATAGGCGTACAGAACCCGGTGTCCAGAGTTTGCCGTGGCTGAATTGCTACGATGTACTCTGATCAGCCGACCTGCTTATTGCGGTGAAGATACAGTGTGTGCGCCGGCAAAATCACATTGCCGCCATGCTTCAAAAATCGCGACTGCCACTGTATTGGATAGATTCAGGCTGCGATTGTCCGGTAACATCGGCAGGCGTACGCGTTGGCCGCTAGTCAGTCGCTCCAGCACATCCGCCGGTAATCCCCGGCTCTCGGGGCCGAAAATAAACGCATCCCCCGATTGATAATGAACGTCGTGAAAAGGCTGAGCCCCTTTTGTGGTGCAGGCAAACACGCGTGCAGGATCGAGGGTGGCTAAGCAGTCGGGCAAATTTTCGTAGACGCGCAGTTGAGCAAATTCGTGATAATCGAGGCCGGCACGGAGCAACTGTTTGTCTTCCAGCGTAAAACCCAGCGGCTTAATCAGATGGAGTTGGCAGCCGGTGTTTGCGCACAGGCGAATGATATTCCCGGTGTTGGGTGGAATCTCAGGTTGATACAGGATGACGTGGAACATAAATTTAAGTCTTGTCAGTGCGTCGAAAAAAGGCTAACTTCAGCGCTATGACGCTTGGTATTGAATAAAGGACGAATTATGGCGTATCCGAAGAAAATGAGTATAGGTGATTTGCTGATAAAACAACAGATCATCACTTACGACCAGCTTCAGTTCGCGCTCGAAGAGAAGAAAAGAACGGGCCTGAGTGTAGAGGCTGTGCTGATGGCGCAGGGTATCGTGAGTGATGAGCATATTGCCCAGGCACGCGCTACACAGTTGCGTGTTCCTTATGTTGCGCTAAATTCTTACACGGTTGATCTCGAGTTTGTGGGAAAACTGCCCGAAGACCAGGCGCGGCGATTGCGTGCTATCGTGTTAGGTGAGCGCAACGGTCTGCTGCTGGTAGGCATGGTTGATCCTGCCGATTTGTTCGCTTTTGATGAAATAGCCCGTATCGCTCAACGTAATATCGATGTTGTGGTGGTGGCTGAGGGGCAGTTGCTGGCAAGTCTGGGCAATTATTATCGTCATACTAACGAAATGAGCGGCTTGGCGCGTGAACTCAGTGATGATCTCGGGGATAGTTATATCGATTTTGGTTCGGTCAGTTTGGATGCCAGCAGTAAGGAAGCGCCGGTTGTTAAGTTGTTGCAAACACTGTTTGATGATGCCATTCAAGTCCGCGCCTCGGATATGCATATCGAACCGCAGGAAACAAAGCTGGTGATACGTTTTCGTATTGATGGCGCGCTGCATTTGACAACTGAGGCTGACAGCAAAATTGCCTCTGCGCTGGTGTTGCGTTTGAAGCTTATGTCCGGGTTGGATATTTCTGAAAAGCGGTTGCCGCAAGACGGACGATTTCAGATCCAGGTGCAAAATAAAGCAGTCGATGTGCGTATTGCAACCTGTCCTACCCAATATGGCGAGGCCGTGGTAATGCGTTTGTTGCGTCAGGATGGCGGTATGGTGGGTTTGGATAAGTTGGGTATGCCAGACGAAATGTTGCAACGTTTTCGCACTATATTGGGGCGCAGTAATGGCATGATACTGGTAACGGGCCCGACCGGGAGTGGCAAGACGACGACGCTTTATTCTGCGCTAGCGGAGATTAACCGGCTCGATATGAAGCTGATCACCGTGGAGGATCCGGTGGAATACCGCTTGCCGGGCATCAATCAGGTGCAAATCAATGAAAAAATCGGTTTGACATTTGCTTCTGTGCTGCGTTCGGCGTTGCGTCAGGATCCTGATGTCATTCTGGTCGGAGAAATGCGTGATGCAGAAACTGCGCAAATTGGTTTGCGTGCCGCGATGACGGGGCATTTGGTTTTGTCTACCCTGCATACCCGTGATGCGGCGGGCACTTTGTTTCGTCTGGTCGATATGGGAATACAGCGATTTATGGTGGCCTCTTCCGTGCAGGCCGTTATCGCGCAGCGACTCATCCGGCGTAATTGTGATTATTGCAGTGATCCTTATACGCCTACGCCTCAGGAGGAGGAGTGGCTGGTGTCGCAGAATTTGAATCGCTTGCAAATGAACGGGATTAAACAGGGACAAGGCTGTTCTCATTGTAAGGGAACCGGATATGCGGGTCGAGTCGGGGTGTATGAAATGCTGGAAATGAATCGCGATATGGTGGCGGCGGCAGGAAATGACGATGTCAATCACTTTATAAAAATCGCGGGCGACTATATGCGCGGGAAGACGTTGAGTGATCATGCGCTCTCGAAAATGCTGCTGGGCCAGACTAGCGTCGCGGAAGTGATGCGTATCAGTAATCAGCTGGAAGATTAACCGTGCAGGAATTTACCTATAAAGGGCGCAATGTTCGCGGTGAGCTCAAAACAGGAATTATGGAAGGGGATCATGCGGGTGTCATCGCGGATCACCTGCTGGGTATCGGCATTACGCCGGTAGAAATTACTCCGCTGGTCGAGACCAATCCACTCTCAAGACAGTCAGACTGGTTGCAACGCGTTTTTACCGCACAGCCGATAACACCGATGGATGTGATGTTGTTTAGTCGTCAAATGAACACCTTGCTAAAAGCGGGTGTCCCTATTTTGCGTGCCTTGACAGGCTTGCAGGAGTCAACGAAAAACAACACGCTGGCTGACTTGTTACAGGATTTGCGTGTCAGTCTTAATAGTGGCCGTGAACTTAGCGCGGCATTGCGTCGCCATCCCAAGGTGTTTTCCACGTTTTATATCAGCATGGTTCAGGTGGGTGAAATGACGGGTATGTTGGATGTGACTTTTGACCGCTTGTATGCGTATCTTGATTTTGAGCGTGATATGAAGGAGCGCATCACCACGGCAATGCGTTACCCGATGTTTGTGGTAATCGCCATGGGAATTGCAATTGTGATTATCAATCTGTTTGTGATTCCGGTTTTCGCCAGAGTGTACGAAGGTTTTCATGCCGATTTACCCGTCATCACCAAGATGCTTATTGGTTTTTCGGCATTTATGCTCAATTACTGGATACTCATGTTAGTCATGTTGGCCGCTCTCGTGTTTGGATTCCGCTTCTATATAGGAACGATAGGGGGGCGCTATCAATGGGATAAACGCAAGTTTCGGCTACCCATCGTCGGCGCTATTATTTTTAAAGCGACACTGTCGCGTTTTGCCCGCAGTATGGCGCTGACCTTTCAAAGTGGTATGCCTGTTTTACAGGGTATGGATGTCGTGGGGATGGTGGTTGATAATGCTTTTATGCGTCAACGTATAGATAAGATGCGCGAGGGTTTGGAGCGCGGGGAAAGTATTTTGCATACCGCCGTGGAGGCAAATGTGTTCACCCCTATGGTGTTGCAGATGATTGCCGTGGGTGAGGAAACGGGCGATCTTGATGGATTGATGGCTGAAGTGGCCGATATGTATGAGCAGGAAGTCAAATATGAGGTCTCGACCCTCAGCGCTAAAATTGAGCCCATACTTATCGTGTCGCTGGGCGCTTTGGTGTTGGTGCTGGCCTTGGGTGTGTTTTTGCCTATGTGGGATTTGGGTAAGGCTGCGATGCATTAAAAAGCGCTTTTTTTGAGCAGGAATCAGAGTTAAGCGCAATAGCAGCTTTATGCGGTAAAATGCGGGCTGGGAAAAGAGGACTTTATGCGTCAACATTATCGTTTGCAAAAAACATTCTATCGTATCTGTCTTGTGTCTGAGCATGACAGTGAAACACTGGCTTTGGTGCCGGGATCCGATAATGCCCACATGATCTTACAATTGTTGCAGTCGGCCATGCACTTAAGAGAAGGGCAGCGTCTTATTTCCTTTGAATCGGAATTGCGGCATGAGGAAATATTAGTGGAGCCGGAGTCGGATTAGTGATGCGGCTCTTTATGTTGTTTATTCAGGTAAAAGTGCAGCGGTTTTGAAGTCTGATGGCGCTGTTTGCTGGAAGTGATGGAGTGTGGTCTGTGCTGCTGATTTTGTTGAGTATTTTGTTCTGCCTGGGGCTGTTGTTGGGCGGGTGTCTGATTTTTAAGCCTGTGCTGATGTCGCGTGCCACGGTGTCGGTCCTACGCCGGGTTTTCATACCCGCTGTCAGTCAGTGGCCTGATCGTATCGTTAGTATTGAACGCGGGTTTTATCGCAATCATAAGTTGATGGGCGGGTTGATAGTCGCAGGGGCAATTTACATACTGCTGTTTTTTTCTGTCAGTCTGAGTAATGCGCATCTGATTTCATCCGGGCAGGATAGCTTGCCGGTTAGTCTGCTGGAAGTGTTGCTTATGACGGCCAGAATTCTTTTTTTATCTCTGGGTGTACTCATTCTTTTGCTGGGCGCTGTGGTTATCTGGCGCCCCAGTTTGTTGCGCGACATTGAAACAAAAGCAAATCGCTGGGTTTCATTGGGGAGGTTTTTTTCATGGCTCGCAGTATTTGAGTGGGTCGTGATGCACCATGCAAGAAAGACCGGGGTGTTGCTGAGCCTTTTGAGTCTGGGCGGACTTTTTTTTATCTATCAACCCGCTTGAGGCTTGGGCTGCTGCGGAAAACAAGGATTTTGTCAAGAGCGAATTTTAAATAATCCTTGCTTACTTGTTACTGATGTATATAATTCAAAAAGCTGACGAAATCTTACTGCGGTAAGACTTTTCCGAGGCTGTCGACATCTGTTGTCAACTTTTAAATTGGGGCTGCGGCTCTATAACTAGGAGTAAAGTAATGAAAAAACAAAGTGGTTTTACGCTGATCGAATTGGTCATGGTGATTGTAATTCTGGGTGTGCTGGCTGCAGTTGCGCTACCTAAGTTTGTCAATCTGGGTGCGGATGCTAAACAAGCCGCGGTTTCAGGGATTGCAGGTGCGCTGACATCGGCTGATGCTATCAATGTGTCGGGTTGTGCGATAACCTCAGGGTCAGCAGTAGCAGGTAAGTGTGTTACGGTTGTTAAGTGTTCCGATTTAGGCGCTCTGCTTTCGCCCGCGATTACTCTTGGTACTGCTACAAGTACGACAGTGCCGTATTTGGCTGCAGATACTGCAGTTCCAAATGCGTCTGGTAATAGTGCAACGTGTACCCTAAAAGAAGATACTGCTATTGCTACATTTACTGCTACGGCAGCACCTTAATCGCTAAAGCCAAATTGGCTTAAATTTTAGCTGATTAAAATAAGTGTTTTGTAAAACAGGGTGCTTAGGCTCCCTGTTTTGCTGTATCCCGCAAAAAATCTACTTTTTGAATGGATATGACCATGCAGAATGCTAACGCTGCATCGCGCAAAAATGCCGGCTACACCCTGATAGAGTTAATAATGACGATTATCATCATAGGGATACTGGCCGCTATCGCTGTGCCGCGTTTTATTAAACCCAGTGTTTTTTTGATTTCCGGTTTTACTGATCAGGTGAAAGCCACGTTGCGTTATGCCCAGAAAGTGGCAATCGCGCAAAACCGTTTTGTGTGTGTGGTATTTACAAGTAACAGCCTCACGTTAACGCTGGGCGCGACGGCGAGTTGCGGGACGAACTTGAAATCGCTGACCGGATCGGCCACGACGGTGCTCAATGCCCCTGCCGGTCTGGTTTTTTCCACAACCCCCGCTAATTTTAATTTTGATGTGCGCGGTCGCCCGAGTGTCGGGCAGCAGGTGACGCTCGGCAGTAGCTCGATTACCGTTGAAGCTGAGACGGGTTATGTTCATTAAAAACCAGCAAAATCATCGCGGGTGTTTAACGCCCCAATCAGGTGCCAGCTTAATCGAGCTGGTTTTATTTATCGTGATCGTCAGCACAGCCCTTGCCTCTATTGTGTTGGTGATGAATCAGGTTACCAAAGTGGGCGCGGATCCTTTGAGTCGCAAGCAGGCACTTTCGGTGGCATATTCTTTACTCGAAGAAGTGGAATCCAAGGATTTTAGTCCGGCGATGGATGCCTCCGGCGTGCTGTGCGTCAATACTCAACCGGTAACAAATGCTAATCGCGCCGCGCAATTGAGTAATTGTGTTGTGCCTTATTACCATCTTGCCAGCGATTACAACGGTTTTACAATGACAGGCATCACTTCGCTGGCCGGCAGTGCGGTGAGCGGACTCGAAAATTACACTGCCAGTGTGACCGTTACCGGTGTGGCCTCAGTATGGAATGGTGTGCCGGTCTCGTGTACGATTAACGGAAATACAGTCACGCCTTGTCTGAATCAAATCGATGTGACGGTGACCGGGCCCAATAAAGTATCGATTACGGCGACCGGCTATCGAACGGCCTATTGATGAATACACAGCGTATTTTGCCCGGATTCTTGTTTTTCGGCCCGCCGGAAGGATAACGCGTTGATGCGAAAACAAAAGATACTCAAAGTTAAACATGCTGTGTCCGGATTCACCTTAATCGAACTGGTGATGGTGATGGTCATGGTTGCTATCATCAGTGGTATGGCGGCGATTTTTATCAAAGGGCCGATAACGCAATATATGAGTGTGTCGCATCGCGCCGAATTAACCGATTTGGCCGATACTGCACTGTATAAACTGGCGGGTGATATTGGCGGGGCTGTGCCGAACAGCATTCGAGTGGGAAATTGTGCGGGGGCGACTTGCCTTGAGTTTTTGCCAAGCAAAGCGGGGGGGCGATATCGGGTTGCGCTGAGTTCAGCAACGGGGACGGAAAATATTCTGACTTTTGGCACTGCAAATACGGCCGGTAAATTCGATATCATCGGACCGACGATTACGTTTGCTTCGGGAGATTATGTCGTTATTGGCACGAACGCGTCGATAAGCTATCCCGATTACGATACGACCAATGCCTTAGGTGTGCTGCGCGCGTACACCGGTGCAGCTTCCAGCGTTCAAAGCGTGCAAATCGCTGCGCCGCAAATTTCTACGGCCTTTGGTTCGGTATCGCATCATTTTTATGTGATCGATGGCGCGCAACAGGCGGTGACTTATGCGTGTGAAAATTCAGGGATGAGTAGTGATAAAAAGACCGGACTGGGGCAGCTTAAACGCTACTGGAAATACGGTTTTTATACGACACAGCCCACGGTGCCTATTAGCGTTCAAGCCCCTGTGCCGCCCAACGCAACCGCTGTGCAGTCAGCAATGCTTATCGATAAGGTGAGTGGTTGCGCAATTAGTTACAATGCGGCGCTTAGTTTGCTGGATGTGAGGCTGTCTATTACCAGCGGGGGCGAGACGGTTAGTCTTTATCAGCAGATACACGTGAGTAATACGCCGTAGGGGGAGACGCGCGCTACAGGAAACAAGGAATAATGATGAGTGGAAATTTAAATCGAAAACCGGTAACGCGAAACGGGACGTCGCAGGGCGGCTTTGCACTGATATCGGCGATCTTTTTGCTGGTAGTGATTGCCGGTTTGGCGACTTTCGCCGTTACGACTTCCACCACGCAAAATCAGGCGCAGTCTATGGATGTTTCGGGTGCGCGCGCCTATCAAGCGGCATTAGCGGGTGTAGAGTGGGCGGCTTATAATGTGGGGCAGCAAACCAGCAGTCCGTTAACGCGCTGGTCTCAATGTACCAGTGCTACATTGGCTGCGCCGACATTAACGACGGTGGCGGTGGGCGGGAATCTTTCCTCGTTTACGGTGAAAGTAGGCTGTTATTCAACTTCTTATGTCGAAGGCGGCACTACACAATGGGTTTATAATGTGACATCAACTGCGTCATTAAACAGTTCGGTGCCGGGTGGCGTCAACTATGTGGAGCAGGTTGCCACGGCGACCTTAATTAAATAGGAGCATAAAATGAATAAATTATTCGCGCTAGGGTTATGCGGACTGGGTGCATTGATGGTGTCGGGTGTTGTTTCGGCGAGCGGAAATAGCAATACTTGCACCAGTCAAAACAACCAGAGTTATCAAAACTATCAAAATAATTCAGTTTTAAACTGGGAAAATTCAAATTATTGGGATTGTGGTCATGTTCCGACCAGTTCAGATAATGTCATTATCAATCAGGATATTTCATTTACAAGTTGTACGGCTAAGGTCGCTAAAACATTGACGATCAATAGCGGGCATGTTTTGACCGATAGTTGCAGTGCGGGTGCGACCTTAACGGTGGCAGGCTCATTTACCAACAACGGCACCATTAAGTCTGCGAACAGCTCATCCTCGCTGATTGTTAACGGCGATTTTGTTCATAATGGCAATGCGTCAACCAGTCAGTTCAAGAAATTAAAGGTGGTAGGTAGCTTTACGAATAACGGGCTGATCAAAGGGAGTGCGTTGGAAGTCGATACGGATTGTAAAAACTATGGTGAGCTGCAAGGGGATGATATTGATGTTCACGGAAATCTCACTACGACCAGTTCCGGTAGCTGTACCAGCAATAGTAAACTGGTGTCCAATAATACCCTGCTGGTTAGAGGAAATTTCACTCATAGCAGCACGCGTTCGAGCAACGGCGTGCCTGACAATACGTTCAAGAGTTTAGTTGTTTATGGCGATTTTCAAAATGATGGTGTCATCAAGGGAATAACGGGTAGTCGGCTTGAAGTTGATAACGACTATAAAAACAATGGTGAAATGCAAGGGGATGATGTCGATGTTCACGGGAATCTCACCAACGCAGGTACTCGTACCTGTATTCCTAGCGGTACGTCGAGTGGCAGTAAATTAGTATCTAATAATACCTTGCTTGTTCGGGGAGGGTTTATCAACTGTAGCGCACGTTCAACGAATGGCACTCCTGACAATACCTTTAACAGTTTGGTCGTCAATGGCACGTTGCAAAACGATGGTGCGATCAAGGGTGCATCCGGTGGTAAAGTCGAAGTGGATGGTGATTTTAATAACACGGGCCGGTTTGCGATGTCAGGCCGTACGGGTGTTTTAAAGGATAGTGATACGACCGATGTTATCGTTGTTAAGCAAAGCTTTAGAAATACCGATCCTAATTCAAATTCATGTGCGGTGTCGAAAACAGGTTCTGCTACCCTGGAGTCAACCAATAAGGTGAAAGTAACCGTGCAAGGGGATTTTAAAAATACCAGCACAGCCGCAAAGTCCATGGTTTGTACCGGCTGTGTTTCGGTGGTATCAGGCGGGACAACGGCTGGGGGTTCTACGGTTATGACGAACGCTAATGCGACGGTTATTGGATGTACAGGGAGTCAATTCAATTGCGTGCCTAGTATTTTTGTTTATCATGGAAAACGTGGTCGTTAAGCGTTAATGCCTGTTAAAAACATAGCAGCGCTCG
The DNA here is from genome assembly GCA_903861075.1 of uncultured Nitrosomonadales bacterium. Taxonomy (GTDB): domain Bacteria; phylum Pseudomonadota; class Gammaproteobacteria; order Burkholderiales; family Gallionellaceae; genus Gallionella. The sequence goes on from CAIOSY010000020.1 coordinate 26,872, forward strand.
CTGGCGCTCGCATTAAGCGATTCATTGCGATGTTTTCGCGGGTTGGAGCGCGTCCTAAATCCGAAAATTATTTGTCGGTTGGAATTACAAAACGCGGTGTTACGCTCGTTCAACTTGCTTTTGAGGGTGGAAAACCCCGTGTGCTACGCTGCGAGTGTCATGAGGGCAGTGAGGTGAGTGCGGAGTTTCTGATCAGTATCTGGCGCGATTTGAAACTTGGCAAGCAGCCCTGTGCGACCTTGCTGGCAAGCGGAGAGTATCAATTGCTGCTGGTTGATGCGCCTAAAGTCGATCAGGAAGAGTTGAAAACGGCTTTGCGCTGGAAGATTAAAGATAGTTTAAATTGTCCTGTCGAAGAAGCTTTGGTTGATGGATTGAAAATCCCGCTCAATAAAAATATGACGGATCGTGCTCAGACGCTGTACGCGGTTGCGGTACATAATGATCTGATTAAAAAGCGCATGAAATTATTCGAGCAGGCGCAATTGCCTCTGGTGGTGATCGATATTCCAGAAGCGGCTCAGCGCAATATCGCAGCCTTGTACGAACAGGAAGGATATGCGCTGGCCTTGCTTTCATTTAACGAAATGGGTGGATTGCTGACTTTTAGCTCGGCTGGCGAGCTATATCTGACCCGGCGTATTGAAATTAGCAGCGGGCAGTTATCCGATGCAGATGATGCCTTGCGCGACCAATATTATGACCGTGTTGAAATGGAATTGCAGCGCTCACTGGATTACTTCGATCGGCAGTTCAATCATTTGCCGGTGAGCCGGGTGTTGCTATGCGCGCAGGATTGTTCGGGTTTGCTGGCATTTATGAAGCCCTTGATTGATGTGCCGCTGCAAAATTTGTCCTTGTCTGAAGGCTTGGATGTTAGCGCGGTTCCGGCACTTAATGAGATGGACTTCGCGGCGCAAGTATTGCTGCCATTGGGGTTGGCCTTGCGCCAGGAAGCGCATTCATCATGAGTCAGCAGATTAATCTTTTTAATCCGCTGTTTGTTAAATCGCGTACGGTTTTTTCCCTGACCTCCATGTTGCTGAGCTTGTCAGGCATTGTCATTGTGTTGTTGATGCTAGATGCGTATTTGCAGACGCAGGTTGATCTGCTGGACAAGCAATACGAACAAGGCGTGCTACGCGTTGCCAAGTTGGCAATTAAGCCGTCGGGTTTGTCACCTACTCAGGCAAATGCTTTATTGCAAACGGAAGTGGAACAACTGGAGCGTAAACAGACGGAAACCCGGCAGCTGATGGATGCCATGGTCAAAGGCACGGACAGCAATAGCGCGGGATACTCGGAATATATGCGCGCCTTTGCGCGTCAGGTGGTGTCGGGTTTGTGGCTCACGAGTTTAAATATCACCGCGAATGAAATTAGCTTAAGCGGCGGCGTTGTTTCACCCGAATTGCTGCCCGGTTATGTCATGCGTCTGGGGCAGGAACCCGTATTAAAAGGCAGACAGTTCGCCACTTTACAGATGCAGATGCGCAATGTTGAAGGTAAAAAAGGGGCGTCGTCGTCAAGTTATCTCGCCTTTACCTTGCGTTCTGCGGAAGGCGGGGCGCCATGAATAAATATTGGGCGCTGGCGCAAGCTCGAATGGATGTCATCTCCTTGCGCGAGCGCGTGATTGTTTTTTCGGCGTTTGTTTTGATCGCGATATTGGCTATCGATAATTTTATGCTGGAGCCTTTGATGCTCAGGCAAAAAGCCGCAGTTGAAAAGCTTGCGCAGCAACAAAAGCAGGAATCCTTGTTGCAGGCGAGCCTTCAGGAACTGCAAAAAGCGAAAGCTGAAGAACAACATTCTCCCTTGCATGAACGTATTGCCCTGTTAAAAAGCGAGCTTGAGCAGAGCGAGCGCGCCTTGCAAGCCAGACGCGATGGCATGATAGCGCCGGATGAAATGGCGGGCTTGCTCGAACGGGTGTTGCATAATAATCAGTTGGATTTGGTTGAGCTAAAAACCCTGCCCGTCAGTGTGCTGTCGGATATTCCAGCTTCAGGGGGCGAAAGTGCAGCACCTAAAATCTATAAGCACAGCGTTAAGATTGTCGTGCGCGGCAGTTATCCCGCGCTTTATCGTTATTTAGTGGCGTTGGAAAAACTGCCTGAGCAAATGTTTTGGGGCGATATGGATTTAACCGTGGAAAAATATCCCGATGTGCAGATAAGCTTGACCTTGTATACCTTAAGTCAGGATAAAGTGTGGCTCAGGATATGATCAAAAAGCGCTTATTGTTTGCGATGGACACCGGGAGTAAATCCCTTTGGATGTGTGGGTTCGCCGTTTGTAGTCTGCTGTTTGGCGTTTGTTGCGGTGCGGAAGAGATAAACGATCCGACGCGTCTGCCCGCCAGTATGTTATCGTCAGGTGACGAAGTTGCGCCAGCGCCGCTGCCCGGTTTGCAGTCCATATTGATTGCGCCTCATCATAGGTCGGCGATTATTAACGGCAAGCTTGTCAAGGCGGGTGATAAAGTGGGTGAGGAACGGTTAATTGAAGTGCGTGAGCGCAGCGTGATATTAAACGGACCGAAAGGGCGTCGTGTTATTACGCTGTTTTCTGAGGTTAAAACCACGCCCAGTCGTGTCGAGGTTGATGTTCTGGGAAGTACCTTGCCGGACGTATTTAAAACGGCACCATACAGGAATAAAAAATGAGAAATATCGGTGTACTGGGTTTGCTTTTGCTGCTGTCAGCGTGTGCTGCCAGTAATAGCCGGAATCAAACCAGGGACAGCATACGTGAGGAAATGAATCAGGCCGCTATCTCAGGTAGCCGAGCCCCGTTGCTCAAGCCGGAGTCAGTCGATGATGCCTTGTTGCCACCTATGGAGTTCAAGATGAACCGCGGTGATGGCAAGCCGACGGAAACCCGCTTTGATTTAACGGTGGATAACACGCCGGCCAGTCAAGTATTTATGGCGATTGTCTCAGGAACGCCATACAGTATGGTGTTACATCCTGACGTTGCCGGAAATATTTCCTTAAATCTTAAAGATGTCACCGTACTCGAAGCACTCGAAACCGTGCGGGAAATGTACGGTTATGATTACAAGCTTGATGGCACGCGTATCTTTGTGCAATCGTTGACGTTACAGACGCGGATTTTTCAGGTTAATTATTTGACAGGTAATCGCGCCGGCACGACGTCAGTCAGGGTTTCATCCAGCGGATTAACCGATACGGTGGCAGGATCGGGCGGGGGTGGTTCAGTCACTCAGGGAACGACTATCGTGGGCGGCGGCGACAAAAATCTCAAATTTGATCGTGGTGCCGACAACAGTAGCAAGATTACCACGACCACCTCTGCTGATTTTTGGGATGAATTGAGTCGTGCCTTGCATGCCATTGTGGGATCCGAGCAGGGACGTTCCGTGGTGATCAGTCCGATGTCCGGGGTGCTTGTGATTCGTGCCATGCCTGAAGAGTTGAAAAGTGTTACGGCCTATCTCAAGGCGTCGCAAATATCCATAGAACGTCAGGTGATACTCGAAGCCAAGATTATTGACGTGCAACTCAATGATAGTTACCAATCAGGTGTGAACTGGTCGGCATTTAAAAATAGTTTGAACAGTCATGTTTCGACGGGCGTTGGCGTGCCGGGAAGTGTACTTAATCCGGCTGCGGCAGGGGCGGCAAGTTTGCTATCCAATCCGCTGCTGAATGCAACGCCGGGCGCTTCGTTATTGCCGTCGGCTGCGGCTGCGGGATCATTGTTCGGGCTGGCATTCCAGACCAGTAATTTTGCCGTGCTGTTGAATTTTCTTGAATCTCAAGGCGATGTTCATGTGCTCTCTAGCCCGCGTATCGCTACTTTGAATAATCAAAAGGCCGTACTGAAAGTGGGTACGGATGCGTTCTTTGTGACCGAGATTGTCGGAGGTTCTGCTGCCGCTGTCGGTGTGCCTGCCGTTGCGCCGTCGATTAAGATGCAGCCGTTTTTCTCGGGTATCGCCTTGGATGTCACTCCGCGCATTGATGAGAACAACGAAATAATTTTGCATATTCATCCATCCGTAAGCGCGGTGAGCTCAGTCATTACCACGGTTAATTTGGGCGCTTCAGCCGGTGTGGTAAGTATTCCTTTGGCGTCGAGTTCGGTTTCAGAAACCGATAGTATCGTGCGTGCGCGCGATGGTCAGATCGTGGCAATAGGGGGCTTGATGCGTCAGGAGTCAACCAATGGAGAATCGGGGCTGCCGGGTTTGTCAAAGTCGATTTTTGGCCAGACCAGTCGTCTCAATAATAAACGTGAGCTTGTGATTTTGATCAAGCCCACGGTCGTTGATTCGGGGCGGGATTGGTCTGACGATATTGGCCGTAGTCGTGACCGTATCGATGCGTTATCTAAGCAAATTAAGCATTGAGCATGAGGCAGATGAGAACAAGTTTCAGAGTCGAGGGGGTATGCGATTGCTTGTGTATTACGCCTTATGCCGTGTTTTGTATCCTTCAAATTAAAATGGTTACGCTCTATGTATTGTAAGCACTTTGATTTGCGCGAACCGCCTTTCGGCCTGACGCCGGACACGAGTTTTTTCTTTAATAGCTCAAGTTATCAAGAAGCGCTGAATGTGCTATTGGTTGCGGTGCGTAATGGCGAAGGTTTCATTAAGATTACCGGTGAGGTTGGTAATGGTAAAACCTTGCTGTGTCGAAAATTCCTGGCAACGCTCAATCAAGGCGCGGAGTCTATTACCCCAATAGGAACCCAGGATACCAATGCGGACGTCGTTCCCGGTCAGCGTTATCGAACCGCTTATATCGCCAATCCCTATATTGAACCCAGAACCTTGCTAATGGCGTTGGCCGATGAGTTTCGCGTGCCGTATGATGAAAATGTTGATCAACATCAGTTACTTAAGGGTTTAACGATCGCTTTGCTCAATTATGCAAGAAACGGGCAGCATGCGCTGGTGTGTCTGGATGAGGCACAGGCTCTCCCTTTGCAAACTTTAGAGGTGTTACGCCTGTTGACGAATCTGGAAACCGAAAAGCGTAAATTATTGCAGGTGGTGTTGTTCGGTCAACCGGAGTTGGACGCCCATCTTGCCCAGTATTCGATACGCCAATTGCGTCAGCGTATCAGCTTTCAATATGATTTGAAGGGCTTGCGTTTCGATGAGCTGGAACGCTATGTACGTCATCGTCTCAGAGTGGCCTGTTACAAGGGGGAGGCGTTGTTTGAAAAGTCAGCCTTTGCCAAGTTACACCGGGTCACCAAGGGTACGCCCAGGCTGGTCAATATCGTTGCGCATAAAGCATTGATGCTGGCTTTTGGTGAAGGGGTTTACCACGTTAGTGCCAAACATATCGCCAAGGCTGCATCAGATACGCCCGAGGCGTGCCGTGATTGGCAGCCGTGGTGGGTGGGTTTAGGGGTCATCGTGCTGTTGCTGATGTTGGTCATTGTGTTCTGGATGATAAAATGAGCGTTATTAACACGATGCTCAACGGTCTGGAAAAGCGCGGGGCGAAGCTCGCTGCCGAGGAAGTGCGTTCTGTTCATGTCGACCGTCGTTTTCTGTGGTTCAAGTGGTTGTTATTGCCAGTAATGCTGTTGGCTGCGGCGCTGTTAGTTTGGCGCATGGGATCTATGACGCATAAGCCTGAGACAGAGGGGCGGGTTAGTCGTGCTGCGATAATTAAGGAGGGGGCAGCCCCTGTAGCCGCAGCCCCTGTACTCGCTGCAAGTCCGGTAATTATGCCCTCTGCTGAAAAGATTGTGGCGATTGAACCTCATGTGATTTCCGTAGAAAAAGCTAAAGTTGATGTGGTTGTTGTACCTGCGACCCGGAGTCGTGAGCGTGTTGCGCTTACGCGAGAGCAGCCGGTTTTACATCAGCCTGATGCCACTTTGCCAGAAGTGCCTGTAAGCGATATTCCTCACAATCAAACCATAGCCAAACCCGTTACGCCCAAACCGGCTCCCTTGCTTCGTCCGGCTCCGCTTGTTCCGGCGCAACCGATTAAACAGATTAGCCTGGCGCAACAAGTGAATGGCGAATATCGCAAAGCGCTTGGATTGATGGAGCAAGGGAATAATACTGAGGCGCGGGCGGGTTTTGAAGCCGTTTTGCGTATGGATGCGGGACATCTGGCTGCACGCCGGTCTTTGGTTTCCCTGCTGGTTGAGGGGCAACAAAGCAGGGAGGCTGAGCAGGTGTTACAGGACGGGCTCAATATTGATCTGAAAAACAGTAGTTTTGCCATGATGCTGGCACGACTGCAGACTCAGCGTAAAGATGTGGCGGGCGCGATTGCGACACTGGAAGTGACCTTGCCATTTGCCTCGCGGCAGGCGGATTATCAGGCCTTTTATGCGGCGTTGTTGCAGCGGGTAAACCGTCATGCAGAAGCGGTTGCACGTTATCAGATCGCACTGGATATCGTTCCCGGTAATGGAGTCTGGCTAATGGGCTATGGGATTTCACTGCAAACCTTGTCGCGCACCGATGAAGCTCGCATCGCGTATCAGCGCGCACTCGACAGTAAAACCCTCAGCATCGATTTGCAGACGTTCGTGCAACAGAAACTAAAATCGTTGTAATTTCCCGTGCACTATCATCGCATCGCATCCTTTTTTAATTTCGCTATCCGGTATTTTTGATCGTTCTTGCCACAACCCAGGCGCTGACTCGATTGGCGCCCCGGCTTTTTACTGCGACAGCTAATTCATTCAGGCTGGCACCCGTGGTGAAAACGTCATCCACCAGCGCGATGTGTTTGCCCGATAAATCGATGTCGCAACTAAATGCCCCGCGAACATTGTTACTGCGCTCATGCCACGGGAGTGAGGTTTGTGAGGGGGTGTCGCGTAAACGCCGGCAGGCAAGCTGAGGCAGATGCAGTGCGCGGGCAAGCGGAGTGGCGATGAGTTTGGCTTGATTAAATCCCCGGCTGCGCAATTTGGCAGGATGCAGTGGCATAGGAATGACATAGTCGGGTAAGTCATTTTGGCCTATATTTTGTAGCAGTTTTTCAGAAAATATTTGCGCGAGGGCAAGTTGCTCGTGATATTTAAACGCTAATATCAAGCGGTCAATCGGAAACTGATAGCTGAAAACAGCGCTGGTGTGAGTAAATGCCGGTGGTTTTTTTAAACAGTGGCCGCAGACTTCGCCTAAAAGAGTAGGCAATGCACAATTAGGGCAATGTGCCGGGCTTAAATAAGGTAAGGTTTTGTCGCAGTATTCGCACCATATCCCGTGGTGGCTCATGCTGCCGCACAATACGCAGGGTTGCGCAGGTAAGATATGCTTAATTTTTGTGCTGATGTTTAATCTGAGCGCGTTTAAAATTGACAAGGTGTAGGCCTTTCAAGGAAGATGCGCGGCAGTGTTTTTCGCTTTTTGAACTATTAATTTGTAACACGCCGACTATGAATACTCAGACTATCACATTTCATCATGCTGTCAAAAAGCCCGTTATCCCGCAAAGTTGGCGTGTAGACGAGGTTGTAGCCTTATTTGATTTGCCTTTTGCAGATTTAATGTATCGTGCTCAGCAGGTGCATCGTGAACATTTTGATCCGAATCAGGTGCAGTTGTCGACCTTGTTATCTATTAAAACCGGAGGTTGTTCGGAAGATTGTGGCTATTGTCCCCAATCGGCGTTTCACTCTACAGGGGTGGAAGATCGAAAAATGCTGGAACTCGACGCTGTGGTGACAGCAGCAAAAGCCGCACAAGCAGCCGGTGCCGATCGTTTTTGTATGGGCGCCGCCTGGCGCGAACCTTCTGAAGCTGACATGCTCAGCGTGGTTGAGATGGTTAAGGCGGTTCGAGGTTTAGGGATGGAAACCTGTGCGACGCTGGGTATGCTCAATGATGTGCAGACGGACCAGTTAAAAGAGGCGGGTCTTGATTATTACAATCACAATTTGGATACCTCGCCGGAATTCTACGGCGACATTATTAGTACGCGGGATTATCAGGACAGGTTAGATACCCTGGAGCGTGTGCGTCGCGCCGGTATGCATGTGTGTAGTGGCGGTATTGTAGGGATGGGGGAGAATTTGACACAGCGTGCGCAGTTGCTTGCGCAGTTGGCAAACATGAATCCTTACCCGGAAAGTGTGCCTATCAATAATTTAGTCAAGGTCGAGGGGACGCCCTTGGCGGAGACGGCCGATCTTGATCCGCTGGATTTTGTTCGTACGATCGCGGTTGCACGTATTACCATGCCAAGCGCTCGGGTGCGCTTATCTGCCGGAAGGCAGCAAATGTCGGATGCGATTCAGGCCTTATGTTTTTTGGCCGGCGCCAATTCAATTTTTTATGGTGAGCAACTTCTCACTACCGGAAATCCGGAAGTTGAACGTGACAGAGCGCTAATGGATAAACTCGGTATGTATCCTTTCGCCGATAAACATTAAAAACCTTGCCTTTCACTGAACTACAGCGTCAACTCGACGAGCGAACCGCGCAGGGTTTGCTGCGGGCGCGGCGCACGGTGTCAACGCCGCAATCCCCGAATCTGATTGTGGACGGAAAAGCCTGTTTGTCTTTTTGTAGCAATGATTATCTGGGCTTAGCCTGCCATCCTGACATTGTTGCGGCATTGCAACAGGGGGCTGTCGAGTATGGCGCGGGAGCCGGGGCTGCACATCTGGTGAGCGGACATTTTTATTCGCACGAAAAACTCGAACACGCGTTGGCCTCTTTTGTTGGCAAGCCCCGCGCTCTGCTTTTTTCCACCGGTTATATGGCTAATATCGGTGTGGTTCAGGCGTTGGTCGGCAGAGGGGATAACATCTTTGCCGATAAACTCAATCACGCTTCCTTGAATGATGCGATGTTGTTGTCACGGGCGAATGTCAAACGTTATCGCCATAACGACATGGAACAATTATCTGTAATGCTGAGCCAGTCAGGCAAAGGCCGTAAACTTGTCTGTACCGATGCCGTGTTCAGTATGGAAGGCGATATAGCACATTTGTCCGGATTGCAGGCTTTGTGTGAACAGCATGATGCTTGGCTGCTGGTCGATGATGCGCATGGTTTTGGTGTATTGGGTGAGCAAGGACGCGGTTCGTTATCGCACTTTGCGCTCAGTTCACCGCGGATTATTTATATGGCAACACTGGGTAAGGCGGCGGGTGTGTCGGGCGCTTTTGTGGCAGGCGAAGCCGTCGTTATTGAAACATTGATCAACGCTGCGCGCAGTTATGTGTATACCACGGCGACACCGCCTGCATTGTCCTGTGCCTTGTTGGAAAGTGTACGTTTGATACGTTCAGGTGATGAGCGCCGCCTGCGATTGCAAAATTTGATTGCAAAGTTAAAGTGCGGTCTTGCCGATTTACCCTGGCCGTTGCTTGATTCAAATACAGCGATACAACCGTTAATCATCGGTAAAAATCAGGCGGTAATTAATTTGAGTTTGGCTTTAAAAGAGCGTGGAATTTGGGTGGCGGCGATACGTCCACCAACCGTACCTGAAGGGACGGCGCGATTGCGCATTACCTTGTCGGCTTCACACACTGAGGCTGAAGTGGATCGATTGATAGCGGTGTTGCATGAACTTGCCGTGTAATTTGCTGCTGTCGCCGTTACATATTGAATATCATGACGGCGAAGGCGAGCCACTTTTGTTTATTCACGGTTGGGGTATGCACAGCGGGATGTGGGGAGGGGTTCTGGCGCAGTTGGCGCGGCAGTATCGCGTGATGGCAGTTGATTTACCCGGCCACGGTTGGAGTGCGAAAAAGGGTCTGTTGGAAGTGGTTAGCGGGAAAAGCGCCGAGCCGCACATGAACCTCACACCACTGACCACTGACTATCTTGATTCCATTGTCGAGCAGTTGGCCGCGCGGTTTAATTATCCGTTGACGGTGTGTGGCTGGTCGCTGGGAGGGCAGATTGCGTTGCGTTGGGCGCAGAGATATCCGCAGCAGGTTGTACGTCTGATACTGTTGTCAAGCACGCCTTGTTTCGTGCAAAAACCAGATTGGCTTTGTGCGATGGAGACCGGCACGCTGTTGGCCTTTTCTGATGCACTGCGGCAGGATCAGACCGTCACTTTACGCCGTTTTGTGGCATTGCAAGTGCGTGGCAGCGAGCAAGAACGTGAGCTGTTGACGGTGATGCGTCGCGCTTTGTTCGACCGGGGTGAGCCAGATAGCGTGGCGTTGCAACAGGGACTGGCTATTTTGCGAGACGTTGATTTAAGGTCTGCTTTGTCTGAAATTAGCGCGGCTGTGCTGGTTATAGCAGGAGAGTGTGATACGCTGACACCGATAGCCGCTTCGGCTTATCTTGCAGAAAATCTTCTTCATGCCCGGCTTGTCACGATACCCCGTGCGGCTCATGTGTGTTTTTTGTCTCACCCTAATGTCTTTGTAAAACACCTGGTGGATTTTTTGCATGAATGAATTTGAAATAGATAAAAAAGCCTTGCGTCGTGCTTTTTCCCGCTCGGCTTCAACGTATGACGCAACTGCGGTGCTGCAGCGTGAAGTGTGCACTCGTATGCTGGAGCGATTGGACTATGTTAAATTAAAACCGGCTCGTATATTGGATGCCGGGTGTGGTACGGGTTGGGGCGGGCGTCAGTTAGCTGAAAAATATCCTGATGCACAAGTAATTGCCCTGGATATTGCGATTGGGATGTTGCAAGCGACGCATCAACGCTCGAGTTGGTGGGGAAAACTTTTTGCTGGAACACGGCAGTTGCCGGTATGTGCTGATGTGGAAGCGTTGCCGGTTGCGGCAAACAGCCTTGAGCTGGTATGGTCCAATCTGGCGTTGCAATGGTGCAATGATTTGCCTGCCACTTTCGTTGAGCTGCACCGCGTATTGAACGTCGAGGGCTTGCTGATGTTTAGTACGCTAGGCCCTGATACCTTAAAAGAGTTGCGGCAGGCATTTCACGGCGTTGATGATTATAATCATTTGAATCGATTTGCCGATATGCATGACATCGGTGATATGCTGGTTCAGGCGGGTTTTTCGGAGCCGGTTATGGATATGGAATATCTGACGCTCACTTATGATGATGTGCGAGGTGTGCTCCAGGATCTGAAGGGGATAGGCGCGAATAATGCAACTTCGGGTCGTAGCAAAGGATTGATGGGTAAGCAGGCCTGGACTCGTTTGTTGGAAAATTATGAAAAATTACGTTGTGATGGCAAATTGCCTGCAACCTACGAAGTGGTCTACGGCCATGCCTGGAAGCCTGTGCCGCGCGTGACTCGTGATGGCTCGGCAATTATTAAAACCTCGTTCAAGCTATGATGGCGAATTGCCCCCCAATGCTAAATGCTGGATTTATGAGCTATTTCATTGCCGGTACAGATACCGGTGTGGGTAAGACGCTGATTAGTTGCGCTTTGTTGCACGGTTTTTGTGCGCCGGGTATGCGTATGGTGGGATTTAAACCTGTCGCAGCCGGATGTAATGAGCAAGGGCGTAACGAGGATGCGATGCAGTTGCACGCGGCTAGTAATGTGTCGGTTTGTTATGAACAAATCAATCCATATTGTTTTTCACGGGCGATTGCGCCTCACCTGGCGGCAGCTTGCGCAGGCGTTCTCATTGATTTGCAACGAATTGTCACAGTCTATCGTGAATTGGCTGTGCGTTCGGATGGTGTGATTGTCGAGGGGGTAGGTGGCTTTTGTGTGCCGTTGAATGAGCAGCAGGATGGCGCAGATATGGCACTCAGTTTGAATTTGCCTGTTATTTTAGTTGTTGGAATACGCTTGGGGTGTTTGAATCACGCGCAGTTATCGGCGTATGCCATTGAAGGCCGTGGATTGGAGTTGGCAGGTTGGGTGGCCAATTGCCTCGATGCTACGATGCCGATGTTGAATGAAAATATTGTCGCATTGCAGCAGCGCATTAAAGCGCCGTTGTTGGGTGTGGTGCCGCACTACCAGTCCGTGCCGGATGCGCGTGTAGTCGCTGCGGGTTTGAATTTGTCCCTGTTAAAGCATTAAAATCGGATCGGCTCACTTTTCTTATGACTGAATTTAGTATTATTGCAGTATTTTTTGTAGGACTTCTTGGTGGTGTACATTGTTTAGGAATGTGCGGCAGTCTGGTTGGAATCCTTACCGGACAATTGCCTAAATCGGGTTCGCACTGGCAGTTTCATTTAGCTTATAGTGTAGGACGGGTTGCCAGTTACACGATTGCAGGGGCTTTGGCGGGGGCCGTCGGACAGGCAGGCTTGATATTCCGTGATGTCATTCCGGTTCAACATCTATTGTTTGCTTTGTCCAGTTTGATGTTGATCGCATTGGGCTTGTATCTTGCCGGGATTTGGGGGGCGGTGAGGCGGATTGAAGGTGTAGGGCGTCGGCTTTGGATGCGTATTCAACCCTTAACCCGTGGTCTGTTTCCTGTATCGACACCGTTGCGGGCTTTTTTACTGGGTACGCTGTGGGGATGGTTGCCCTGTGGTCTGGTCTATAGTGTGCTGATCACCGCGCTGGCGAGCGGTCATGCACTCAATGGAGCCGGGGTCATGTTGGCATTTGGTTTGGGGACACTGCCTAATTTACTGGCGATTGGTTTGTTTTGGGAAAAGATAAAAAGCTGGGTGCAGTCTTCCCGTGTGCGTCGGGTGGCGGGATTGTTGGTGGTCTGTTTTGGTGTCTATGGCTTGGTTAAAGTGGGTTATACTTTTTACAGTAACGGCTGGACGGGGAGTTGCCATGTTGCTGCGTAATGTACTGTTGGCTTTTATGTTGGTGGTGCTTTCTGCTTGTGGCGAACCTAAGTTGCCTTCCCCTTTTCACGCCAGCGAAGTCAGTGCTAAGTTGAGCGGTGCGGATTTTAAGTTGATAGATCACAATGGCGTGCCGCGTAGTTTGGCTGATTTTCGCGGCAAGGTGGTGGTGGTGTTTTTTGGTTATATCCATTGCCCTGATGTATGCCCGACGACGATGGCTGATCTTCGACAGGTTATCGGTCATCTTGGTCAAGAGGCTGATCGCGTACAAGTGTTATTTGTTACGGTTGATCCTGAACGTGATAGTCGGGCATTACTCAAGCAGTATGTCCCGGCTTTTTATCCCACGTTTCTTGGCTTATCCGGGGATGCCGCCGCGACAGCGGAGGCGGCAAAGGCTTTTAATGTGGTATATCAAAAACAGCCTAACCCGTCAGGTTACAACGTTGATCATAGCGCAGGCTCCTATCTTATAGACATGAAAGGGCGTGTGCGACTTATTTCGCCATTCGGACAGCGTACAGATTGGTTGGAACAGGATATTCGATTATTGCTGGCGTTAGGATAATCTGCTTATATCCTGGCCTTAATCATAAATAACGAGTTTGATAGTTTTGTTTTAAAATTTCATCTATCTGTTTAATAAAGATTTTTTTGTTTTAAAAAATACTGCCAATAAATAATTGGCAAAGCCCCCCTTTTAATTCCTGTTCAATTATCTCAGGCATAGCATCTATGCGGATGTTATTATTGAAAATGCACGACAACTTATCCGGGGGGAAAGTATGAAAATTTTGTTGGCAGATGATCATGCGCTGTTTCGTGAGGGGATGCGCTATGTGTTACAGCGCTTATTTGATGTGGTGGAAATCATTGAAGCGGGAACATTTCAGGATGCATTAGTAATAGCCGAGAGCGCGGCTGAGTTGGACTTGATATTGCTGGATTTAAATATGCCTGGCAGCGAAGGGTCTAAAGCAGTTTATTATTTTAAATTGCATTGTCCGGGCGTACCTGTCGTCGTGGTGTCGGGAGAAGAGTCGAGTACAAATATGGAGAAGGCGATGCGTTTCGGTGCTGCGGGTTTCATTTGCAAAAGTTCCAGTAGTAACGCGATGTTAGGGGCATTGAATTTAGTGTTGTCAGGGGGCGTTTATATTCCGCCGGAAATTTTATGCCGCAGTAATTATGTTCCGGATGATAAACGTACAGTACGTGTGCATGGCGTGGAGTTGACGTTGCGACAAATGGAAGTCTTGCAGTACCTTTGTGATGGTAAAAGTAATAAGGAGATTGCTTATGCCATTCATTTGGCTGAAGGAACGGTCAAGGTCCATATTGCGGCAGTGTATCAAACACTTAGGGTTAATAATCGTTTAGACGCAGTAAAAGTAGCTCAAAAAATGGGTTTGTTAGGGGTGGTGCATGGCTGAAGCAGGGCGTGATTTGCAGGGAAATAAGCTGTTTAGTTTGTTGCGTGAATCGCGCTGGCTGCTTTTGGCAACGTTGGCGGTGTATTTTACCGTGGCTTTGTACGGCTATCATTCGGCAGATTCAGCCTGGTCTCATAGTACAGGTATAACGAAAATAGAAAATCCCACAGGGGTATTGGGAGCATATTTATCGGATTTAATGTTTTATTTGTTTGGTGTGTCTGCCTGGTGGTGGGTGTTATTCATGCTGCAACAAGTGTGGGCGGGATATCGAAGATTACGTGCAGACAGCGTTTTTTGTAAGAGAACGCTGTTGGTGTCGCTGTCAGGTTTTATTTTCTTATTGTTTTCCAGCAGTGCGCTTGAGGCAATTCGTTTGTATAGCTTGACTGTTGCGCTCCCTTTGGTGCCGGGCGGTTTGTTCGGTACGCTGATAGGCGAATCATTGAGCCGTTGGTTAGGTTTTACGGGGGCGACACTTTTGCTGCTTATGCTAATGGCAACAAGTTTTAGTGTCTTTACCGGCTTGTCGTGGTTGCGTTTTATAGACTGGTTAGGCGAAAGACTGGAATTTGCGTTTGTTTTAACACTGCAATTTTGGCAGACGCTTCAGGATAAACGTATCGGCGCGCAGGCGATGAATCAACGTACGGCCATCGTTAAAGAGGAGAAGTTGCGTGTTGACGTGCATCAGTCTGTCTGCATTGATCCCAATCCTTCTGAACCGGATAAAAAGGTGCGTGTTGAGACGCATCAGCCTATACACATCGAAATGCCGCAAATGATCGTGGTCAAGTCTGATCGTGTTTCCGAGGAGAGACAAATCACCTTGTTTTCTGATATGCCGGATTCAGCCTTGCCGCCCCTGCATTTGCTGGATGCAGCCATTGAACATGTTGAACGGGTTTCATCCGATACGCTGGAATTTACTTCCCGGTTGATTGAGCGCAAGCTGCAAGATTTTGGCGTAACCGTTAAAGTGGTGGCAGCCTATCCGGGGCCTGTCATTACGCGCTATGAAATTGAACCTGCTGTTGGTGTAAAGGGGAGTCAGATTACGAATCTGGTGCGAGATTTGGCCCGCGCTTTGTCAGTGGCGAGTATTCGTCTGGTTGAAACAATACCCGGTAAGGCTTATATGGCACTGGAGTTACCTAACCCTAAGCGACAGATGGTGCAGCTCTCAGAAATTTTAAGCTCTCAGGTTTATGCGGAAATGCACTCGATGCTGACTATCGCAATGGGTAAGGATATTGGTGGAAAACCTGTTGTGGCCGATTTGGCCAAGATGCCGCATGTGTTGGTTGCGGGTACGACAGGCTCAGGTAAGTCGGTCGGGATTAACGCCATGATACTGAGTATTCTTTACAAGGCGACGCCGCAACAGGTTCGCATGTTGCTAATCGATCCAAAAATGCTGGAACTGTCTGTTTATGAAGGAATTCCGCATTTGCTTTGTCCGGTTGTAACCGATATGCGACAGGCGGCATCCGGCTTGAACTGGTGCGTGCAGGAAATGGATAAGCGTTATCGGTTAATGTCACATTTTGGTGTGCGTAATATTGCCGGTTTTAATCAAAAATTGCGGGAAGCGATTAAGGCCGAAACGCCGTTAACGAATCCTTTTTCTCTGACTCCTGATGATCCTGAAGCGCTGGAAGAAATGCCTTTGATTGTGGTGTTTATCGACGAGTTGGCTGATTTGATGATGGTGGTCGGTAAGAAAATTGAAGAACTGATTGCACGTCTGGCGCAGAAGGCGCGCGCATCAGGAATCCATTTAGTGCTGGCGACGCAGCGCCCCTCGGTAGATGTTATTACCGGACTGATCAAAGCTAACGTGCCAACGCGCGTGGCATTTCAAGTCTCTTCAAAGATTGATTCGCGCACTATTTTGGATCAGATGGGCGCTGAGGCTTTGCTAGGCCAGGGGGATATGCTGTATTTGCCACCGGGCACAGGTTATCCGCAGCGTGTGCATGGTGCCTTTGTCTCTGATCAGGAAGTGCATCGCATTACCGAATATCTAAAAGCGCAAGGTGAGCCGCGCTACATTGACGGCGTACTTAATTCACTGGAAGAAGGGAATGAGGACCCGGGACTTTCGCCGGCGCTCGAAGCAGAAGCTGATCCACTTTATGATCAGGCAGTCGAAATTGTGGTTAAATCACGCAGGGCTTCAATATCCCTGGTGCAAAGGAATTTACGTATCGGCTATAACCGCGCAGCACGTCTGGTTGAGCAGATGGAAGCCGCAGGAATCGTGACGGCCATGCAAAGCAATGGTAATAGAGAAGTGATAGCGCCAAACAGAGAGTCGTAAGTGGTAAGTGAATAAAACGCGTAAGTTTCTGAATCCTGAATCCTGAAAAAGATGAAATATATAATTGTTATCGCAATGTTGTTCCTCACGCCGTTGACGGCCCGGGCCGGCGCTATCGAAAAGCTAAAGAGCTATATCGCCGCCACGCATGCTGCGCAGGCGAATTTCACGCAAACCGTGCTTGATCAGAATGGCAAACGGATGCAGAGTGCATCAGGCGTTATGCAGTTTCAACGCCCCGGTCATTTTCGCTGGAATTATCAAAAGCCCTATGAGCAAATCATTGTTGGCGACGGCACAAAGTTCTGGCTGTATGACAAAGATTTAAATCAGGTTTCCGTTAAAAAACTCGATGCCGCCTTAGGCAGTAGTCCTGCCGCATTGTTGGCGGGCAGTAATGAGATAGAGCGGGGGTTTGTATTAAAGGAAGCCGGCAGTCGTGAGGGACTTGAGTGGTTGCAGGCGACACCTAAAGCGCAAGACAGTAGTTTTTCAGCGGTGATGATGGGGTTTGATGAGCAGGCTAGTCTGGTCGCGATGGAGTTGAATGACTCGTTCGGACACAAAACCGTGCTGCGCTTCTCTGGTATGCAGCGCAATCCTAAAATCTCAGGGGCGCAATTTCAATTCACCCCCCCGGCTGGTGCAGATGTGATCGGTGGGGAATAGTTCGGTGACCTGTATAGTTAAAACCCCCGGCCAGTCTCTTTCACCAGTTTCGCTGAAAGTCAAACCGGGCAGGGTGCAATTTGAGCAGTTTAAGGTGAAACTCTCTGGGCTGGTGGGTCTGCTAAATGCCAGTCCAAACGAAGTAGCCGTCACCATTTCAACCCGTGCTGGGCAGGACTATATCTCCTTGATCCTATTAAAAGCATTTATCCGTAGATTTCACATATTAAAACCTATTAAAACAAATACTTGCAATAAAGCCTATGACAACCCATCAGGTGAAACTACCAATAGCTGTAACTGCTTGAAAATCTGCGGGAATTTGCGTAATCTGCGGATTGAACTGAGGTTTTAAAGTTGATGGATATGTTGACGGCCAAGGATGGCGATTTTTTTATTTCGGATTGGCTGAGGAAGCGCAATACCGTTGAATTCCTGGGAATTTGGGAGTCGGTTTACAACCCCGATTTTAATTATGGCGAATTCGCCATAATTAAAAGTCAGGCAGGGCTGAATAGCTACAAAATTAGCGTTAAAGAGTGGGTAGAAAAAACGAACGCTATTGGCTTGCAGGCGAAGGCGGGAAGGTATGGCGGAAGCTATGCCCACAAGGATATTGCGTTCGAGTTTGGGATGTGGATCAGCGCAGAATTCAAGATTTACCTTATCAAGGAATTCCAGCGACTCACGGATGATGAGGCCAGTTCAAAATCGCTGGAGTGGAGTTTTCAGTGCACCTTGTCCAAGGTCAATTACAAGATACACACCGATGCCATTAAAGAACGGCTGATTCCATCGCGCTTAACCAAGGTGCAGACGGGCATTATTTATGCCAGCGAGGCAGATTTGCTGAATGTCGCGTTGTTCGGTTTGACGGCGGCGCAGTGGCGACAAGCAAATACGGACGTGCCGGGTAGTCGTATTGTCAAACAGTTGGCTAAGTCGGCAGGAGCGCTGAATGAGTGATCTATTTGCCGTTGCGCAACCGGATGCCCCGTTGGCAGAGCGCTTGCGCCCCAAACATATTGACGAGGTGGTCGGGCAATCGCATTTGCTGGGCGAAGGGCGACCGTTACGGCTGGCCTTTCAATCTGGTCGGCTGCATTCGATGATTTTATGGGGACCGCCAGGGGTGGGAAAGACCACGCTGGCGCGACTGATGGCATCTGCTTTTGATGCGGAATTCATGCCGCTCTCCGCCGTTTTGTCGGGGGTGAAGGATATTCGTGAGGCTATTGCACAAGCGCAACACGTGTTGCAACAAAACGGTCGTCATACTATTTTGTTTGTGGATGAGGTGCACAGGTTTAATAAGTCACAACAGGATGCTTTTTTGCCATTTGTTGAGCAAGGTCTGGTGACTTTTATCGGCGCGACCACCGAGAATCCTTCCTTTGAAGTGAACAACGCGCTGTTGTCGCGCGCTCAGGTGTATGTGCTGCACGCCTTGTCTATCGATGAATTGGGTTTGTTGTTCGAACGGGTGCAGCAAGTTGCGATGCCCGGCTTGAGTTTTACCGATGATGCCCGTGAACGCATCATCGGTTACTCGGATGGCGACGCACGTCGTTTGCTCAATGTGCTGGAGCAGTTGTTGACTGCAGCAGGCGCCACCGGCAAGCGTGTTATAGAAAGTGATTTTCTGGATAATACGCTGGCGCAGAATTTAAGGCGTTTCGAC